>VBNZ01000162.1:23648-32042 GCA_005877675.1 Gammaproteobacteria bacterium
CGTGCGCGCGGCGCTGGAAGGTGCGCGGCTCGGGCTCGTCGACAACTGGCTGCGCCACGTCGGCGATGTCGCGCAGAAGTATTCCGATGCGCTCGCTGCGCTCGCCACTGCGCCGCTGCGCCACGCGCGCCTGTGCGAGCTCAACGTGATCGAACAGGTGATCAACGTCGCGCAAACGACCGTCGTGCGCGACGCCTGGGACCGTGGCCAGGCGCTGACCGTGCACGGCTGGGTCTACAGTCTCGAAAACGGCCTGGTCAACGATCTCGGCATCGAGGTCAACGGCCCTGCAGAAGTGGCCGAGCGCTACGCGCAGGCACTGCAGCAATTGCGCACGGTAGATCCGCACAAGGCGTGACCTCTGCCGGTGTCGCCCCTCGCTACTCGTTGCGACAATATCGCGTCGTCAGCCGTCGGTAGGAAGCGATGAACCGCCTGTCTACAAGGAAATTCATGTCTCGAATCGATCGCGTTGCGCTGCTTTGCTGTTTACTCGTCGCCGCAAGCGTACCCGTTGCAGCGTTCGCGCTGAGCGACAAGAAATCGCCGACGTCGGAAGAAGTGTCGCCGGCGGAGTGGCGCCGTCAACAGCTCGCCGCAGCGGACAAATCTGACGAGATCATGCACAAGGCGCAGAAGCAGCCCGGCCTGCTCGCCCAGTACATGCTGATGCAATCGAATTACGACGCGAACGCAGACCGGGCATTTCGCCTGATTTTCGGTCAGTATCTGTCGTGGTTCCAGACCTGGATCGCGGATTACGACGGCGCGAGCAGATCGTTCTCGATCGCCCAGCCGGCACAGTCCGACGATGCGCCTTCGCCGCTCACCGGCGGATATCGCATGCGCCCGGCCGATGAAGTAATCCTCGAACTTGCGAAAGACCGCAAGGCGATATTCTTCAACGAAGCGCATAGCGCGCCGATCACGCGCACGCTTACGGTCGAGCTGCTCGCGCGCTTGCGCGCGCAGGGCTACAACACGTTCGCCGCCGAGACGCTGTACATCAGCGACAAGGAACTGCAAAAACGCGGCTACGCGATCGCAAAGACCGGCTTCTATACCAGCGAACCGATCTACGGCGAGATGGTGCGCGAGGCGGTCCGCCTCGGCTACAAGGTTGTCGCCTACGATGCCGAGAACGCCGGTGTCGGCGATCCGCGCGAGAAGGAAGGCGCGGAAACGCTCGCCAATCTGTTTAAGCGCGATACGAATACGCGCCTTGTCGTCAATGCCGGATTCGCCCATATCCAAAAAAGCGGCGTGTATTTGCGCGGATCGAGCATGGCGACGTTTTTTCGCAGGCTTTCCGGCGTCGAGCCGCTCGCGATCGAGCAGACGATGATGATCGAGCATGCGCGCGAGGATCAGAATCACCCCTACTACGTCGCCGCGAAAAACGCCGCACGCACAAACCATCCGTTCGTGTTCATCGACGATGCAGGCGCGGCGTGGACACTTAAGCCGGGACTGTATGACGTGAGCGTGTTCTTTCCACCGCCGACCACGATCGAGAATCGCCCGAACTGGGTGAGTCTCGACGGTACGCGCCTGCCCTACCAGATCAGCAGCGATATCTGCCGCGGCCAATTTCCGTGTCTGGTCGAGGCGCATTACACGCGCGAGAGCGACGATGCAGTCGCCGCCGATCGCGTCATACTCAACGTGGTCGATCAGAGCGCGCCGATCGAGCAACGCCTGCTCGCCAATCACGTCAGCGAGCGGTCGCGCCTTTATCTGTTTCCGGGCGAGTACCGCGTGAGTGCGCTGGATCGCTTCGGCCGCACGATTACCGCGCGCAACGTGCACATCGGCGCCGAACCCGCAGCGACAGGGGCGAAATCGCCATGAGCAAAACGCAGGCCGCAGGCCAGATTCATGCAGAGCAGGCACCACGACCGGTTGGCGCCTACCCGCACGCGCGCCGCGTAGGCAATCTGTTGTTCCTCTCCGGCGTCGGCCCGCGCGATCCGCGCACCAATGCGATTATCGGAAACGTATACGATACCGAGGGCCGCCTGATCTGCTACGACATCGAGGCGCAATGCCGTGCGGTGTTCCACAACGTACGCACGATTCTAGAAGCGAGCGGCGCACACTGGGACGACCTCGTTGACGTAACCGTCTACCTCACGGATATGACGCACGATTTCGCGATTTACAACCGTGTCTACGCCGAATACTTCACCGCAGCGCAACCCTGCCGCACCACGCTCGGCATCACCGCACTACCGACGCCGATTGCGATCGAGCTGAAGTGCATCGCGGTACTGCCGGGCATGCAGACCGCCTGAATACATCTTTTCAGCTATTTACCGAAGGCGCGGATTGTCGAGCGCCGTGTATCGGCTGCATCGAGATGGAGCCGAGCGCCACCCCCAGCGTCCGCTCGTCGCCGGAACGCACATCCAAATCGACAGGACGCAGAAGTTCGGCAACGGAGAACTGTATCCGGGGCATCTGTGGCCGCACGTTCATGATCGATCCGGGAACGATGGCTTCCACCACGACATGCGCACCGTCGCGATTGCATTCGATGTCGACCGCGTGGCCATTCACAAATATTCGAAGACCGTCGAGCAGGCGCTGATCCAGGACATGAACGATGCTGCAGCGGAGCGCGTGCGCGCCGCCGGATTCGACCCTGAGGTCGATCCAGGCATCGTGGCACGCCGCAGCCCCGGTCCAGGCATGCCAACGGCCGGCCGTCCGCTCGCGCAAATGCCAGCCATAACCGTGTATGGGCTGATCGAAAGTAAAATACGCCGCTGCCGGCAGGATTGACGCGTTAGCCGCACCAATACCGCCTTCCTCCGCGGCGCGCAGACGCTGCTCGAAAAGCCCGCACGCATAGGCGTAGAGCTGGCAGTCGAGTTGATTCCATTCGAGCAAAATCTCGCGCGCCTTCGCATCAACGTCCCACGTCGGTATCCGACGTTCATTGACGTTCTTGTACCCGATTGGCCCGAGCCCCTCCCAACCCATGCGATGCGAGAGCAGAAAGAGTGTGTCATCCATTCTCTCAACAAGGCCCACGACATCGCACGACGTCAGATTGCGTTTCGCCGCTTCGAGCATGCCTGCGGGATTGTTTGCGAGGGAAACTCGTTCTTCAGGGCAGAGAAGTTGTCTCGTCTGGATGTCGCCCAGATGCTGCCTGGCAAGAAGCGGCTCCTGCCGCAGGAACTCGAGCAGACACATTTTTTGCGCCTGCTCGGAAAATCGCTGGCGCGAAGTCTCATCGCCCGCTGCGAAAGTTCTTTCAGGCCGCTCAAAATATGAGGCAGAATTCTCACGGAAAAAACTGTATGCGGAGACCGTGCGCTCAAGCGGATCGCGCAAGACCGTAAAAACAAGGGGACGTCGATGAAAGCGTTTGACATAACCGGGATCCACATGGCCGTGCACCATGCCGAATCGGTTGGGGTCCTTGTCAGCATTGATGGCGGCGTGCGCCTGGAACAGCCATGCGTCTGCAGGGTAGCGATTCGATAGCAACTCGACGAGCGACGTGCCCGCCGTCTTGCGAATATGCAGGAATAGAAGCGGACCGGTCGCCGGCGCGGGCGGCGAATCCGGCGACGATGGCGGGCGTAGCAGGATGCGGGCCGTGGAATCGCGCGCAGGTCGCGGCGCCCATGCGATGCGGCGTAGCAACAGCCCGAGCGAACGACCGTCAGCCGGCGCGCGGTAGGGCCGGCACACCCAGGCCAGTCGCGCAACGCCCGGTTTGAGCACCCTGACCCTCAGAATGGCTCCCGACTGCGTCAGCTTGCTATTGCCGTTGCTGATCGGATCTTCGTTGAAGTAGAAGATGGGATGCTCGGGGCATTCGGGCGGACGAATGTCGCGTGTGCTTACATTCACCTCGTAATCGCCACAAGCCAACGGCAGGTACACCACTGCCGCAGGCTCGGACCACACGCATGGGCGGCCATCCAATTCCTCCGGCAGCCAGAATCCCGAGGCCGTGAGTACCGTCGGCAAGCCCGGACCCCACGCGCCTACGTCCGTTAGCAACGCAGCCGAGGCGTGCCTGCTGGTGCGGTGCTTCATCCGCCATTCCAGCCGTCTGCGGTTCACTACGAATTCCGCATGAGCAGCCAGCGCAAATCGCAACCGTTCCGGCTGCCAGCGCGAAGCGCCCCACTCGATTCGCACGCCCGAGACGCAATCGGCGATCCATGCTTTGAGCCAGAACGGCCACATTCGCGCGACCAACACCGAAACCCAGCGCAGTCTGAGGCGCGCGTTGTCGCGCGCAGACAGAGGCAGCTTCCAGACCACGCTGCGGCAAGACCCGTCGTTCGAGACAATGCGAAGCATGCCTGCCGCAAGGCGGCGACTGAAGCTCTGCGACCGACGCACCGCGGGGCCGCGCAGTAGCAGATCCGCACATGCATCTGGCGTGTCTTGATCCATATAAGACATTTCGCCGTCCACAAAGTCCTGCGTGAACTCGCGCAATACCTTGAGATTGCCGATGTAGTAGTGACTGACCTTGGCGTTGGGAATGAAGCCGATCTCGAATCCGAGCTCGTGCAGGCGAGCCGCCAGGAGCCATTCGGCAAAATGCCCATACGCAGGGTCGAAACCACCAGCCTGGAAGTACGCTTGCCGGCGCACTACAAAACACTGGTCGAGCACCCTCCTCCAAGCGTGCGCCATTCCGCGCTCAATCTCGGCCTCATACAGATCCGCCTCTGCTACCGACAAGGCATTGTGCGTCACGCCCACGGAGCGGCAGCTGAAACCAACCCAATGCGGATGCTCGGCCAGCGCTGCTGCCGATTTTTCCAACACATCCGGTTCCGCCCATACGTGCGATTCGGTAAAAAAAAGCACTTCGCCGGCCGCAACTGCGGCGCCGGCGGCAACCAGCGACATGTCGTGCTTTTCCGGCCGCATCATTACGCGGTCATGTGCTCGCAACAACGACTTGAGCGCATTCAGTTCGACCGGCGGAAAATCCTCCGGCACCACCAGCAGGATTTCGTACCAGAAAGAGCTCTGCTGCTGCGTCCAGGAACGAATGCAGCGTTCGGCAAGGCCTCGATGAAACTCCAACGGAATGATCACCGAAAACATCGGCGGGCTTTCGAAAATATCTTGAGAGTGCATCATTCATGATACAGCACCATGTTCCGTGCAATCAGATGCGGGTCTGCAAGATGTAGGCGTAGGCGCAGTACGTCGTTGGCGCTCCACAATTGAAACAGCGCTTCAGCTCGCACCTCGTGGAGTCGAACCGATCTGCTCACGCCAAAGCCGGCGCAACTGCCGTGCCGAGCCGACGCCCGCCAGCGTCGCCGCCGCCTCGACGCTGCAACCCGATTCGAGCGCCTGGCGTGCCAGCGCGACGCGCAGGCGCGCGTGGTAGTCGCGCACAGATAGCCCTGTCGCTGAACGAAAATGTCGCGTGAGCGTACGCACGCTCACGTGCGCGCGCGCGGCGAGGCGTGGCAGCGGCCAGTCCTCGTGTGCGGCGCGCGCGAGCACATCCTGTGCGCGATGCACGCCATCGTTCAGGTGATTGCGTGCCTGCAGCCACGGCGATAGCGCCGGATCGTCCGGCCCGCGGCGCAAGTACACGACCATATGCCGCGCGACTTCGACCGACAGCTGCGGCGACGCGAGCTCGGCGATCAAATACAGCGCCAAATCGATACCCGCGGTGATGCCCGCGCTCGTGTAGCAGCCGCGATCTTCGACGAAAACGCGGCTGTCGAGCACCTGCGCGGTCGGTGCCTCCTGGCGCAGCAGTTCGATTTCGCTGTGATGCGAGGTGCAACGTTTACCGTCGAGCAAGCCGGCACGCGCAGCAAACAATGCACCTGCGCAGACACAGGCGATTCTGCGCGGCTGCTTGCCGACCTCGCGCAGCCAACGCACCAGTGTGCGGCCAGGGCGGGAAGCAAGCGCGGCGAGATCGTCGGTCGCGCCGCAGACGATCAAGAGATCATCCGCATCGAGCGCAGCGGGCAGCGGCTCGACGCCGCCGAGATGAATTCCGAGCGAGGTCGACGCCCGCGTTTCTACCGCCGCGACGCGCACCCGAAACGACGCGCCGCGCTGCGCAGCAATGCGGAACGCCTCGGCCGGCCCGGCGAAATCGAGCAGCACCACGTTCGGCGGCAGAACGAACCAGATGTCTATAGGCATAGCCGGCTTCCAAAGATCCCAGCCACGGATTGCACGGATGAACACTGATCAGAAAAAGATTGGTACATGCCCATAAATCATCTGTGGAATCCGCGCAATCCGTGGCCAACTCTTTGGTCTTTTTCAGCCCAAAACTTCGTCGACAGTCGCGATACGCGCGAAGCGATCGCGCAACACGAGTTCGGTGCGTTCGCGGATTTCCGCAGCCGAGAACTTGCGCCCGCTGCGGGGATCGGTCATCGGGAACGTCAGCGTCGCGTCGCCGACGAAATCGACGGCGTAGCCCATGTCCGAGGCAACGCGCGCGGTCGTCTCGCAACACTGCTCGGTGCGGATACCGGCGATCACGACTTTGTTGATCCCACGCGTGCGCAGCCAGTGATCGAGCGCCGTGCCGGTGAAGGCGTTGTGCACATGCTTGACGAATTCGACTGCATGCGTCGGCGGCATCCAGTCCATCGGCTTAACCAGGCCACTCGCGGCCGCGAACGGACCGTCGCCGTCCTCGTGCAGGATGCGCACGACCGGCCAGCCTTTCTGCGCTGCGCCGTCGATCAAGCGCGTGATGTTCGCGCGGAATGCGGGCAAGTCGTCCTCGCGCCAATAGTCGCGCGCGGGAAAGGATTGCTGCACGTCGATGCTCAGTACGGCGGTGGTCGGATTACTCACGATGGTTACTCCTGTGCGATTGAAAGTGACGCCAGCGTAAGCCGATGCGACCTGCGTTTCGATGCCGCGGTAAGACGAGTATGGGACAATTAAGGCCAATTTCAAAAACATTGTTTTCATAAGGCAATACAGCGCGGTAACGGCGCGACGTCCGCAGCACAACTACGCTAGACTCCGCGCAACTATCCTCGAGTAATTGCAATGCTGACGCCGCCCATCAATCTGCAGCAATGGATCGCCGAACACCGCAACCTGCTCAAGCCGCCGGTCGGCAACAAGTGCATCGTCGACGGCGACTTCATCGTGATGATCGTCGGCGGTCCGAATTCGCGCAGCGACTATCATTGGGACGAGGGTCCCGAATTCTTCTATCAGATCGAAGGCGAAATGGTGCTGCGCGTGCAGGACGAGGGGGAGCGCCGCGACATCGCCATACGCGCCGGTGAGCTTTTTTACCTGCCGCCGCGGGTGCCGCATTCGCCGCAACGGATGGCTGGCGGTATTGGTCTTGTGATCGAACGCAAACGCCTCGCGCACGAGAAAGATGGGTTGCTGTGGTATTGCGAGCGTTGCAATCACAAACTCTACGAGGAGTTTTTCGTCCTGCAGAGCATCGAGCGGGATTTCCCGGCGGTGTTCGAGCGCTACTATCGGTCGATGGATGCACGCACGTGCAAGAGTTGCGGATTGGTGCAGGACGTGCCGGCGCACTGACGCGTCGCTTGTCATTCCCGCGCAGGCTGGCCTACAGAGGCAGGTGCCGACGCCAGCGTTCGCGCAGCGAATGGCCCGAAGTGCATGCGGCAGGAGTCGCGTGTGATCCATTGCCTTCGCTTAGCGTAGTCTTTGATGTCGAGCAAAGGCTTCCTTCACCCTGCGGACGAGCCGGTCACTTTCGAAACAAGGCTCCCGTGCCGCTGCGCGGCCTGGGGCACTTACGAGCCAAGGTTTCCAGTCGCCTGCGGCATGCGGGTCAAAGAGCAGGGCTTCCGTGCCGCTACGCGGCGCGGGGCACTTATGAGCCAAGGCTTTTCCGTGCGGCCGCGCGGCCCGGGTTACTTACGCGCCAAGGCTTTCCTGCTGCTTCGCGGCCCCGGGCACTTGCGCGCCAAGGCTTCCCTGCTGCTTCGCGGCCCGGGGCACTTGCGAGCCAAGGCTTCCCTGCTGCTTCGCGGCCCGGGGCACTTGCGAGCCAAGGCTTCCCTGCTGCTTCGCGGCCCGGGGCACTTGCGAGCCAAGGCTTCCACTCGCCTGCGGCGAGCGGGTCACTTTCTCTTGCTTGTGCAAGAGAAAGTAACCAAAGAGAAGCACACCCTCACATTGCGCTTTTCGGGCTCCTGCCCGAAAAGTCCGCGTCAGCGGCCGGGTTCCGCTGAAGGTACGTCCATGTACCCAGCGGAATCGGCGCGGTCCCGCGCCGACCCTTACGGGCCTGATCGTCCGCTGCCGCCGCAACGTGAAGGGGCCCAGAAGCGACGCGCATCCTGCGCGCCCAAGCAAAGCATCCGCTGTACCGTTGCTCTTCTTTCGCCTTTCCCTTTCCCTTTCCCTTTCCCTTTCCCT
>VBNZ01000229.1:0-1168 GCA_005877675.1 Gammaproteobacteria bacterium
GCGGTGTTCGACGGCAAGATCGTCGCGCTCGAGCGCGCGCTGCATGATTTCAACTTCTGGATCGCTGAAGCGGAACGTCTTGAGGTTGGCGAGGCTCCACCACGCGTCGCCGAAGTCAAAATCAGCTTCGATCGCGCGCCGGTATGCCGCGATCGCGCGTTCGCTTTGGCCAGCGGTCTTCAGCGCATGCCCGTAGGAAAGCCAGATCTGCGCCTGCCCCGGATGTTCGCGCGTCAGTGCCTCGTAGACTTCGATCGCGGCCTCGTATTCGCCGACCCGGCACAGCACCGCCGCTTTGAGATTGCGATAACCGGGATGTACGGCGTCGTCGCGCAGCAGGCGTTCGAGCTGCTCCAGCGCTTCGGCCGGATGATTCGAGCGATGTAGTACGACGGCGTAGTTGTGGCGTGCCTCGGCGAAACCCGGTGCGAGTTCGAGGCAGCGTTCGAGCAGATGCGTGGCGTCTTCGCTGCGATCGAGTCGCGCTGCAAGTTCGGCCAGCATGCGGATGGCGACCACGTCGGTCGGTGCCTGCTTGAGCTGTGCGCGCAGTTGCGCTTCCGCTTCTGGAATCTGGTTCGCANNCGCACCGCGTTACGTACGTGCGCGAGGTAGGCGTCCGCCGCCGCACCGCGATCGCCGCTTGCATCGAGCAGATCGGCTAGGCAGCGCCACGCCTGTGGCGTCGCCGGATCGAGCGCAAGTGCGTGGCGCAGAGACGCTACCGCAGCATCGCGTGAACTCGTATCCGTCGCGGCAACGATCATGCGTCCTTCCTGAGGGGGCGTGTCGGCAAGCATAGGCAGTCGTTCGCGTGGCCGCAATATGACAAGCGCCATCTCTGGTGCAATCTAACGCAGCTTTTTCACGTCATCAGCCGTCAGCGCGTCGGCGTAGTGATTGTCGAAATGCGTGCGTACATAGTTGACGATCTCGGCGACCTGCGCGTCGTCGAAATAATCGGCGAATGCCGGCATACCGTGGCGGCCCTTGAGCACGGTGATCGCGGGGTACGCCGCGCTGGCCAGCTTCGCGTTCGCGACGAGGGCAGGATAGTTACCGGCGCCGGTCGCGCCCTTGGCGTCGGGCATATGGCAGCCCTGACACACCGCGCGGAATATCGCCGCGCCGTCGCGATGCACGAACGGGCTGAAGAACACCGTTACCC
>VBNZ01000229.1:1256-6762 GCA_005877675.1 Gammaproteobacteria bacterium
GGCCTCCGCATCGTCACGATGCGCTGATGCATGCGCCCGATCGCGTCGAGCGAGGAGAGAACCGCGCCTTCCTGCCAGCCGTTGATGTACGAGGCATGTTCGCCTGCGATCGCAATGCGTCCGTCGATCGCGCACAGATTCGCATAATGTTTTTCGCGCACATCGTCGGGCCAGTCGGCGAAGCAGCCCATCGTGAACGGCGAACGATGCCAGGCGACGGAAATGCCGTTTTCGAACTCTTTGCGATATTGCGGATGGATCTGCGCGCCCTGTTCGACCGCGGCGCGCACGCGCTGCTGCGGCGTCATCGCGGTGAACTCGAACGCGTTGGCGCTGAACATGTAGGCGCCGAGCAGCACGCCTTTGCCGCCGAGGTTCATGCCCGCCATCGGGTAGGCGATCTGCTGGATCGGCAGATCGGTGAGCGTGATGCCGCCGTAGATGCGCTCGTCCTCCTCCCAGAAGCGGCGCTTCATCTGCAGGCCGATCTTCACCGCCGACGCGTAGGCCACCGCGCCGACCGCAGCCTGCATTCCCTCGCCGGCTTTGAGCGGAATCTGCGCGAGGATCGGCAGCGGTATCGTGCACAGGCACCAATCGGCCTTTGTCTGCGCCGTCGCGCCGCCGCGGCGTGCGTCGATCCAGGAGACACTGACGCCACGCTCGTCCTGATCGATCGCAGTAACCTTGGCATCAAACTGCACAAGCGGCGCGACTTCGCGGTACAGCGCCATCGCGATGCGATCCATGCCGCCGACCGGCTGGAACATCGACGGCGACAGGTCGTAGTCGATCGGCGTGTTCAGATATTTCCACAATCCTGAAAGCAGCAGTTCGTCGCGTTTGAGCGGTGTGGACGGCATCGCTTGCGGCATCAAGCCGCCGCCCGGTTCGACGTCGTAGCCGCGCGTGCCGCTGGTGAATTCGGACTTGGCGTAGCGGAACTCCCGGTCGAGCAGGCCCCAGCTACGCAGCGCCTCGAGCAGCTTTTCCTTTTCCTCTTTGCCGACCGCGGCGTCGAGCTGGCCCTGATGCGTCGCCTTGCCGAGCAGTTCTGCGACATGCCCGTGGAAATCCGCGCGCACATGACGAATGCGCTGCGGCTTGCCGCCGAAAGCCTTGGGCGAGTGCAGGTAGGCGTTGACGTTGATCTGATTGAACGGCTCGAGCGGCACCTTGAGCCGTTTGGCGTAGTCGAGCATCGCGTAGTGATGATAGGGAATGCGCCACGGTCCGGGGTTGATATACAGACCCGGGTCGAACTCGCAACGCTGCTTGAAGCCGCCGAGTTCGGTGTACTCATCGCCGCCGCGCAGCGTCCACGCGCGCCCGCCCGCGCGATGGTTGTACTCGAGCACCTTGACCTTGTAGCCGGCGCGGCTCAGTTCATACGCTGCGACGAGTCCGGCGATGCCGGCACCGAGGATCAGGATCGAGGTATTGCGCGGTGCGCCGTCGAGTTTGATCGGTCCGCGAAAATCCGATTCGGCCGCGTGACCGAGCGCGGTCATGCACTGATACATGGTGGCAGTGCCGGCAAGCGTGCCGATGCGCTTGAGCAGATCGCGACGACTGAACGGAGCACTACCCGGCTTGCGCTGCATGCGTCATCCCCAAGGTGCCAACCACAACGAACCTACCACGAAATCCACTGCGCTTCGACGGCTCGCGACCTGCCTATGCTCGCTGTGATTTGGGGATAGCTTCTACGCAAACGCGCGGCGCAAGGCCGCGCGTCGACAGTCAAAGACTCTACGCCGATCGACCGCCTGACACAAAATCACGGCGCGTGCCGTGATTTTGCTCTTGGCTTTGTGCTACCAGCGATATGCAACCTTGCCGTACACATAAGCGCCGTTGAAGCCGAACGGCGACAGGCTGCTGTACGGTATCTGGCCGTTGGTGTTGTTCAAATAGAGCGTTTCGGTCGGATAGGTATTGGTTATATTGTCCGCGCCGAGGGTGAAGTCGAGATGATCGGTCATGTGGTAGGTCGCCGTCAGATCCAGCGTCCATTTCGCCTTGAGGGTCTGGTCGGGCGTGATCGTTTGCGAGACCCCGGCTGCATCCTTGTAGGTGACCGTATTGTTCCGGTTGCACACATCGCCGTAGCGCGTCGCGTTCGCGTTGAACGAAAATTTCGAAACCACATACACGCCGCCGAAGTTAAATTTCGTCCGTGGTGTACCGCAAGTGATCAGGCCGGTCACGCTGTGATCCAGACGCGTCAAGGTCAAACCCGAAGGCAGCACCGCCGGATTGGGTTGCACCTTTGTCAACGTCGTCTTGTTGTAGTTGAGACTGGAAGTCAGATCGAGCGAGCCGGCAGAAAGATCGATATGGTAGCTGCCGACGAGGTCGGCGCCATTACTCTTGGTGTCCGCGGCATTGGTGAAGAAGCGGGCACCGCTTACGCCGTACAGACCCTGCGCAGCTAGATAGTTGATCACTGCGGTGCCGGACAGGTTGGCGGACAGAATGATGCGGTCCTTGACCCTAATTTGGTACGCATCAAGCGTGATGTTGAGTCCATCAAGCGGCTGCATCACGAGTCCGAGGCTATAGTTGGTCGACTTCTCCGGTTTCAGCGGCAGCGCCCCGAGCGCGATCGCGACCGGGTTGTCCACGCGGAACGTGCGGATGTCGAGCGGCACGCCCTGCACGAAATTCGAAATGGTCGACTGAAAAAATTGCTGACCGAGCGCGGGCGCGCGGAAGCCGGTCGAGGCTGTGGCGCGCAACGCGATTTTGTCGGTGAAGGCGTAACGGCCGGAAAGCTTGCCCGAAGTGGTGTCGCCGAAGTCGCTGTAGTCTTCGTAGCGCGCAGCCGCGCCGACCGACAACTCATCGGTCAGATTGGTTTCAGCATCACCGTACACCGAGTAGTTATGCCGCTTGTTGTGACTGGCTTCGCTGGGCTTGAAACCGGCGAATACCTGCGTGTACGGGACAGAACGGCAGCCGCTTTTCGTGGTGCAGTTGGCGCCGAACGGGACGATGTAACCACCATCGACGTTGGAGTACGGATCGCCAGGGCTCTGGTTGAACTTGTCCACATGATATTCGGCGCCGAATGCGAGCGTGACCGGGGCGTGCCAGCCAAAATCGAATTCGCGGCTCACGTCGGCATTGAGCACCGTCATGGGACCGAGGCTTTGGTTTTCGCTATTCAAAACGTCCATTGCCCAGTGCTGGGTTCCATAGTCCCACGAGACATCCCAGTTCCAGCCGTTCTCGGTGCGGCCTTTGAAGCCCAGCACCAGCGAACGATCCTTCATGTAGGCGTCCTCAAGTGGCAGAAACCCGTTCGGGTAGACTGCGATCTGGTTGCGCGTACTGGTGGCCGTGCGAAAAAAACCGTTCGACAACGAATCGCGGTTGCTCGCGGCGGCGAACGAATATAGCGTAATCGCGTCGCTTAACTTGTACTCGGCGTTGTACGACACCACGCCTTGCTCGATCTTCGGATCGCCCTGGCGCTGCACAACGGTGCCGAGCGGTGGCGCGTCGCGGGCGGGAGCATAAGTCCCGAGGCCGAGGATATAGGGCCGCGCGCGGTCGGTTTGGTTTTGGGTTCCAAGTTGCGCTGCAAGATGCAGCCAGCCTTTGTCGCCGAGTGCGAAGCCGCCATCGCCAGTCACGTCCCCCCTCGCGCCATCGCCGGCGCTATACTGGCCCATATCGGCGCCAAGGCTGCCGTGCTTGCTGCCGCCTTTGAGCACAATGTTGACTACGCCGGCGATGGCATCCGAGCCATATTGCGCGGCGGCGCCGTCGCGCAAAACCTCGACACGTTCGATTGCCGCGATCGGTATCGCGTTGAGATCCACCGGCTGCGTACCGCGTCCCTGCACCGTGCTCAAGGGCACATAGGCGCTGGTATGGCGCCTCTTGCCATTGACCAGCACGAGTACCTGATCCGGAGAGAGACCGCGCAGTTGGGCCGGACGCGAACCGTCGCTGCCGTCGGCGATCGCCGGGCGCGGAAAATTGAGCGAGGGCACCAGGCGCGACAGGGCAGTTGCGAGCTCGGTCGTGCCGGTAGATTGCAGCGCCTCGGGCGTAATGATGTCGATCGGCGACAGCGATTCGACGACGGTGCGATCGGCGACCTTGGTGCCGGTGACGATAATCGTATCCATCTGCTTGGCCGGTTCGGCAGCATCCGGCTGTCGCTGCTGCGACCAGGCGGTATTCGTGCAGATCGTGGACAATGCCAGCGCGATGAGTTTGCAAAGCTCGTTCGATTTCACACCCATGATGAAACTCCTGATTCGCCGAGGGGTAAAATTTTGTAACCGCACAAGTTTTGTGACGGTAAGCCCATCGTCGCGGGACTGTCAAACAACCTTTTAGCGTATCGTGACGGTGATCGCGTGCCGGTCGCTTGAATCGGCGGCGTAGGGCCGCATCTGTCGTACGCAGACTTTGTGCCGTTTCGTTTAGGAATCCTGATTCATGCCGATCTATGAATTTGAATGCCGCGCTTGCGCGGCGCGTTTCGACCGCCTGCAGAAGCTCAGCGACCCGGATCCGGACGTCTGCCCGGAGTGCGGAGCGCAGCACCAGGTGTCGCGACGACTCACCGCGCCGGCATTCCGTCTTGCAGGCTCGGGCTGGTATGAAACCGATTTCAAGAAGGATGGCGACAAAAAGCGCAATCTCGTCGGCAAGGACGAGGGCGCCAAACCGGCCGAGGCCGCACCGAAGAGCGAGAATTCCAAGCCGGCCGCGGCACCTGCCGAGGCTGCGTCGAAGCCGCTTCACCTTCACTAACTTTGCCTTGGTACGGCTCACGGTGGAGCAGGTCAATCGCGATCACTCGCCGCGCTATCTGGTCGAATCGTTATGGCTGGATTGCAGCACGCAGTGCGAGTGGCTCAAGGAGAACAGACATTGAGCGTGGCGCTCGCGAGTTTGGATTCAGTGACAAGCTCTCTATCCAGTAATAGAAAGCCGACGCCGTGCGCATTTGGCGCCTTAATTGCCACCTAATTTCATGATCTCCTCAAACGTCATGCCATTGATTCTCTTTCCAAGTAAACCATAGTCGGTCAAAGCGTCTGGACCCTTAAGAGAAGAGTCATATCCTGCTTTTGGGTTGCTTACTTTGATATGTAATATGGCCTGTTCAAAGA
Organism: Gammaproteobacteria bacterium; assembly: GCA_005877675.1. Lineage (GTDB taxonomy): Bacteria > Pseudomonadota > Gammaproteobacteria > Xanthomonadales > Rhodanobacteraceae > Rudaea. The sequence continues at coordinate 6,395 of VBNZ01000229.1, forward strand.
TTCTTTTTTTTTCGTCCGGCAAATTGTCTTCCATGACTCTAATACTGTGTTTTGTGGAATCAGCCGTAGAGCCATCGATGCGATATTGACCAGAGCGAGCCTCGCAAGTTGCTTGAATTGAAATTAAAATAAAAAAAAACCTGCTTAAAGTCAAAGACATGAAGGTTATCCTCTAGGCGGCAGCGTTGTCAGAATTTTTTGTCGCAACAATAATTGGTACTGCGACAAATTTAGATCAACTATCTCTTCATAAGATTTTCCAGATGGACAAATCATTCCTGGAACAATAGTGCACAAAGAAATAAGCCACGCACTGTTTTGGCTGCAACCCCCGATCATTGCACAAGATGCGTCTGTGGCAATAACCT
>VBNZ01000229.1:6847-7816 GCA_005877675.1 Gammaproteobacteria bacterium
ATGTCTAATCGCCGAGCCGGCCAAATACGGATCGCTTGATTGAGTCAATTGGCTTTTCGCAAGCTCCCACTCTTGTTCGAATTGACTAGGTGTGAGGAGTTTTATTTCCGGTATAGGGATTTTGTAGTCCGCAACTTGAAAGTCCTTATCCGCACTAAGCTTCATATATTCATTGGTAAAGTATGTCGCGTCGCCTACCTTTGCCAGATCTGAGCATGCAACATCGACAAGTGACTGCGTCGCCATCAATGGGGCGTTTCCTTTCTTCTTAAGAGCCGGAATACAAGCTCTTAGCAGCTGCTGACGCGCAGCCTTTGATTGCAGTTGATCTGAAATTCCCGGAGCATCTAATATATCCCAAAGATCAGATAAAGGCAGATTCGATAAAAATTTATATGCTGTTACCCATTTATTTTTATCATCTCCACGTAAAATACTCTTCGCGTCATAGTCAGCCAATGTTGTAACGGATTTATTTTTTTGTTTGACGAAATTATCATTTTTACTATGAATATTAAGCGTATTTATTTTTCCAGCCTGAGAAGGCAATGGTTCTGGTTGCAAGCTATTTTGGCGAAAGAAAATAATGTAGATGCTTAAAGCCGCGATGATAAGTATCAATGTAAACGTAACTACTTTCTTTTTCCCGATGTTCATAATTTACTCACTTAGCTCGCTGACCTAGAACTAATTGATACGTCGAGAAGTGCCCCGCGGCTTGCCGCAGGGCACTTGCTTTTCATGAATATCCCTCAGGCCTTTCCACATGTAGTCTTAAACAAGGTAACAGCAATTTTACCACCATTTAAAACGTCTACTTCATAAGAATCTGTGTTGTTACCACTTCCTAAGGTTACATTTAAAATGTTTCCCAGAGCGGGCGGCCATGTCATGCTTGCGGCGATCTGCTGGGCCGTTTCAAGTCGCGCTGATTCCGGCGAAGAGCAATCATGGTCCGAATCGCTTTCG
>VBNZ01000230.1:0-590 GCA_005877675.1 Gammaproteobacteria bacterium
CACGAGGTCGAGCAGCACGCGCACAGGATGCATTCGTACAAGCCATCGAGCTTGGCGCGGTCCTCCTTCGACTGCAGGCGCTCCCGGTCCGGCGGCGGCGGCGTCTGCGTGCGCAGCCAGGGCTTGATCGAGGCGTACTGCGCATAGAAATTGGTCAGGTCGGGAACCAGATCCTTCACCACCGGCATATGCGGCAGCGGATAGATCTTCACATCGCCGTGGCAATCCTCGATTGCCTTGGTGCAGGCCAGCGTGTTGTTGCCATCAATGTTCATCGCGCACGAGCCACAGATGCCTTCGCGGCAGGAGCGGCGGAACGTCAGGGTCGAGTCGACTTCGTTTTTGATCTTGATCAGCGCGTCGAGCACCATCGGCCCGCAGCTGTCCAGGTCGACGTCGTACTCGTCGATATGCGGGTTCTGGCCGTCTTCCTCGTTCCAGCGGTAGACGCGGAACGTGCGCACGTTCTTCGCGCCCGCAGGCGCGGGATACTTTTTGCCTTTTTGCACTTTGGAATTTTTTGGAAGAGTGAATTCGGCCACGTCTGCCTACCTCTATGTCGTCATTCCCGCGAAAGCGGGAATCCATTC
>VBNZ01000230.1:658-1131 GCA_005877675.1 Gammaproteobacteria bacterium
GGCCGTTTACGTCCCGATTCTCAATACACGCGCGCCTTCGGCGGCACCGGCTTCACGTCGTCGGTCAGCGTGTGCATGTGCACCGGCCGGAAATCGAAGCTGCACTGCCCCTTCGCATCGACCTTGACAAGCGTATGCTTCTGCCAGTTCACGTCGTCACGGTCGGGAAAATCCTCGCGCGCGTGCGCGCCGCGCGATTCGTGACGCTGCTCGGCGGAATTGATCGTCGCGACCGCGTTATACAGCAGGTTTTGCAACTCGTAGGTCTCGATCAGATCGGAGTTCCACACCAGCGAGCGGTCGGCGATGCGCACATCGTCGAATGAAGTGAATATCCGCGCCATCTTGTCGCAACCTTCCTGCAGCGTCTTGGCCGTGCGAAACACCGCCGCGTCGCTCTGCATCGTGCGCTGCATGTCGAGACGGACCTCGGCGGTCGTGCGCGAGCCCTTGGCGTTGCGCAGCTTGTCGAG
>VBNZ01000230.1:1276-4404 GCA_005877675.1 Gammaproteobacteria bacterium
GCCGACCTTCTGCACGACTTCGCCGTGATAGTTGGTCGGGATGCCGCCCATGTTGTAGTGCACGGTAGGCAGCACCGGAATCGGCTGCTTGGTCACGTCGACGCCGGCAAAGATGCGCGCACTCTCGGCGATGCCGGGCAGCTTCTCATGGATCACTTCGGGCCCGAGATGGGTCAGGTCGAGCAGAATGTGGTCCTTGTGCTCGCCGACACCGCGGCCTTCGCGGATTTCAATCGTCATCGAGCGCGACACCACGTCGCGCGATGCCAGGTCCTTGTAATGCGGCGCGTAGCGTTCCATGAAACGTTCGCCGTTCGAGTTGCGCAGAATGCCGCCTTCGCCGCGCACGCCTTCGGTGATCAGGCAGCCGGCACCGTAGATGCCGGTCGGGTGGAATTGCACGAACTCCATGTCCTGCAGGGCGAGACCCGCGCGCGCGGCGAGACCGGCGCCATCGCCCGTACAAGTGTGCGCCGACGTTGCGCTGAAATACGCGCGGCCATAGCCGCCGGTCGCGAGCACGACGCCGTGTGCGCGGAACAGATGCAGTTGCCCCGTCGACATGTCGAGCGCGAGCACACCACGGCAGGCGCCGCCGCTATCGAAGATCAGATCGAGCGCGAAATATTCGACCATGAACTGCGCATCGTGCGCGAGCGACTGCTGATACAGCGTGTGCAGCATCGCGTGGCCGGTGCGGTCGGCCGCGGCGCAGGTACGCTGCGCAGGCGGGCCTTCGCCGTAGCGCGTAGTCATGCCGCCAAACGGGCGCTGATAGATCTTGCCTTCTTCGGTGCGCGAGAACGGCACACCGTAGTGTTCGAGCTCGATCACCGCAGCCGGCGCGTTCTTGCACATGTACTCGATCGCGTCCTGATCGCCGAGCCAGTCCGAGCCCTTGATCGTGTCGTAGAAGTGGTAGCGCCAGTCGTCATCGCCCATATTGCCGAGCGCGGCGGAAATGCCGCCCTGCGCCGCGACCGTGTGCGAGCGCGTCGGAAAAACTTTGGTCAGACAGACGGTCTTCAAGCCTTTCGCGGCGAGTCCGAAGGTCGCGCGCAAGCCCGCGCCGCCGGCGCCAATGACGACCATATCGTATTTGTGTTCTTCGATCTTATACGCTGACATTGTGTTCGTAGTCCTTTAAGCGAGCGCGATGCGTGCGATCGCGACGATGGCGATCAGCGCGGCAACAAAGAAGAAGAATTTCACGGCAAGCTGCGAGACGATTTCGAGCCATTTGGTGTGCACATAGTCCTCGATCACGACCTGCAGACCGAGTTGCGCGTGCCAGAACCCGGTAACGACGAAAGCAATCAGCCACACCGCAGCGAACGGGTGATGCACGAGCGCGCGCGCATGCGCGTAGTCCGCGTGCACGAGCGCGAGCGCGAGAAAGATCGTCCAGATCACGAGCGGGATCAGCGCGAGCGCCGTCACACGCTGCACGATGAAATGATGCGTGCCGGATTTGGCCGAGCCCAGACCCTTGACGCGCTTGAGCGGCGTCTGGAAATCGGGTGTCGCGCTCATGCCGCACCTCCCTGCGCATAGACACAGGCCCAGATCAGGCCGGTCAGCACGAGACTGAACACCACGACGGCGATGCCACTGTTCCTGGCCTGCGCGATCGAATAACCTTTGCCGGCATCCCAGAACAGGTGGCGCACGCCATTGGTAAGATGGAACGCCAGCGCCCAGCTCCAGCCGAACAACAGAATCAGGCCGAGCCACGAGCCGCAGAACGCGCGTACGCTGGCATAGGCTTCGGGTCCGTTCGACAGCGCGAGCAGCAGCCAGACCAGAAGCAGCGTGCCAACCGCCAGCGCGATGCCGGTCACGCGATGTACGATCGACAGCGCCATCGCCAGCGGCCAGCGATAGATTCCGAGATGCGGGGATGTGGGGCGTACGACTGCCATTGCGGATCCTCGTTTTGTTTACGCGTGCGCGATGAATCGCGCCTCTATCACGTTCTATGGCGTGGACTTCTTCAGAAATCGATGCAGCGGCCGCCTTTCTCCCAATCGCCGTAACGCGTCGGTTCGAGTCCGGCGCGGCCGTCGATCTCCCGCGGCATGGGCTTGGACTCGGCGGACGCCGGATTCGCCGGGACGCGCGACGACTCAATTTGCGTTGATCCGACTCGTTCTTCCGCGCGCGGCGTCTCGGGCATGGTCGTTAGCAACTCGTTTGACTTGAGAGTACGCGGAGGAGCACCAACATCTTGTTGCGTCACTTCCGCTGCATCGCAAAATTATAGCGCCGAACATGCAGCGCATGTACAAATGGAGTTCTTGCAACGAATGACCCCCACATGCTGATCGCCCTGCCCCCGCCGCAACTCATTGAAATTAGCGGCACCGATGCCGTCGCGTTCGCGCATGCGCAGTTTTCCAGCGACGTCACCGCGCTCGGGATTGGACAATGGCAATGGAGCGCGTGGCTCAACGCACAGGGTCGCGTGCGCGCATTCTTTCATCTGCTGCGCATCGCGGACGATAAGCTCTGGCTGTGCCTGCGCGGCGGCGATGCGCAGCGACTGCGTGATGCGCTTGTGCGCTACGTGCTGCGCGCAAAGGTGAATCTGCGTATCGTCGAAGACATGCAGGCCTTCGCGGCGCACGACCAGGCGGACCTCCCCGACACGCCGCTCGCTGCCGACAAAAACTCGGTCACGATCGGCGGCGGGCGCCTGAGCCTCGCGCTACCTGGCATGCCATCGCGCTGGCTACTGCTGGCGCCTTCAGCGCAGATGCTCGCAGCGGATGCGTCCGACGTGGCCCGCGAGCGTGCACGGCGGACCGATATCGATGCCGGACTCGTTTGGCTCGACTCGGCACTCGATGAAAAATTGCTGCCGCAATGGCTCGGTTTCGATGCGCTCGGTGCAACGAGCGTGCGCAAAGGCTGCTATCCAGGCCAGGAAGTCGTCGCGCGCCTGCATTTCAAAGGCGGCAGCAAGCGCACGCTGTATCGCCTCCGATTCCAGACCGCGACCTTGCCTGGACCCGGCGCTGCAGTACACGCGAATGGCCCCGTTGGCGAAGGCGCTGGTCTAATCGTCAATTCAGCGTGGCGCGAGCCCGGCCATGCCGCGGCACTCGCCGTGCTGTCGGAAGACACCA
>VBNZ01000224.1:0-382 GCA_005877675.1 Gammaproteobacteria bacterium
GAGCAAGTCGAGCCTGCCAGGCGTGGCCGACGCCAAGCTGGTCGCGGTCGGCGAAGCCTATTATCGCGGCGGCGACGGCAAGGACGGCGTGCCGGCCTGCATGGCCTGCCATGGTCCGGATGGCCGCGGCAATCCGGGCGCGGGTTATCCGCAGCTCGCCGGCCAGTACGCCGACTACACCAGTGCCAAACTCAAGGATTTTCGCGACGGCAAGGGTTTTTCCGACGATGACCGCGCCAAGATCATGGTTGCGGTGGCGAAGAATCTGAACGATCAGGACATCGCCGCGCTCGCCAGTTATCTCGAAGGCTTGCATGCGGCGAAGGCGGCGACGGCGGAAGTCGCAAAATAAGTTGCTGCTGAAGGTGCACTCGACGGCAAG
>VBNZ01000224.1:456-2414 GCA_005877675.1 Gammaproteobacteria bacterium
GTTCCGTAGTCTTGCACTGATTGGCGCGCTCGCCGCCAGCTCCTTCGCCGCCGCCGCCGATGGTGCAGCCGCCGCGCCATGGAAGGAAGGCACTCACTATTTCAAGATCGAGCCCGCGGTGCCGGGCGACGTGCCCTCCGGCAAGATCGAAGTCACCGAAGTGTTTTCCTACGGCTGCCCGGCCTGCAATTTCTACAATCCGTTGATGCAGAAAGTGCGCAAGGCGCTGCCCGCCAATGCGGTGATGACCTACGTGCCGGCGTCGTTCAAGGCGAACGAGGATTGGCCGATGTTCCAGCGCGCCTACTATGCCGCGCAGGCGCTCGGCGTGGCCGAAAAAACCCATGATGAGATGTTCAACGCGGTGTGGCGCCCGAAGGCGCCGCTCGCGATCATGAACGACGATGGGCGTTCGCTGAAGAACCCGCAGCCGACGATCGAGGATGCGGCGAAGTGGTATGCGCAATACGGCGTCAAGGCGGAAGACTTCGCCGCGACCGCCAATTCGTTCGCGATCAATGCGAAGATGAAGCGCGCCGACAATTACGTAAAAGTGACCGGCACCGACTCGACGCCGACACTTATCGTCGCGGGCAAATATCGGCTCACACCCGCAACCGCCGGCGAACAGGACAAGGTCGTCGCGTTGGTGCAGTATTTGATCCAGCTCGAAACCGCTCACTGAGCAACTCAACGGGGAACGCCATGCTGCGCCGTATCGTCATCTTGTTTGTCGGTTTGTTTGCGGTCGCCGCCTGTCATGCCGATCCGAACGCTGCGTCGGCAGCCTCTGGCGCAGGCAGCGCCGCGGCTCCAGCAGCGGCTCCCGCCCCGGCGAGCGCGGCCGCGCCCGCACGCGAATGGCAGCTCGGCGCCGATTCCGGCGACAAGGTCGAGGTGGCCGAGGTGTTCTCCTACGCCTGCCCGCACTGCGCGCACTTTCAGCCCACGATCGACGAGCTCAAGACCAAGCTGCCGGCAAACGCGCAGCTCGTGCTCGTACCGGCCGTGTTCCGTCCCGAATGGGAGCCGTTCGCGCGTGCCTTCTACGCCGCCAAATCGATGGGCGTGCTCGACAAGACGCATCAGGCGCTGTTCGACGCCATGCACAAGGATCATCTGCCGCTCAATACGCTCGATACGCTCGCCACTGCGTTCTACGCCAACCATGGCGTCAATCCGCAGTCGTTCGTCGCGACCGCAAATTCCTTCGTCGTCGACAGCCAGCTCGCGCGCGGCAACCAGCTCGTGAAGGACTACGGCATCAACGGCACGCCGACGCTCGTGGTCAACGGCAAGTATCGCGTCGAGCTCAGCCCCGAGCACAACATCGGCGCGAAAGAGGTCGTCGAGATCGTATTGCAACTGGTCAAACAGGAAAGTGCGCAGGTCAAAGCCGGGGCGGCAAAGTCCTCGCAGTAACAGATACTGCGCCTGAACAGCCGCGGTGCTTGCGGCTGTAATCAAGGCGCCTTAGTCTCGCGGCAATGTCCGCGAAAGCGCTCGTTCCCGCCAAGACTCAGGCGCCGCTGCTGCGCCTGCTGAGCTGCAATATCCTCGCCGGCGCGCGCGTGCAGCGCTATCGCCACTATGTCACCGAGAGCTGGCGCGCGGTACTGCCGGCGAAGAGCAAGCGCGGCAATCTGGACCGGCTGGCCGAACTGCTCGGCGATTTCGATATCGTCGGCCTGCAGGAATCGGACGCAGGTTCGTTGCGCTCGGGCTTTTTGAATCAGACGCAGTATCTCGCCGAGGCCGCGGACTTCCCGTACTGGAGCCATCAGCCCAATCGCAAGATCGCGCAATTCGCAGCATCGAGCAATGGCCTGCTTACGCGTCTCAAACCAGCAGAAGTGCGCGACTATCCGCTGCCCAGCCGCATTCCCGGGCGCGGCGCGCTCTGGTCGCGCTTCGATGTCGGCGGTACCGAACTCATCGTGGTGATCGCGCATCTGTCG
>VBNZ01000224.1:2618-3225 GCA_005877675.1 Gammaproteobacteria bacterium
TTTCGAAATTGTGGACTTTGCCGCATGCCGCATCCGATCACCTGCCGCTCGCGGCGCATGTCGTACTGCGGGCCGCGACTCGCGGTGCGCTCGGCAAATCCGCGCATGCTGCTGACTAGGGGCCTGTTAACGCTATCGGGACAGGCCCTATACTCTGCGATGCTGGGGGCAGTCCTGACGATTTGAAGATCATGTTGCGTGCCGTTGTCCGTTGCATTTTGCCTTGTCTATTCGCCCTCGGCGCGCACGCCGAAACCGCCGATTCGCAACGCCAGCGCGAACAGTTCCCTGCGGTGTGGGAGCTGGCCAAGCACGATCCCACCCAGAGCTGGGCCAAGCTCGCTGCCGGACTCGAAAGCTATTCGCTCTATCCGTACCTCGGCCTTGCAGCGATGCAGCGGCATATCGACGGGGTGCAGCGCGAAGAAGTCGACGCGTTTCTCAAGGCCTGGCCGGATTCGCTGCCCGCGGCGATTCTGCGCGACGCATTTCTGATCGAGCTCGCCAAGCGCCAGGACTGGAAGAACTACCTCGCGCTGTACGATCCCGCAATCCGCGGCACCGAACTGCGTTGCGATACATTGCGCGCACGCCTCGCGCTCGGCGA
>VBNZ01000224.1:3245-7004 GCA_005877675.1 Gammaproteobacteria bacterium
CCGATATCGAACCACTGTGGCAGGCGCCCACTGAGCTGCCGGCCGCGTGCGACGAAGCGATTGCCTGGGCAAACGGCGCCGGCAAGCTCACGCCGGCATTGATCTGGCAGCGCATCGATCTTGTCGCGACACGCGCTTCGCACGCGGGTGCAGTGACCGCACTCGCGCCATTGCTCGCCATCGGCGCCGAGCGCGACGCGGCCGAGCATATCGCGCTCGCCTTGCGCGATCCGGGCAAGGCACTGACACAAGCGCCGAAGTGGCCCGATGCGCCGCATTCGCGCGATGCGATTGCGATCGCGCTCGAACGCCTCGCGCGCCGCGACGCTGATGGTGCGACGGCGCGCTGGGCGACGCTCGGTCCCAATTTTCATTTCGACGCCGCGCAGCGCGGGCGCGTACTGCGTGCGATTGCGCTGTACCGCGCATCGAGCTATTCGCAAGATGCGCAGGCGCGACTCGCCGCATTGCCGGCGGAGTTGGCCAACGACCTGACGCGCGAATGGCGCGTGCGCGCCGCGCTTGCGGCGGGCGATTTCAAAGGCGCGCTCGGCGCGATCGAGGCCATGCCCGACACGCAGCGCAGCGATGCGCGCTGGCGCTATCTGCGCGCGCGGCTTGCGGCGCAAGCGGGACACAAGCGCGCAATTCCACGCGCTCGCGGGCGAGGCGAACTACTACGGTTTTCTCGCCGCCGACCAGATCGGGGCGCCCTATGCGATCTGCGCGACCGAGTTCGCCGACGACTCCGTGGCGGCCGCGGCGTTGCGAAAAAATCCGGGCATCACCCGCGCCTTCGAGTTTTTTGCGATCAATCGCTTGAACGAAGCGCGCCGCGAATGGGAATTCGCGATGGACAAACTCGATCCGGCGCAACGTCGCCAGGCGATCGCGCTGGCCGCGCGCGACGGCTGGATCGATCGCCCGGTGTATGCATTCAACCAGGGCGACGATACGCATTTGTATACTCTGCGCTTCCCGCTCGCGCGACGCGAACAGATCGTGCGCGAGGCGCATGACGCGGGCATCGATCCGGCCTGGGCCTATGCGATCATCCGTGCCGAGAGCGCCTGGACCACCGACGCCAAGTCCGCCGCCAACGCCTATGGCCTGATGCAGCTACTGCCGGGTACCGCGGCGCAGCTTGCGCGTAGCGAGCAGATCGCCTACGGCGGCGCGTCCGACTTATTCAATCCCGATACCAATATCGCGCTCGGCACGCGCTATCTCGCACGCGTCGCCGCGCGCTTCGACGGCAGCACCTGGCTCGGCAGCGCCGCTTACAACGCCGGACCCGACGCGGTGGACAAGTGGGTCAACGCGCGCGATACGCTCGATCCGGATTTCTTTATCGAGACGATCCCGTACAAGGAAACGCGCGAATACGTTTCACGCGTGCTCGCCTTCAGCGTGATCTACGACTGGCGTCTCAACGGCAAGGCTGCGACGGCGAGCTCGCGCCTGCCGCGCATCGGCCAGACCTACGAGCCGCTGAGCGACAAGATCGAGCGCAAGGCGGTGGTTTGTCCGGCGACGGCGATCGCAACAGCGGCTCCGACGAACGCAGCGCCTGGGCCTGGCATCACGATCGCCGCTCCGAAGCAATGACGCCAGCGTGATCGCTCACGCATAATGTCTCGATGAAAACCTACCTCGTCGGCGGCGCCGTGCGCGACCGCCTGCTCGGCATCGCAGTCAAGGATCGCGACTACGTCGTCGTCGGCGCGACGCCGGAGGCGATGCTACAGGCGGGCTACAAGCCGGTCGGCAAGGACTTCCCGGTATTTCTGCATCCGCAAACGCACGAGGAATACGCGCTCGCGCGCACCGAGCGCAAGACGGCGCCAGGCTATCACGGCTTTGCGTTTCATGCCGATCCGTCCGTGACACTCGAAGACGATCTGCGCCGGCGCGACCTGACGATCAATGCGATCGCCGAAGACGCGCAGGGCGCGCTGGTCGATCCGTTCGGCGGCATGCGCGATCTCGACGCAAAAATTCTGCGCCATGTCTCGCCCGCGTTCGCCGAGGATCCGGTGCGCGTGCTGCGCGTTGCGCGGTTCGCCGCGCGCTATGCGGAGCGCGGCTTCCGCATCGCCGATGAAACGCTCGCGCTGATGCGACAAATGGTAAAGAGCAGCGAGGTCGACCACCTCGTGCCCGAGCGCGTCTGGGCCGAAACACAGAAGGCGCTGACCGAACCCACACCAAGTGCATTCCTGCGCGCGCTGCGCGATTGCGGCGCGTTGCGCGTACTGTTTCCGGAAATCGATGCACTGTACGGCGTGCCGCAGCGCGCTGAGTTTCATCCGGAGATCGATACCGGCATCCACACCGAGATGGTGATCGACATGGCCGCGAAGCTCGCGCCCGGCGACGCGCTGATCGGCTATGCCGCGCTCGTGCACGATCTCGGCAAGGCGCTCACGCCGCAAGACGTTCTGCCGCGGCATATCGGCCACGAGCAGCGTGGCCGCGCGCCCGTCGCTGCAGTCAGCGAACGGCTCAAAGTCCCGGCAGACTACGCGGCGCTCGCCGCGCTCGTGTGCAAGCTGCATCTGCTCGCGCACACTGCGCAGGAATTGAAACCCGCGACCGTGCTCGGCCTGTTCGAGCAGCTCGATGCATTCCGCCGGCCCGAGCGCGTCGAACAATTCCTGCTGGTTTGCGAAGCCGACAAGCGTGGACGCCTCGGCTTGAGCGACGGCCCGTATCCACAAGGTCCTTACCTGCGCGAAGCGTTCGCCGCGGCGAAGGCCATCACGGCGCAACCGTTTGTCGAGCGCGGATTGCAGGGCACGGCGATCGGGGAGGCGATACGGGAGGGGCGTGTGGACGCGATCGCTACGCTCGAGGCCATGTCGCGCTGAGCGCTCGTATTCTCGTCGGCTTTCTCAGGATGTCCTCAGCACCATAACGCGGAAGCGCTCGCCCATTTCATTCGGCAACGTCAAGCGCTTTACCTCCTGCGCGAGCGCATAGCGCGCGGCCTCGTCGGGCGCGTCCGCGTATGTGCGCGCAAACACCTCATCGAGGCCGTGCGCGATCAGAAATTGCGCCTGCGTCGCATGCGCCTCGACTGCGAATCCCACCTGCGCGCCGGCGCGCGCGAGCGCGTCGAAATCGACCCAGGCGGTGATGTCCTGCAGGCCCGGCAAGATCAGCGGATCATTGTGCGCACGATGGCGCCAATGGCAGCGCAGCGTGCCCTCGCGCCGCGCCGGCGCGTAGTACGCGCCGTCGGCATAGCCGTAATCGATAAACCATGCGCTGCCCTGCCGCAGCGTACGCGTGACCTCGGCCAACCACGGCGGAAGCATGACGCAAACCTCGGAGAAGTACGGACGCGGCAACGCAGTGAGGGCTGGGGACGGGGGGCCTGAGCCCGTTACGGCTGCGCGCACGGCGTCGACCATTGGCGCATCGGCTTCGACTTCGCGCCAGACGAAATTTTTGTTCTCATCCACGCCGACCTGGCGCGCGAACAAGCCTTTGTCTCGCAGCACGAATGCGCGCACCGGCAGCGCGTCGATTACTTCGTTGGCGACCAGCGCGCCGCGCCAGGAATCGCCCGGCGGCGCATCGAGCCATTCGCAACGCGCGGCGAGATGCGCGCAGCGCGCCGCGATCGTCTCGCGCTGGCGCGCGCGCAGATCGGCACTGCGTTCGAGCAGGCGATAGCGCGCGGGCAGCACGTCGAACCGTTCCAGTTCGAGCAGCAGTTCGGCCGCGAGTGCTCCGCTGCCCGGACCCAGTTCC
>VBNZ01000225.1 GCA_005877675.1 Gammaproteobacteria bacterium
CGGCGTGCACGACATGACCATCCCGGCGCAGAAGCAGGAGCTGATCAAGTCGGCCGAACTCGAGGTCAAGGAGATCGAGAACCAGTACACCTCGGGCCTGGTGACCGCGGGCGAGCGCTACAACAAGGTCGTCGATATCTGGTCGCGCACCAACGAACAGGTTGCCGCGGCGATGATGAAGGGCATCGGCTTCGACAAGGTCAAGACCGCCAAGGGCGAGACGGCCGAGCAGAAGTCGATGAACTCGCTCTACATCATGGCTGACTCCGGCGCGCGCGGTAGCGCGGCGCAGATTCGTCAGCTTGCCGGTATGCGCGGCCTGATGGCACGTCCGGACGGCTCGATCATCGAGACGCCGATCAAGGCCAACTTCCGCGAAGGCCTCGATGTACTGCAGTACTTCAACTCGACCCACGGTGCGCGTAAGGGCTTGGCCGATACCGCACTGAAGACCGCGAACTCGGGTTACCTGACGCGTCGTCTCGTCGACGTCGCGCAGGACGTGGTCGTCACCGAACCCGATTGCGGCACGATCAACGGCCTCACCATGACGCCCATTGTTGAGGGTGGTGACGTGGTCGAGCCGTTGCGCGATCGTGTGCTCGGTCGCGTGGTCGCAGCCGATACGTTCGCGCCGGGCAACGAGGAAGACCCGATCGTCACGCGCAATACGCTGCTCGACGAGAAGTGGGTGGAGAAACTCGAAGCGGCCGGCGTGCAGAACATCCTGGTGCGTTCGCCGATCACCTGCGAATCGGCCTTCGGCATCTGCGCACATTGCTATGGACGCGATCTGGCGCGCGGTCATCTCGTCAATATGGGTGAGGCGGTCGGCGTGATCGTCATCGCGGCGCAGTCGATCGGCGAGCCCGGCACGCAGCTGACCATGCGTACGTTCCACATCGGTGGTGCGGCCTCGCGTGCGGCGGCGGTCGACAATGTGCAGGTCAAGACGACCGGCACGCTCAAGTTCAACAACCTCAAGACCGTGCACCACAATGCGGGCCATCTCGTTGCGGTGTCGCGTTCAGGCGAACTGTCGGTAATGGACGCGCACGGTCGCGAGCGCGAGCGCTACAAGGTGCCGTACGGCGCGACCATTTCGGTGAAGGACGGTGCGGCGATCAAGGCCGGCCAGATCGTGGCGAACTGGGATCCGCACACCCATCCGATCGTATCGGAAGTCGCAGGTAAAGTGCGCTTCGTGGACTTTATCGATGGCGTGACCGTGCAGCAGCAGACCGATGAATTGACCGGTCTGGAATCCAACGTCGTCACCGATCCGAAGCGTCGCGGTACGCAGGCCAAGGATCTGCGCCCAATCGTGCGTCTGGAAGACAAGAAGGGCAAGGAGCTGCGTTTGCCGGGCACGGATATTCCGGCGCAGTACTTCCTGCCCGCGGGCGCGATCATTTCGCTACAGGACGGCGCGGAAGTGGGCGTCGGCGACGTGGTCGCACGTATCCCGCAGGAAACCTCGAAGACTCGCGACATCACCGGCGGTCTGCCGCGCGTGGCGGATCTGTTCGAAGCGCGCAAGCCGAAGGAACCGGCGATTCTCGCCGAAGTATCCGGCGTCGTCTCGTTCGGCAAGGACACCAAGGGCAAGCAGCGTCTCGTCATCAAGGATGCCGATGGCGACGATCACGAGGAGCTGATTCCGAAGTGGCGTCAGGTCATCGTGTTCGAAGGCGAGCATGTGGAGAAGGGCGAGACCGTCGTTGACGGCGAGCCGAATCCGCACGACATTCTGCGCCTGCTCGGCGTCGAGCCGCTGGCCGCGTATCTGGTGAAGGAAATCCAGGACGTCTACCGTCTGCAGGGCGTGAAGATCAACGACAAGCACATCGAAACGATCATTCGTCAGATGCTGCGCAAGGTCGAGATCACCGTACCGGGCGATACCGGGTACCTGCGTGGTGAGCAATCCGACCGCAAGCGCGTCAATGAAAAGAACGCGCGCGCCAAGACGCGCGACGAGCGTCCGGCGGAATTCGATCCGATGCTGCTGGGCATCACCAAGGCGTCGCTGGCAACGGAATCGTTCATCTCGGCGGCCTCCTTCCAGGAGACCACTCGCGTGCTGACCGAAGCCGCCGTGCGCGGCACCCGCGATACGCTGCGTGGCCTCAAGGAGAACGTGATCGTCGGCCGTCTGATCCCGGCCGGTACGGGTCTGGCCTACCACAGCCAGCGTCGCAAAAAGGCCGGTGGCCTCAGCGATTCCGATCTGGAGACGCTGCGCGGCGTGACCGAGTTCGTCGGCGAGGCGCACAGCGAAGCCTGAGTGTGGAAGCGGGCAGGCCATGGTGGCCTACCCGCTTGATTCCGGGCGCGTTTTCGCCCGGATCGCTGCAAGTGCCGACCTGTTTGCATAACGGAAAAATACCCGCTATACTTTCAAATCTAAATTGCCGGAAAGTTAGCGGCGATCAGTTTCAAGGCGTTGAAATCGAAATGGGGAACAGGACGTTCCTTGTGTTCGACAGAAGGATTTTCGGCGGATTTTCGCCAAGCGCCCCGCGACAACCCAATAGCTAACAGGCCGGATTCTTCCCCGGCCTGTTTTTTCGTCTTAAGAACCATGCGGCCAGGACGGTCGTTTTTGACTCGCGATCGGGACGATCGCAACCACGACCACGGATACCGAGCGAATGTCGACCGTCAATCAGTTGGTGCGCAAGCCGCGCAGCCCGAAGACCTACAAGAGCGCTTCTCCGGCGCTTGAGAACTGCCCGCAGCGTCGCGGTGTGTGCACGCGCGTTTATACGACCACGCCGAAGAAGCCGAACTCGGCTCTGCGCAAGGTCGCCAAGGTGCGTCTGACCAACGGTTTCGAAGTCATCAGCTACATCGGCGGCGAAGGCCACAACCTGCAGGAGCACTCGGTCGTGCTGATCCGCGGCGGTCGTGTAAAGGACCTGCCGGGCGTGCGTTACCACACGGTGCGCGGTTCGCTCGATGCGGCCGGCGTCGCCAAGCGCAAGCAGAGCCGCTCTAAGTACGGCGCGAAGAAGCCCAAGGCGAGCTAATTTTATTTCGCAGGCCCGCTCTGAATAAAGAACGCGCGCTTGAGTATCAAGCGGTCCAATCGATCGCATCATTGAGAAGAGTCTTATGTCACGTAAAGGCAATACCCCCACTCGCGAACTGCTGCCCGATCCCAAGCACGGCAGCCAGCTGATCTCCCGCTTCATCAACATGGTGATGCAGAGCGGCAAGAAGTCGGTAGCTGAAGGCATCGTCTATGGTGCGATCGCGCACATCGGCGAGAAGAACGCCACGCCGATCGAGCTGGTGGAGAAGGCGTTGCAGAATGTTGCGCCTGCGGTCGAGGTGAAGTCCCGCCGCGTCGGTGGTGCAACGTATCAGGTGCCGGTCGAAGTGCGTTCGTCGCGCCGCGTCGCACTGGCGATGCGCTGGGTGATCGAAGCCGCGCGCAAGCGCAGCGAAAACTCGATGCCGCGCAAGCTAGCCGCCGAGCTGCTCGAAGCGGCCGAAAACC
>VBNZ01000226.1 GCA_005877675.1 Gammaproteobacteria bacterium
TCCGCCAACCAGCCGCCCTGCCCGTGCCGCTGCTGCGCCTGGACGACGCCGCCGCCGGCTACCCCGAACGCCGTATCCTCAGCGGCGTCAAACTCAGTCTCTCACCGGGCGACCGCATCGCCCTGCTCGGAGCCAACGGCGCAGGCAAATCCACTTTTATAAAATTGCTCGCCGGCAGCCTTGCGCCGCTGGCGGGCGAGCGCATCGCGGCGCGAGACCTCGCCATCGGCTACTTCGCCCAGCACCAACTCGAACAGCTCGACGCCAAAGCAACGGCGGTCGAGCATCTGCTGCGCCTCGATCCGAGTCTCGGCGAACGCGGTGCACGCGATTTCCTCGGCGGCTTCGGCTTCGCTGGCGAGCGTGCACTCGAACCGGTCGAACCTTTCTCCGGCGGCGAAAAGGCACGGCTGTGTCTGGCACTGACCGTGTATCAGCGCCCCAACCTGCTGCTGCTCGACGAGCCGACCAATCACCTCGATCTCGATATGCGCGAGGCGCTGACCGAAGCGCTCAACGATTTCGAGGGCGCGCTGGTGCTGGTCTCGCACGATCGTGCGTTGATCCGCACCTGCTGCAACACGCTGCTGCATGTCGGCGGAGGCCGCGTTGCCGATTACGACGGTGACCTGGACGACTACGCGCGCGCAGTGCAGCGCGACGAGCCGATCGCTGCCTCATCTGCAGCGTCGAGCACTGGCGGCAGCCGCAAGGAAGAACGCCGCGAGCGCGCCGAAGCGCGCGCGAAACTCGCGCCGTTGCGCAAGCAGATGCAGCACATCGAGAAACGCATGGTGTCGCTCGGAAAAGACAGGCACGCACTCGAAGTCAAACTCGCCGACGCGGATTTCTACTCGGGGGCTTCGACCGCGCAAATGCTCGACCTGAGCCAGCAGCGCGCCACGCTCGCATCCGAGATCGAAGCGCTAGAAGGCGAATGGCTGCATCTGCAGGCGGAGCTGGATGCCGCCGAGGCGGCGTAAGCTCACCCACCCAGTCGTGCGAACATCCACACACGTGGGTGGGTGAGTCAGTTGTGCTGAGTTCAATGCAACGCGGCCCATTTTCCCGCAGGGCGCGGGTGGGCAAACAGAAAACCCTGACCGAAATCGCAGCCGAGCTCGATCAACTGCTCGCGCTGCGCCGTGGTTTCGATTCCTTCAGCCACTACTTCCATACCCAGCGTACTCGCCAGCGCCAGCACCGCGCGCACCACCGCGGCGCTGCCGCCGCTGCCGGGCTGGAGGTCGGCGACGAAGGAACGGTCGATCTTGAGCGCGTGCAGCGGGAAGCGGTGCAGATAGCTCAGCGAGGAATAGCCGGTACCGAAATCGTCCAGCGCCGCGAGTACGCCTGCGTTGCGCAGCGCTTCGAGTGTGGCGCGCGCCTGCTCCGGGTTTTCGAACAGTGCACCCTCGGTCATCTCCAGCCGCACATACCGCGGCGGCACGCCGTGCGCGGCGAGCATGCCGAGTATCTGCCCTGAAAGCTCCGGCGCGCGGAAATGCCGTGCAGACACATTGAGCGTGACGTAGCCCGCATCGCCGATCAACTCGGGGATGGCACGGCAGGTTTTGTCGAACATCTGCCAGTCGATCTGCTCTGCGGCGCCGCTCTCCTCGGCAACGGCGAGAAAATCCGCCGGCAGCAGCAGGCCGCGTTCGGGATGACGCCAGCGCAGCAGCGCTTCGCAGCCCATGGTTTTGCCATCGGATAAGCGCACGATCGGCTGAAAATACGGCTCGAATTCATCGCGCAGCAAGGCCCGGCGCAAGTCGCCTTCGAGATCGAGCAGGCGTAGCGCTTCCTGATGCAGGCGTTCGTCGAACACCTCAAAGCGCTGGCGCCCTTTGGCCTTGGCGCGATACATCGCCACATCGGCGTCGCGCAGCAGTTCCTCTGCGCTCTGGTAGCGCTCATGGCTGAAGGCGATGCCGACGCTGGCGGACGGGAACAGCTCCTTGCCGGCGATGCGCATCGGCTCGGAAAGCGCAGCGATGACGCGTTGCGCCAAGTGGAAGACATCGTCGCTATGCTTCACGTCCTCGAGCAGCAAGGCGAACTCGTCGCCCCCCAGACGCGCCACCACGTCGGGCGAGCGCACGCAACTGGCGAGGCGCAGCGCCGATTGCTTCAGCATCTCGTCGCCGACCAAGTGCCCGACACTGTCGTTCACCACCTTGAAGCGATCGAGGTCGAGGAACAGCACGGCGAAGCGGTGCTCGGCGTCGCGCTGGGACCGCGCGAGTGCGCGCACGAGCACATCGAGCAGCAAGCTGCGGTTGGGCAGCCCGGTGAGTGCATCGTGCAGATTTTCGTATACGAGCTGACGCTCGACGCGTTCGCGCTCGCTGATCTGATCGCGCAGCTCGGTCACCGCCTCGGCCAGTTCGCGCGTGCGATCTTGCACGCGGCGCTCCAGTTCGGCTTGCGCCTGCTTGCGTCCCAGTGCGGTAAGAATGTGCTGCGCCACGTAGCTCAGCAGCGCAAGGTCGTCATCGCTGTAGCGCAGTGCCGCATCATAGGTCTGCACGACGATCGCGCCGCGCACCTCACCGTTCTCCACCATCGGTACGCCGAGAAAATCCTCGGCCGGAGTACCTAGACCGATGCCTCCGGGCACTGTCAGCAGCTCCGCCACCACGGCTGCTCGGCCGTGCACCGGCAGGCCGTGCCGAATCAGGCCTAAGGTGAGGCTGTTGCGCATGCGCTCGACCGGAATCTCAACGGCCGGGTCGTACATATTCGTGTCTTTCTCGTCGGCGAAATAGATGAAACGCAGCATGCCCCGCTGGGCGTCGTATAGCGCGATGTAGAAATTGCGTGCATACATCAGCTCGCCCACTACGAGGTGGATCCGGCGCAGCATCTCGCGCATATCGAGCTCGCTGCTGGCGAGGTCGGCGATGTTGTAGAGCGCCGACTGCAATGTCTCGCCGCGCTGACGCTCGCGCACCTCCACGGTGAGCTCGCGCGTACGCTCCTTCACGCGGTGCTCGAGCTCAGCGTGCGCCTGTTTGCGCACAAGCGCCGTAAGAATGTGCTGTGCAACGAAGGCGAGCAGCGCGCGGTCCTCCTCGCTGTAGCGATCGGCCTTGTCGTAGCTCTGGCCGTAATTGCGTACCGGACCAAAGCCGAATTCGTCGCGCAGTCTCGCCGACGGGCCCATGATCGGCCGGCCGCGGCGAATCACTTCGAGCGTGAGGCTGCCGCGGATGCTGGACACCGGGATTTCCTCGTCCGGATCCACCACGCTCGGATCTCTCGTATCGGCGAAGTAGATGAACTGCAGCGTGTCGCGCTCGGCGTTGTATAGCGCGATAAAGAAATTCTCGGCGTACATCAACTCGCCGACGACGGCGTGCAGGCGCCCCAACATCTCGGGCATGTCGAGGTCGGCGCCGGCAAGATCGGCAATCGCGTACAGGGCGCGCTGCAGCCGCGCGGTCTTGTCCAGTCGCTCTATCGCGAGCCCCTGTTCTGCGCGCTCGAGCACATCGGCAAAGCGCGCTCCCAGCAGGCTGAGGTACTCGTGCCACTCAGGGCCCGCCTGCGCAGACGCGGCGGCACTAGGCCATTCGCACAGCAGCACGACGCTGGCGGTGATGCCGGCGGCCAAGACATTTGCGACGCGGCATTGATCGCTACCGG
>VBNZ01000227.1:0-1393 GCA_005877675.1 Gammaproteobacteria bacterium
ATCGGCGAGATGAAGCGCGAGCGCATCCACCCGCAATCGATCGCGACTTCGGCGACGGTCGCGGCGCGGCTGAAGGACACGAAAGCCGCGGACAACTTCCGCAACCTGTTCGAAGTGCCGGTGCTGTTCTATCCAGCGCTGATCGTTGCGTTCCTTACCGCGCAGGTCAGCGCGACGACGCTGGCACTCGCCTGGATTTTCGTGGCGCTGCGCATGATGCACAGCGCGATCCAGTGCGGTTACAACAAGGTCATGCACCGTTTTTACGTCTACGTCAGCAGCAGCTGGGTATTGTGGATACTTTGGGCCGTGCTCGCATTCGGCCTGCTCAAGTGAGTGAAGTGGGGCAGCTGCGCTGGCGCTGCCGGCGCGGCATGCGTGAACTCGATCAACTGCTCGGCTGGTGGCTCGATGCGCGCTACGACGCAGCCGATGCGCAGACGCAAGATGCGTTCCGCGAACTGCTCGAACAGCCCGATCCGGAGCTATGGCATTGGCTGCAAGGCCATGGCGCGCCTGCGCGTGCGGACTGGCGCGATGTGATCGATGAAATCCGCACCCGCGATCGCGTTTGATTACGCGCCGTCGCGCTGGCTGACGCGGGCCATGGTCGCTGCCGCGATGCTCGCGCTCGCGGCGATCGCGCTGTGCGGACTGGCCGTGTGGATCAAGCTTGTGCTGATTTGCGCAACGCTTGCGTATGCCGTGTGGGCGCTGCGCGCGTTTCGCCGGGCAGCATTCGATCATGTGACCTGGCATGCGACAGGACACTGGCGCGTGCGCGATATCGCCGGTGCCGAACATATCGCGGAATTTGTGCACGCAAGCGTGCGCGGCAGATTGCATTGCCGCTGTTCACCGACAACTGCGATGCCGAGACGCATCGGCAGCTGCGTGTGCGGCTTGCTACAACACAAGTTTCCGACGTCACATAAAAAAGCCGGCCTCGTTTAGAGGCCGGCGTCCCTGGTGCTTCCCTGCGTCGGAGTTTCCCGGAAATTCTGTCCAAACTACTGCGCTTGGCATCTCGCATGCCGGCGGTGCTCGGAATGCTCACGTACTAGAAGTACGCTCCGCTTCCTGCGCTCCGGCGGCGCACGACCTGCCATCGCTCGCTGCACTTGGTGCACTTGGCCAGAGTCTCCAAAGCTCAGAAGCGATACTCGGCGCTGACCGAAACCAGATTCGGATCGAAGTTCACGCCGTTCTTGTCGGTCTTGTAGTAGTCGTAATTCACGCCGACCGAAAAGTTGTTGCTGAAGTCGTAACCGACGCCCGCACCTGCGTAGTATTTGGTCGAGGTGTCGTTCACGGCGAGATAGACAGGCGTGCTGGCTGAGCCCGTCGGCGTCACGCCTTTCACATCGGCGCGGAACAAGCCGGCGCGGCCGGA
>VBNZ01000227.1:1411-7794 GCA_005877675.1 Gammaproteobacteria bacterium
TTGACGCCTGCGGTCCAGCCTTTGACTGAAGCGTTGGGCAGTTCGAGACTGCGATACGCGTCCTTGGTGCCGAACTTGCCGAGATCGGTGTAACCGCCTTCGACGCCGAGCGCGACACTCGGATTGATCGCCCAGCGATAGCCGAGGTTCACGCCGTATGCGGTGTCGTTGTCGTCGTAGATGCCTTTGCTCAGGCTGGACTGGCCGACATTGCCGTTGACAAAAAATCCGCCTGCGCCATTGCTGTTGTCAGCGGCGAGTGCGGGAACGGCAGCGAAAGAGGCCGCTGTGAGGGCGATAGCGAGCAAGGTATTTTTCATTGAGGTTCTCCAAATTGCTACGTGATTGCTTTTTGCGAACAGACTGCACGGACGTATCCGTGTGACGCACGGCGCGGTGGTGTTCACTCGCGTCTTTGCGGTAGACCCGAAATAGGGCGGCTGAGTGCAATTTCAATACTTGTTAGTTTAGAAATTGTTCATGTAGCTGAGGCGTGATTCAGGAACACACGCCGCATGGCGTTGTCCAAAGCCTCCGATGCGCGGCGCGCGCATGCATCACGTAGAATGGGCGCGCCAACGTTGCAGCTTGATCAAGAACCGCAAACGGATTTCCCTGACGATGTTTCGCCCGCTGCAACTCTTCATCGGCCTGCGCTACACGCGCGCCAAGCGCCGCAATCACTTCATCTCGTTCATCTCGGCGGTGTCGATGCTCGGCATCGCAGTCGGCGTGATGGCGCTGATCGCGGTGATGAGTGTCATGAACGGATTCCAGGGCGACTTGCAGGATCGCATCCTCGGCATGGTCTCGCACGCGACGATTCAGAGCGTCGGCGACAGCATTGCCGATTGGCAGGACACGCTGACGAAGGCGCAGGCCGATCCACACGTGCTCGGCGCCGCACCGTATATCGAAAGTCAGGTGCTGATGCAGGGCCGCCGGCGCAGCGGTGCGGTGATCCGTGGCGTGCTGCCCGAGATGGAGCCCAAGGTCTCCAATATCGCCGACAAGATGGGCAAGGGCCACCTCGCCGATCTGAAACCCGGCGCTTATGGCATCGTGCTCGGCAATGAACTTGCTAAACCTCGGAAATCAATGTGACGCCGATCGGCGGCGTCGCGCGCTTCAAGCGTTTCGATGTTGTCGGCATCTTTTCGGTCGGCTTCGCCGAGTACGACACGGGCGTCGCTGTCGTGCATATGGACGACGCGGAAAAATTGTTCCAGACCGATGGTCCGAGCGGAATTCGCCTCAAGCTTGACGATATGCTGCGCGCCTGGCCGATCACGCGCGTGCTCGCCGAGCGTCTGCCGCAGGCCTATCGCATCACAACCTGGGAGCAGGGCCACGCGAACTTCTTCAGCGCGGTGAAGATGGAGAAGCTCGTGATGTTCATCATCCTCTCCCTGATCGTCGCGGTCGCGGCGTTCAATCTCGTCTCGACCCTGATCATGCTCGTGACCGACAAGCAGGCCGATATCGCAATCCTGCGCACGCTCGGCATTTCGCCGAACAGCGTGATGGGCATCTTCATGGTGCAGGGGGTCATCGTCGGCACCTTCGGCATACTGCTCGGCGTCTTCGGGGGTGTGCTGCTCGCGCTGAATATTCCAGCGATCGTGAAATGGATCGAGCACACCTTCCACGTGGAGTTTCTGTCGCCTGATATCTACTACATCAGCGAGGTGCCTTCGGATTTGCACTGGAGCGATGTCGGCTGGGTCGCGGCGATCGCCTGGGTGTTCTGCCTGATCGCGACGCTGTATCCCGCGTGGCGCGCGGCGCGCACGCAGCCGGCGGCGGCATTGCGCTATGAGTGATGCGATGAACGATATCGTGCTGCGCGCGGCCGGCGTTGCGAAAACCTATGCCGAAGGCAATTTGCGCACTGAGGTGCTGCGCAACGTGAATTTCGCGCTGGCGCGTGCGTCGACGCTCGCGATCGTCGGTGCATCCGGTGCAGGAAAAAGTACACTTCTGCACATACTCGGCGGACTCGACACCTTGAGCGCGGGTGAGGTCGAAGTCGATGGCCGTGCGCTGTCGAAGCTATCCGATCGCGAGCGCGGCGAAGTACGCAACCGTTCGCTCGGCTTCATCTATCAGTTCCACCATCTGCTGCCGGAATTCACCGCGCTGGAAAACGTCGCGATGCCGCTTTTGATCCGCGGCACGCCAATTCCCGAAGCCAAGCGCCAGGCCGCGGCTTTGCTCGAACGCGTCGGTCTGGGCAAGCGCTTCGAACACAAGCCCGGCGAGCTGTCCGGCGGCGAGCGCCAGCGCTGCGCGGTCGCGCGCGCGCTGGTAACGCGCCCCGCCTGCGTGCTCGGCGACGAGCCAACCGGCAATCTCGACGAGAAGAACGCGGCGCAGGTCTACGCGCTCATGCTCGAACTCAACCGCGAGATCGGTACGAGTTTCGTGCTCGTCACGCACGATCACACGCTGGCGCGGCGCATGGATCGCGTGCTTGAAATGCACAACGGCGAATTGTGTGAAACGACAGGTGGCGCGTAATGTTTTGCTCCCTCTCCCCTAACGGCCACACCGTTGGGGAGAGAGGGCCGGGGGAGGGGGCGCTCGATCCGCCAGACGCAACCCCCTGATCCCCGCGCAAGCGCAAGGAAGTGGGCTTGAATGGGAGGAAGCTTGGGGCGAGCGCTGCTATCGGACATCTTCAGCGTAAGCGCTGCCGTTGCTCTGCTTGTTGGCGCGACTGCGGTGCAGCTGCTGCCTGTGCTGCCACCATGGTGGGTCGATTTGATTCTCGCCGCAGGCGGTATCCTCGGTATCGTCGTGCTGCGCGGTCCATGGCGCTGGCTCGGTTTTGCATTGCTCGGTGCCGCGTGGACAATCTGGCGCGCCGACATAGCCATGGCGCAACGTCTGCCCGCCGCACTCGAAGGCGCGGATATCGTCGTGACGGGCACGGTGCGCGGCCTGCCGCACGCGCAGGACGATTCGACCCGCTTCGATCTGGATGTCGAGACGGCCGCACGCGAAGGCGCTGCCGCGCCGGTGGTTGGCACGCTGCGCCTGCACTGGTATCAGAGCGAGGGCAGCATCATTCCGGATGTCGCGCCGTGCGCGCGCTGGCAGCTGCACGTGCGGCTCAAGCGACCGCGCGGCCTGATTGATCCCGGCGCATTCGATTTCGAGCGCTACGCCTTGTCCGAAGGCATCAGCGCGACGGGCTATGTGCGCGACGATGCCGCAAATCAAACGACGGGCGCGCGTTGGTTCTGCGCAGATCGTCTGCGCGCGCGCATTTCGCAGGGTATCGCCGATACGCTTGGGCCAGGGCATGCCGCGAACACATTACGCGCGCTTGCATTCGGCGATCAGCAGGCAATGGACGAGCACGAATGGGCAGTCGCGCGCGCGACCGGCATTCCGCACCTGATCGCGATCTCGGGTTTGCATATCGCGCTGTTCGCCGGCTTCGGCGTGCTGCTCGTGCGCCTGCTCTGGAAGGCGCTGTCGTGGAAACTCGCGCCGCGGCTGACGCTGCGCTGGCCCGCACCGTTGATCGAAGCGGTTGCCAGCATCGTGTTCGCGCTCGCGTATGCGACGATCGCGGGCCTTGGCCTGCCGACGCGGCGTGCACTCGTGATGATCGGCGTGCTGCTCGCCGCCGTGCTGATGCGTCGCGCGCGCGCGTCCGCGCAGGGGCTTGCGTTCGCCGTGATCGTGCTGCTCGTGCTCGATCCACTGTGCGCGCTCAGCGCGGGATTCTGGCTGTCGTTTGTCGGTGTTGCCTGGTTGCTGTTTTGTCTCGACGGCCGCGGCGGACATCGACATGGCTGGCGCGAGATGTTGCATCGCAAGGCGTCGCGAGCATCGGCTTGCTGCCGCTGAGCATCTGGTTTTTCGGCCAGAGCTCGCTGATCGGACCGCTCGCGAATCTCATCGCCGTCCCGGCCATCTGCTTCTTCATCCTGCCTGTCACCGTCGCGGGTGCCTTGTTGCAGTTGATCGTGCCGCTGATCGGCGCACCACTTCTGAATCTCGCCGGGTGGGCGATGCAGGTCCTGTGGTGGCTGCTCGAACGCATGGCCGCGTGGCCGGGTGCGCTGTGGTATTTTCCCGAGCCGACTCCGTGGGCGCTTGCGCTCGCATTGCTCGGCGCGCTATGGCTGCTGCTGCCGCGCGGATTGCCGGCACGCGCGCTCGGCGTGCTGCTGTTTCTGCCGCTGCTGATTCCCGCGCGCACGCAGCTCGCCGATGGCGAATTCGAGACGTTGATGCTCGACGTGGGGCAGGGCCTGTCCTTCGTCGTGCGTACGCGCGACCACGTCCTGGTCTACGACGCCCTGCATGCGATCGGTGTCGAGCGGCTCGATCGCATAATCATCAGCCATGGCGACAACGACCACGCTGGCGGCGTCGCCGCGTTGCTCGCCGCATTTCCCGGTACGCCGGTCGCGAGCGGCGAGCCCGAGCGCCTGCATGTGCCTTCGACGCAATGCCTCGCCGGCGAACAATGGCAATGGAACGGGGTCGCGTTCCGCATCGTGCATCCGCACGAGCCGCTATCGCCGAAAGCGAACGACCGTTGTTGCGTCGTCGAAGTGCGCACAGGCGAACATGCGCTGCTGCTGACCGGCGATATCAGCTCGGCCGTCGAAGGCGAAGTCGCCGCCGCGCTCGCGCCGGTGGCGGCCGACACGATTCTGCAAGTGCCGCATCACGGCAGTCGCACTTCTTCGAGTCCAAGCCTGATCGCCGCGCTGCATCCGCACACGGCACTGATTTCGGCCGGCTACCGCAACCATTTCCATCATCCCAGTCCGGTCGTGGTCGAACGCTA
Organism: Gammaproteobacteria bacterium; assembly: GCA_005877675.1. Lineage (GTDB taxonomy): Bacteria > Pseudomonadota > Gammaproteobacteria > Xanthomonadales > Rhodanobacteraceae > Rudaea. The sequence continues at coordinate 6,225 of VBNZ01000227.1, forward strand.
CAGCGCGGCGCAAGTGCAGTTGTCGAATACTGCACAAAGTGGATTTGTAGATTTTGTCTTTTCTGCGGACGCACCGCCGCGCCTCATCGAGACTGGGCGGCGAGATCGGCATCCCTACTGGCGCGAATAGGAACCTCGGCACAACCTACTGCGTTCGGCATCTTGCGCGCCGGTCCTGCTCGGAATCCTCATGTACTCAACTGTACACTCCGGTTCCTGCGCGCGCCCGACGCCCGATCCCATCTAGAATCGGGCCGTCGCTCGCTACGGTTGTGCTGAGGTTCCTCCGTCAGATGCCCGTCATGCCCAGCGTGTTGTATCCCGCATCGACATAAGTGACTTCGCCGGTGATGCCCGAGGCCAGGTCGGAGCAGAGGAAAGCGGCGGCGTTGCCGACCTCGTCGGTGCTCACGCTGCGGCGCAGCGGCGCATTCTGTTCGACGTGGTCGAGCATCTTGCGGAAATTGGCGATGCCCGCGGCGGCGAGCGTCTTGATCGGACCGGCAGAGATCGCATTGACGCGCGTGCCTTCGGGACCGAGATTGAATGCGAGGTAGCGCACCGCGGCTTCGAGGCTGGCCTTGGCCAGGCCCATCACGTTGTAGTTGGCGAGCGCGCGCTCGGCGCCAAGGTAGCTCAGCGTGAGGATCGCGCCGTTGCGGCCTTTCATCAGCGGACGCGCCGCCTTGGCCATCGCAGGCAGGCTGTAGGACGAGATGTCGTGCGCGATCTTGAAGTTCTCGCGCGTAAGACCGTCGAGGAATTCCCCTGTCAGGGCCTCGCCCGGCGCGAAGCCGATCGAATGAATCAGGATGTCGAAGCCGTCCCATGTCTTGCCGAGATTGGCGAACAGCTGTGCGATCTGCTCGTCGCTCGATACATCGCAGGGCAGCACGATATCGGAGCCGAAGGTCTTCGCGGCTTCGTCGACGCGTGCCTTGAGCTTGTCGTTGACATAGGTGAACGCGAGCTCGGCGCCCTCACGATGCATCGCGTTGGCGATGCCCCACGCGATCGAGCGGTTGCTGATGATGCCGGTGATGAGTGCGCGCTTGCCCTGCAGAAAACCCATGTGTGTCCTCCAACTGATGTGACGCCAGAAGGAGCAGGCCTTCGGCGAGCCGCATATTCTAGCTCAGGCTGTCCGCCGCGCGTTCGCCGGCTGTCAGTGGCCGCTATCGTTGCGCATCGGCTCAGCCAGCACGAGCTTTTGTCCCAGTCGCAGCGGGCTGGAGCGCGACAGACGGTTCCACTGCATCAGATCCTCGATGCGCACGCGATAGCGCCGCGCGATGTCCCACAACGTATCGCCGGCGCGCACGGTGCAGGCGGTCGAGGCGACAGACACGGCTATAGCCGTCTCCGGACTGGGTTCGAACAGCGCAACCGATGCGGCAACGTCGCTGCGTCCGGGCAGCAGCAGACGGGTGCCTGCGTCGAGCGTCGCGTTCGATTCGACGCGATTGATTGCCGCCAGCGCCTGCACATCGACGTCGTAGGCCATGCCGAGCGTGTCCAGACGCTGCGCTTCGCGCAGCTTCATTTCGCGCCATTCGTGCCACGCGTACTG
>VBNZ01000227.1:7881-8453 GCA_005877675.1 Gammaproteobacteria bacterium
AGCGTTGCAGCTGCGCATCGTCGAGATGTGCCAGGCGCGCGGCGAGGTGCAGATCCACCGGTGCCGGCAGTTCGAGTAGAACGAGCGCGTCTTCGGCATGCGGTTCGGGCAGGGAAACGTGGTAGCGCTCGGGCGCCGCGACGATGCATGCCATCGCGAGCAGCTTGCCGAGGTGCTCGCTCGTCGTCTGGTTGAGGTGTACGCGCGAGACTTCGCTGTCGCTTAAGTTCCGACGGCTGCCGAGCACGCCCTTGACGCTGTTTTCGCCCGCATTGAACGCCATATTGGCAAGGCGCCAATCGCCGAACTCCTCCTCGTATTGCCTGAGCAGGGCGAGTGCGGCTCGGCTCGACGCGACGACGTCGAGGCGGCCATCGTATTCGCTGTCGATGTGCAGGCCGAGTTCACGCGCGGTCATCGGCATCAACTGCCACATGCCCGCGACATCGTCGCCGTTGCCTCGGATCATCGTATAGCTCGATTCGACCCAGGGCAGGAAGGCGAATTCGCCCGGCACGTTGAATTTTTCTATCTGTTCGGTGACGACAAGCAGGAACGGCATAGCCTGCTGC
>VBNZ01000227.1:8688-9145 GCA_005877675.1 Gammaproteobacteria bacterium
GCCTAGCGTCGTGCAGCACGCGCCAATGGCGGCAAACCGCCGCCGATCGCGCCGGGCTTGCGCAGTATCAGGCGTAGGCACCATGGTGCGCGGGGTGCTGTGGCATGCTGCAGTGATCCGTCGCGACGCAGGGCTGCCGACTATACCAGTTCGCCCCATTTCTGCCATAAATTCGCTAGACTGCGCTAACGTATTTTTAACGAATTACGAATTCGTCATTTGTGCGCGCTGATCTGTTCTAATTCGCTCCGCTCATCTGCCTTGAACCGCGCACCGCGCATGATCGATTCGAGTTCTTTCTACGCCAGTTCACCGGTGCACGATTTGTTCGCGCAGGAATTGACTGCGCTGGCGCCGATCCTCGCCGGTGTCTACGGTAATTTCGGTTTGTTTCTGCGCGCGCATGCCGGCGCGCCGGCGGCATTGCCCAAGCACCTGCTCGGCACCGTGATCGATC
>VBNZ01000227.1:9202-13375 GCA_005877675.1 Gammaproteobacteria bacterium
TGCAAGCTCGTCGTGGCGCAGCATGTGTTCGAACGTCTTGCCGAGCCGCAAGTGTGTGCGAGCGAACTTGCACGCGTACTTGCGCCAGAGGGCGTCGCGCTGATCCTCGGCTTCAATCCGCTCACGTTGTGGCGGCCATGGCTCGCGGGCAAGGCGCGGCAATCCGGCGTTGCGTTGCACCTTAAGTCTGCGCAGGCCGCGCAGCAGGCGTTCACGCGGAACGGGATCGAGATACTGCAAACGCGCTATTGCGGCGCCTCGCTGCCGCGCACGCGCACGCTCGACGAGGCGCAGAACGCATGGCGTTCGCCGACGTTTGGGCGTGTTGCCGCGAGTTGGCTGCTGCTCGCGCGCAAGCGCCACAGTGCACTGACGCCGCTACGCCTGCGCAAGAGCGCGCGCGAGCTCGCGCTCAATCCGCGCCTCGCGCCGGGCGCACACCGCGAGTGCGCATGACCGCGAAGTTCAGCGACACGATCGTCGAAGCCTTCACCGATGGCGCCTGCCTCGGCAATCCCGGCCCCGGTGGCTGGGCCGCGCTGTTGCGTTACAAGGGCGTGGAGAAATGGCTCAGCGGCAGCGAAGCCGAAACGACCAACAATCGCATGGAAATGATGGCGGCCATTGCCACGCTCGAAGCGCTCAAGCGGCCGAGCAGCGTGCACTTGACCACCGATTCGCAATACGTCAAGCAGGGCATCGAACTATGGGTGCCGCGCTGGCGCGCGAACGGCTGGCGCACAGCGGACAAGAAACCGGTCAAGAATCAGGATTTGTGGGAGCGTCTCGTCGCCGCGTGCGCGCCGCATCGGGTAGAGTGGAAGTGGACGCGCGGGCATTCCGGCCACGTGGAAAACGAGCAAGTCGATCAGCGCGCGCGTGCGGCAGCTGAAGCGGCGCGGGAGATGAAAGTTTGAGGCAGGTAATACTCGACACGGAAACGACCGGCCTTGAAGTAGGCAAAGGCCATCGCATCGTCGAAATCGGCTGCGTGGAATTGCTCGAACGCCGCGTCACCGGGCGCGAGTTCCGCAGCTTCGTCAACCCGCAGCGCAAGATGGACGAGGGTGCCTCGGTCGTTACCGGCATCAGCGATGAATCGCTGGCCGACAAGCCGTTGTTCGCCGAGATTGCGGTCGAGTTCCTTAATTTCATCGACGGCGCGGAGTTGGTGATCCACAACGCCGCATTTGACGTCGGCTTTCTCGATGCGGAACTGGCGCGGCTCGATATCCCGGTGCGCATTGCCGAACGCGCGAGCGTGCTCGACACGCTTGCGCTCGCGCGCGAGAAATATCCGGGGCAGAAGAACAGTCTCGACGCGCTGTGCAAGCGCCTGAGCATCGACAACAGTCATCGCAGTCAGCATGGCGCGCTGCTCGACGCGCAGTTGCTCGCCGAAGTCTATCTCGCGATGACCGCGGGGCAGGGCGACCTCGGCCTGGGCGCGCTCGACGCGACGCCGCTCGCGCGCGAACGCATGCTGCGGCCGCTCGACGTGCCACGCCCGGCGCTGCGCGTGCGTTATGCCGACGCGGCCGAGATCGTCGCGCACGAACTGCGCCTGGCTGCGATCGACAAGGCGAGCAAGGGCAAACTGCGCTGGATTGCCGCGTCTGCAACGCCGGACGCCACGGTCTTGCTGCAAACAGCGTAAGCGTCCGGCGGGTCTGGGTTGAAATCTTCTTTTTCCGTTCGTGGTGAGCCTTCGACAAGCTCAGGCCAGGGTACGCTCCGCGTGTCGAACCATGAACGCCCCTGCGCGACGCCGTTCACCCCCTTCGATACCTCAGGGCAGGCTTCGATACCTCAGGGAACGGGGATTGATTTCAAACCAGACCACCATCGTTCGGCGAGAGCGCTAGCTTATTCGGGTGCTCCCGATGGCATAATAGGACGTGGGAGTGAAGTAGTCGCGAAACAGCGGGCGCGAATCGCGAGGTTTGTGTCAGGTCCGAATGCTGAGCTGGGGAGTAGCTGCGATGAAGATCTGGGGATTGGTTCTGTGCGTCTGGTCGGCAACATCTTTTGCGGCAGGCGCGGTCGAGACCATCGACGCGCACAAGCACCTGGGCGTAGCGACCTGCAGCAATAGCGTCTGCCATGGTTCGACCCAGCCGTTCCGCGATTCGAATGTCGCGCAAAACGAATTTGCGATCTGGCAGGAATTCGATCCGCACGCGAAAACCTACGCGACGCTGACCAAGCCCGCAGCGAAATCGATCGCGGCCAAGCTTGGCCTCGGCGATCCGACGCAGGCCAAGGTGTGCCTCGACTGCCACACCGACAACGCGCCGCAACGCGGCGAGCGTTTCCAGATCAGCGACGGCGTCGGCTGCGAGTCCTGTCACGGTGGCGCCGAAAACTGGCTCAACGCGCACGCCGACAAGAGCGTCAAGCACGCCGACAATATCGCCAAGGGCATGTATCCGACCGACAATCCGGTCAAGCGTGCCGAAGCCTGCCTGTCGTGCCATATGGGCACCAAAGACCGCATGATCACGCATCGGATCATGGGCGCCGGTCATCCGCGCATGTCGTTCGAACTCGACACGTTCACCTGGCTGCATCCGCACTACAAGATCGGCGAGAAGTGGATCGCGCGCAAAGGCGACTGGAACGGTGTGCGCGACTGGGCGGTCGGGCAGGGCATCTCCGCAGAGAATCTGCTCGATCAGCTGGTCGACCCGAAGACCGGATGGAACGGCATCTTCCCCGAACTCGTGCTGTTCGACTGCCACGCCTGCCACAAAGTATACAAAGGCAACAAATGGGGGCCGCGCCAGGGCACGGGCTTGGGCCCGGGCGTCGTGCGCCTCAACGACGCCAACCTCGTGATGTTCCGTCACGTGCTCGCGCCGGTCGACAAGGGCGCGGCGAAGCGCGTTTTCGATGAAACCCGCGCGCTGCATCGCGCCACCACGCAAAGCCGCGAGGCGACCTTCGCCGCCGCGCGCCGTTTGCGCGCGACGCTGGACGAACTCGTACCGAAAGTTGCCGCGTATAACTATGACAGCGCGAGCCTGGATGCGATCCTCGCGAGTATCGACGCCGACGCCGGCCGCGGTGAATTCCGTGACTACGCGGCTGCCGAGCATCGACAAGGACAAAGCGGCGACGCTCAAGTCCAAGCTCGACATCTTGAACGACACGCTCAAGGACGAGAATAACTACGCGATGCCGCGGTTCAATGTGGCGTTGAAGGGGTTGCGCAGCGCGGCGCCTTGAATGGCGATTCAGGCGAGATCGGTTACGATAGACAAGAGGTGATCTATCATGACTATCGTTGAGTCCTTGGAGAAAGCCGTAGCGACGCTCGCTCCGGCCGATCTTGCCGAGTTCCGCCGCTGGTTTGCAGAATTCGATGCGAAGGTCTGGGACGCGCAAATTGAATCCGATGCCGCAGCTGGCAAGCTCGATGCCTTGGCAGTCGAGGCTCTTGCCGAATATCGCACCGGCAAGGCGCGCGAAATTTGAAGCATTACGCGTCGAGCCGCTTTTGGCGCTGCTTCGACGCGTTGCCCGCTGAAGTACAGGATCTTTCGCGCTAGAACTATGCGCTGTTGCGCCTCGATCCGGCTCACCCGTCCCTGCAATTCAAGCCTGTCCACCATGGACGATTTCGCAGCGTGCGTGTCGGCACACAGTGCGCGCTAGGCACTCCAGTTGCCGATGGTGTGCAGTGGTTCTGGATCGGCAGTCACGCCGAGTATGATCAGCTGATCGCGTAGAAGGACAGCGACTAGCGGCTGCGCACCAGAATCACGGTGACGTTGTCCGACCCGCCGCCGTCGAGCGCGGCGAGGATCAGATGATCGACGCACTCCTGCGCGGACAGATCGCTGCGCGACAGGGTTGCGGAAATCTGTGCGTCGTCGACTTCTTCGGTCAGCCCATCCGAACACAGCAGGATCTGCATGCCGGGATCGAGCGTGCCGCGCAGGGTTTCCACGCGCAGGCTCTGCGGGTCGGTCACGCCTAGCGCCTGCGTCACCACGTTGCGATGCGGATGCGTGCGCGCCTGCTCCTGCGTGATCGCGCCTTGCGCAATCAGTTCCTGCACGTAGGAGTGGTCCTGCGAAATCTGTTTGAGTGCGCCGTTCCACAGGTAAATACGGCTGTCGCCGACCCAGCACACCTCGTAGTCGTTGGCGCCGGTGACGCGCAGCGCGA
>VBNZ01000234.1:0-5985 GCA_005877675.1 Gammaproteobacteria bacterium
CCGCTCGGCGTCGAGTTGTTGGCAAACCCGAAACCACCCTTGGTGACGCTGCAGAGCGTGCTACCGTTCGCGCCCGCGGCGGTGAACGGCACACCCGGAGCGGCCGCAAAGCACGGATTGAAGGTCGGATCCTTCGGGAACTCCGGCACGTCGTAACGCAGACCGTAGGTCAGCGACAGGCGATCGGTTGCCTGCCAGGTATCCTGCAGGAAAACACCGTACTGCTGCTTCTTGAAGTTGGCCATCGCCTGGTTGAGCGACAGACCCGGCACCGGGGTTTTGTAGACGTATTCTTCCCAGACCTTGTTCTGGAAATTGCTCAGCCCCTGGAAGGTATAGCTGCCGACGGCTGCCTGCAGGAACGCGTTGAACACCTTGTCCTGGTTGCCGTTGACGCCGACCTTGACCGTGTGGTCACCCAAGTGCCACGTGCCTGCGACGTAGCCGTAGACGCTCTTGATGTCGATCGCGTTGACCTGGCTGGAGAATTCCGTACCAAGCGTTTCGCTCGGCGTGAAGCTCGTCGTCGGCACCGTGACCTGCACCGATGGCTGATAGCCACCGACCAGCGGCCCGCGCGCCTGCGTGATGTGCGAGTACTGGATGTCCGCTTCGGTCGAGAACGTGTCGCTCCAGTCGCTAAACAGCTGGCCAAGATAGCTCTTGATGTCGCGGTTCTTGAAATACCAGTTGCTGTTCGGCGTCACCGACGTGCTGCTGCCGGTCGGGACGGGCTGCGATTCTTTCGTTTCGCTATAGCGGAACACCGCGCGCTGGCGATCGTTGATATTCCAGTCGACTTTGGCGAGATAGCGCTTGTCGGTCAGGTTGGCCAGCGTACGGTCGCCCGGATTGAGGCCATATGCCGAAGCCTGCGCATTGACGGCGTTGAAGAACGCCGTGGTCAGCCCCGTGACCGGCTGCGGGCCGACGCCGTCGGACGGCGTCGACACCGCGCCGATGCCGACGCGATCGGACTTTTCATAGCTCAGGAAGAAGAACAGCGTGTCCTTGATGATAGGACCGCCGACGTTGAAGCCGGCCGTCCATTCGCGCTGCCACCCAGTGTACGGCAGTTCGGTAGTGGAACCGATCGGGGCGATCTTGCCCATGAAATCTTCGTTCGCGGTGCGGTACTTGTAATAGACCTCGCCATGGAAGTCGTTGGTACCGCTCTTGGTCACCGCATTGACGTTGGCACCGACGCAACCGCGCGTCGATACATCGAAGTTCGACGTCGCGAGCTGATACGAATCGATCGTTTCCTGCGAAATCGGCGAGCCGACGCTCGCGAGGCCGTTGGACTCAAGGCCGAACGGGTCGCCCGCGTTGACCTGGTCGACGGTGATGCAGTTGTAGCGAAAATTCTTGCCGTTCGCCGAAATATTGCCGGCGTCGCGATCGGTGATCGAGATGCGCGGATCGATGCGCGCGATGTTCTGGAAAGAGGAATCCGCGTTGACGGCTGCTTCGAGCTGGGTACGCGAGATATTCGTCGACAGACCCTTGTTGTCCGCGTTGAACACTGCGAGCTGCGCTGCGTTCGCGGTGACAGTCACGCCTTCAAGGCGCGTTTCTGCGCCGGCGGCGGTTTCGGCCAGATTGACCGTCGAGGTCTCGGCCAGATTCAGGAATACATTGTCCGCATCGATTTCCTTGATACCGGTCCCTTGCGCTTCGATGTGGTACGGACCGCCGACGCGCAGACCCTGCGCCACGAAACGGCCGTTCGCATCCGTCGTCGCGTTCGACGTGGTGCCCGACGGCACGTGCACGATCTTGACCTTCGCGCCGGCGACTGGTGCGCCCTTCGCGTCGAGTACGCGGCCGCTGACACCCGAGGTCGTGTCCTGCGCATAGACCACCGCGGACATTGCGAGCACCGATGCGATAACCCCAGAAAGAACCTTGACCCTGAATCGCTTATTCATCATTGTTTTACCCTTCGTTTGCTGACCGTTGTTTACGATCCGCGCCGTGCGTTTTCGCTGCTCTCCAACCGAACAGCGCGCCCCCGTTTTCGCGGAAATGCCATACCACGTGCGCCGCGCGCGGCAGCGCTGAATACTCTTTTAACGCTAGATTAACGGCACTTTATGACAGTTTCGGCGCGTTTGCCAGCCCTGAAATGGTCGTTACAAACCTTAACGCCACCACCTCGGTTTTGAATCGATTCAAATCACATCGGCTGCTTTTGGCATAGCGAGATAGCGCGCCCGCTTGCCTTCTCGTAAATTAGCCAGATCGAGCCGTACCAGGCCGTCGATACAGTCTCCGAACGCGGGATCCGTGCCGAAGTCGATGAAGCGTACGCCCTCGGGCTCGCACAGGTCGGCGTAGTGCTTGTACAGCACGGGCACGGAGCAGCCGAGTTCGCCCAGACGGCGCTTCAAGTCGCGCGCGGCCGCATCCGCGTCGAGATGCTGCCACTCTTGTGCGACCGTATTGGCGATCGCCCGCGAGATGCGAAACGGATTGCGCGAGCGCGCCGGCAAGCCGCTGCCATCAAAGTAGCGCGCGTGATACGCGACGATCCACTCGCGCGCGGACGCGGGCAGCGCCGCGCTGATCGACACCGGGCCGAACAGGTAGCGCGTTTGCGGATGCTGACGCAGATAGGCGCCGATGCCCTGCCATAGATAATCGAGGCTGCGCGAATTCCAATATGCCGGCTGGATAAAGCTGCGGCCAAGCTCGACTCCTTGCTCGATGAATTCGCGGGCGGCCGGCGCATAGTCGAACAGCGTTGCCGAATACAAGCCGGGCATGCCCTCGCGTGCGAGAATGCGCGCGCCTTCGCCGAGCCGGTAGGCGCCGACGATGGCGAGTGCGTGCTCGTCCCACAGAATCAGATGGCGATAGTGTGCGTCGAAGCGATCGAGATCGCGGCGCGCGCCGCTGCCTTCGCCGACACGGCGGAACGCAAGCTCACGCAGGCGTCCGATCTCGCGCAGCACCGGGCAATCGGGTTCGGCATCGATCAAGAGTATGCGTTTGCCATCCCGCGTTGCGCCAAGCGTTTCGGCACGGCGCAGTGCCGCGCGCACCGCGAGCGGCGACTCCGGATGCGCGATCGGAATGTACCGGGACGGCGGCGTTCGAGCTGATACACGTGCCGGCACATCGCCTGTGCGACGCGGTCGAGCGACCCGGCGCGCAGTTCGGACGCCGGCACGCTCTCGCCCACTGAAATGCCCAGCTGGGTGCGCATCGCGCCGAACATCTCGCGCACCAGGAGCAGCGATGAGAGCGGCTTGGCCAGCATCGACATGCCATAGAACGCGGGCGAATTGTGGGCGGCGATGTGTACCGGCAGTACGGCCGCGTCCATGCGCCGCGCCATTTTCACGAAACCGGGCGACCAGCGCGCATCGCGCACACCGCGTGCGCCGAAGCGCGAAACTTCGCCGGCCGGAAATACGATCAGCGCCTGTTCCTTTTCCAGCGCGTGGTAAGCCTCGCGCAATCCGGCCGCGCTGCCGTTGCCAAACACGCGCACCGGCACGAGCAGACTCGACAGTTGCTCGAGCTGACCCAGCACATCGTTCGCGAGGATGCGCACATCGCGGCGCACGCTGCCGATCAGATGCAGCAGCGCGAGCGCATCGAACGCGCCGAGCGGATGATTGGCAACGATGATGAGACGTCCTTCCGCCGGAATATTGTCGCGATCGGTATTGGCAATGCGATAGCCGACTTCGAAGCGCTCCAGAGCGCGCTCGATGAAATCGAATCCTGACAGCGGCGCGAAGTCGGCCAGCGTGCGATTGATGCGATCCTCGCATGCAACTTTGCGCAGCAAGTCCACCACCGGTTGCGAAAAACTGCGCGCGCGGCCTTCGGCGAGGCGCGGAAATTTCTCGAAGAAACTACGTTCGACGCTGATCATTGGCCGCTCCCATTCCGATACGGCGGTCGCGCGTGGCGCGGCAGGCCGGGTCGGAGGGAGTCACGCTAGCGGCGCTTTGTTACAAGCGCGCTGCAATGCTCGAGGCTTCAGTGTTTCAGATACGCTGCAACGCCGTCGAGAAACATCTGCACCGACAGCGCAACGAGCAGCATGCCGACGAGGCGCTCGATCGCGGTCAGCACGCTCTGGCCGAGCCAGCGGAACAGGAATGTCGAACACAACAGGATCGCCGCTGTCGCGAACCACGCGCAGAACAGCGCGATGCTCCAGTCGGCCGTGCGGCCGGGATTGGAGTTGGCGAGCAGCATCAGCGCAGCCATCGCCGAGGGACCGGCGACGCCCGGAATAGCCATCGGCACGATGAACGGTTCGGCGCCTTCCGGCCCGCCGAAAATACTGCCTTCGTGCGGCGGAAACACCATCTTTACGCCGATCAGAAACAGCACGATGCCGCCAGCGATGCTGACCGACTCCGGCCGCAGCTGCAGCGCCTTGAGCACGAATCCGCCACTGAACAGGATGCCGAACAATACGACCAGGGCGATGATCAACTCGCGAGTCATCACGATACGGCGGCGGGCAGGCGCGACGTCTTTGAGCAAGCCGAGGAACAGCGGAATGTTGCCGAGCGGATCCATGATCAGGAAAAGCAGCACGCCGGCGGAAACGGTGCTGATGCTGGTATCCATCAATTCCCTCGAGCGTGAGCATTCAAGCCCTCTCCCCGATGGTTCCTGGTCAGGGGAGAGAGTTGGGTGAAGGGCGCTCTCACGGGGAAAAGCGCCCCCCCCCCCCCCCCCCCCCCCCCCAGGCTAATCGACCTGATCGGCCTCGACCTGGTCGGGGCTCGACCTGGTCGGCCCTCGACCTGGTTGGCCCTCGACCCGATCGGGGCTCGACCTGGTCGGGGCTCGATCCGATCGGGGCTCGATCTGATCGAGGCTCAGCGTAAATCGACGCTCAACGCAAGTCGAGCACCTTGCCGCGTGCGGCGGCGCCCTCGTCGCCGAGCAGATATACCACGGCGTCAGCCGCATGCGATGCGTCGGGCAGCGCAAGTGTGTTCTCGCCGAAGTACGCGTTACGACGCAACGTGCTGCGCATCGGCGCGGGCAGCAGCGCATGTACGCGCAATGGCGAAGATTCGGACTCCTCATGCAGAATCGACGCGAATCCCGCGAGCGCAAACTTACCTACGCCGTAAGCCCCCCAGAATGCCTTGCCGGTGCGCGCGGGATCGTCGAGCACGAAGACAACGCTCGACTGTGCCTTTTGCGTCGCCGATGCTTCGATGCCGCTCGCTCGCACGAGCAGTTCCGCACAGGCCTGGATCAACGCAAATGGCGCATTGATATTGACCTGCATCGCGCGCAGCCAGTCCGCCGGCTTGATCGTCGTGATCGATTGCAGGCCATCGAAGTGCGCGGCAGCGAAGACGATGCCATCGAGGCGGCCGAACTCGCGCTCGATCGTTGCGGCGAGATCGGCATAGTCCTGCGGCGCTGCGCCTTCGAGGTCGAGCGGATAGATCGATGCGGCGCCTGCCTGCACTGCCTCGACCTCGTCGTATATTTTTTCCAGCGCACGCACCTTGCGCCCGAGCAATACGACTTTTGCGGCGGCGAGCGCGCACGCAAGCGCACTCGCGCGCCCCAGCGCACCCGCGGCGCCGACGATCAGCACAACCCGATTGGCGAGCGAATCCGCCGCCGGGTTCCAATTCGCGGGCAGACGCACCGCGTCGTGCAATTCCATCACGCGGCTTTCTGCGTCTCTTTCACCATGCGCGCGAGTTCGCCTGATTCGGCGAGTTCGAGCGTGATGTCGCAACCGCCGATCAGCTCGCCGTTGATAAACAGCTGCGGGAACGTCGGCCAGTTGGAATAGCGCGGCAGGTTGGCACGGATCTCCGGATCTTCGAGCACATTGACCGAGGCAAATTGCGCGCCGGCCCCCTTGAGCGCCTGCACCGCGCGCGCGGAGAAACCGCACATTGGAAATTGCGGTGTGCCTTTCATGAACAGCACGATCGGGTGATCCTGCACGGTGTGGCGAATACGTTCTTGAATATCCAC
>VBNZ01000234.1:6089-6587 GCA_005877675.1 Gammaproteobacteria bacterium
GCAGCCCAAACCCACTGCCAAGGAGACGCCCATGGCGATCGAACTGCCTGCCCTGCCTTACGCGCGCGACGCGCTCGCGCCGCATATCTCGGCCGAGACGCTCGACTATCACTACGGCAAGCATCATCAGGCCTACGTGACCAATCTCAACAACCTGATCAAGGGTACCGAGAACGAGAGTCTCGACCTCGTCGCGATCATCAAGAAATCACAAGGCGGCGTGTTCAACAACGCCGCGCAGATCTGGAACCATACGTTCTACTGGAACTCGCTCTCGCCCAAGGGCGGCGGCGAACCCGTGGGCAAGCTCGCCGACGCGATCGTCAAAGCCTTCGGCAGCTTTGCGCAGTTCAAGGAAGAGTTCACCAAGACCGCGGTCGGCACCTTTGGTTCGGGCTGGGCCTGGCTCGTGCAGCGCGCCGACGGCAGCCTCGGCCTGGTCAGCACCAGCAACGCGGCGACGCCGATCACCGGCGCCGATCGTCCGCTGCTGACCTG
>VBNZ01000235.1:0-3066 GCA_005877675.1 Gammaproteobacteria bacterium
GTAGCCGAGCCCGCCGTCGCGCGCGTCACCGAGGAAGAAGAAACGCGCGTGCAGGAATACATCCGCGTGCGTTCCGACCTGCTCGACACGATGGTCAACACCGCCGGAGAAGTGGCGATCTACCGCTCGCGTCTGGAGCAGCAGGTTGCCGGATTCCGCTACAACCTGGTCGAACTCGATGCGACCGTGGCGCGCCTGCGCGAGCAGCTGCGCAAGCTCGAGCTCGAAACCGAAGCGCAGATCCTGTCGCGCTACCAGCGCGAGCAACATGATTCCGGCGACACCGCATTCGATCCGCTGGAGCTGGACCGCTTCAGTCAGTTGCAGCAGCTCTCGCGTGCGCTGGCCGAATCGGTGTCCGACTTGGTCTCGATTCAGAACCTGCTCGATGATTTGACGCGGCAGTCGGAAACGCTGCTGCTGCAGCAGTCGCGCGTGTCGTCGGATCTGCAGGAAGGCCTCATGCGCACGCGCATGGTGCCGTTCGAATCGCTCGTGCCGGCACTGCGCCGCACCTTGCGCCAGACCGCGCAGGAACTCGGGCGCAAGGCACAGCTCAAAGTCGAAGGCGCACAGGGCGAAATGGATCGCAACCTGCTCGACCGCATGAAGGCGCCGTTCGAGCATATGCTGCGCAACGCGCTCGCGCACGGCATCGAAACGCCTAAGGAGCGCCGCGCTGCAAACAAGCCTGAGGAAGGCACGGTCAATATCGCGCTCGCGCGTGAAGCGACCGAAGTCGTGCTGCGCGTCAGCGATGACGGCAAGGGCCTGAATCGCGACGCGATCCGGCGCAAGGCGATTGAGCGCGGTCTCCTAGCCGAAGACAAGCAGGTCAGCGATCGCGATATCTTCGCCTATATTCTCGACAGTGGTTTTTCGACCGCCGAAACCGTGTCGCATATCGCCGGCCGCGGCGTCGGCATGGACGTGGTGCACAACGAGATCAAGCAGCTCGGCGGCTCGCTCTCGATCGATTCGAACCCGGGCAAGGGCGCGGCCTTCACCGTGCGCTTGCCGTTCACCCTCGCAGTGACACAGGCGATTCTGGTGCGTATCGGCGAGACCGCGTACGCGATCCCGATGTCGGCGGTACAGGGTGTCGCGCGCATCGGACGCGAGGACGTCGAGAAGCGTCTGGGTACGGAGGATCCGACTTACGCCTATGCCGGCGAGACCTATTCGATCCACGAACTCTCGCAACTCCTCGGCGTGCCCGCCTCGAAGATCACCGACGACACGCAGGTGCCGCTGCTGATGACGCGCAGCGGCGATCAGCGCGCCGCGGTGCGCGTCGACGCGGTGACCGGCTCGCGCGAAATCGTGGTCAAGTCGGTCGGTCCGCAGATCAGTTCGGTGCCAGGCATCCTCGGCGCCACGATCATGGGCGACGGTTCGGTCGTGATGATTCTCGATCTTGCGCCGCTGCTGCGCCGCGCGGCTGCGCGGCGTGCATTGGGCGAAGATCTCACGGCGCCGGTCGCGCCATTGCCGGCAGCGCTGCAACCCAAGCGCCGCCTGCTGGTCATGGTGGTCGACGATTCGATCACGATGCGCAAGGCCACGACGCGCGTGCTCGAACGTCAGGACATGGACGTGATCACCGCGAAGGACGGCCTCGATGCGGTCGAGAAGCTGCAGGACCACATCCCCGACATCGTGCTGCTCGACGTCGAAATGCCGCGCATGGACGGTTATGAGTTCGCGACCTACATGAAGAACGATCCGCGCACGCGCGGCGTGCCGATCATCATGATCACCTCGCGTACGGGCGAGAAGCACCGCCAGCGCGCGGCGGAAATCGGCGTCGAACGCTATCTCGGCAAACCTTACCAGGAGGCCGATCTGCTGCATAACATCGCCGAAGCGGTCGGAGACGTCCGATGAGTGCAGGCGCCCAATCTGCCTCGCTCGCACTGCTCAACCAGGGCAGCGGCGCCATCGGCGCGGAATTGCGCACGGCACTCGAAGCACTCGGTGCGCATATCGCGTATGAAAGCGCGCTGCCCGCGCTCGATCGCGCTGCGCTTGCGGCCTCGGGCGCGCGCGTGGTCGTGATCAATCTCGCGCCGGGCGAGGACGTGTCCGACGCGGTCGTCGACTGGCTCGATGCCGAGAATTTCGAGATCGTGATCAACGACAGCGAAACCTCGGCGAAGCTCGAAGGTTTTGATCTCGCGCGTTTCGCGCGCCATCTCGCGGCGAAGATTCTGCATCGCCCCGATATCGTCCTGCCGCCACGCCCGCCCGGCGCAGTGGCGCCGCCGACCGCCCAGCAGCACTGGGCGCAACGCGTACCCGAAGCCGATATTCCAGGGGCGCCGCCGCCGGCGCGGCTCGCCACACCACCCGCACTGATGCCCGCTGCGCCGATAGCCGCGCCCGTGGCACAAACGCCCGCGCCCGTGCCGGTGTTCGAGCACGCAGCGCTCGATAAGCGCGCAGCGCCCGAAGCTGCGAGCGGCGATTCCGACAGCATCGACGCACAACTCGCGCAGGCGCTGCAGAGCCTCGAAGCTTCGGCCAAGACGCACACGCCGATCGAAGAAGTACCCGATCTCGACGCGCTGCTTGCGTCCGCACCGCTCGAGGAAGACGAGCCGCCGCCTGTGGTCTCGCCGCCGCCGCCCCTGCGGGCGCCTGCGCCTGCGCCTGCACCGGTCGTCGCCGCGCCCGCGCCACCGGCGCCTGCCGCGCCGAATTGGTCGGCGGCGCCGAACTGGTCGCTCGAACCGGTAGAGGAATCCGAGCCGGCCGCATCCGCACCACCGGCGAAACACAAAAGCAGCGAATTCGGATTCGAAACCGTATCTCTAGAAGACTCGCTCGCGCCGCATGTCGAAGCGGGCGGCAAACCTGACGAGCACTCGCAGGCGGCCGCGACGTGGCGCAAGCTCGAAACGATTCCGGCGGATGTATTTCTCTCGCCCGAGGTCGACCCGGGTGACGCAAAGAGTGCGACCGCGATCAAGCCGCCGGTGCTCAGCACACTCGAACTCGTGCCGCTCGATGACGAAGTACCCGAAGATCCCAAAGCCGATTCAAAAAAGAAGTAATCCACCATGG
>VBNZ01000235.1:3082-5408 GCA_005877675.1 Gammaproteobacteria bacterium
CGCGCGACATTCGAGGCGTCATGATTCCGATCACCGGCGGCCGCGTACTGCTGCCGAACGCAACGATCGCCGAAGTCGTGTCGTATACGAATCCGGAAAAAATTCCCAACGCACCGGACTGGCTGCTGGGCCGCCTGCCGTGGCGCGGCTGGCGCCTGCCGCTGTTCTCGTTTGCCATGCTGTCCGGCAGTGCGCCGAAGGAAAATTACACCAGCGCGCGCGTCGCCGTGCTCAAGGCACTCGGCGGCAATCCCAAGCTACCGTTCGTCGCGATGCTGACGCAGGGGTTTCCGCGCCTCACGACGGTGATGCCGGATCTGCTCATCTCCGCCGGTGGCGAGGAAGATCGCGCGCCCGGTGTGCGCGCGCAGGTGCTGGTGCGCGCCGATCATGCGATCATTCCCGACCTGAGCGCAATCGAGGCGATGGTGGCCGAGGCGATCGCCGCCTGAGGGTCTCTGAATCAGCTGCTGCATTCGGCCCGATGCAATAGGATTGGGCGCGCCGGCAGTGCGCGGACTGCGAAGGCAGTAAGCCGCAGCGAACATTCGCAGCGAATGGCCCGGAGGGCGAGGCGCGGCCGGCGGGTGCTCATTTGCGACGGGTAAACTCAGTTCCGGTCGCTGCGGCGACCTGCCTTCGCTCGCGACGCTTGTTCAGAAGTTCGCTGGAGCCCGGTACCAAACCGCGTGCGGTAGAATGGCTCATCCGCGCGATGCGCACTTTCTACTTCTGGAAACTCTCCGATGCCGACACCGGTCGCCGATCGCGACGCTCTATTGCAGCAGGCGCTTGCGAAATCCTGGTTCTATCCGCTGACCCTGCCTGACGGGCGCGCGCTGCCGTCGACCCACGACGGGCGCGTCGATGCGATCCATCTCACGCGCGCGCGCATGCTCGATCAGCTGATTGATGCGCAATTCCCGGGCGACCGGCAGGCGTTGAGTGCGATCGATATCGCCTGCCACCAGGGTTGGTTCTCGCTACAGCTCGCGCGCGCGGGCTTCGGCCGCGTCGATGCGATCGATGCGCGCGCCGAGCACATTGCCGATACGCAGTTGCTTGCACACGTGTACGAACAAGCGTCGATCAATCCGCGTCAGCGCGATGTGTTCGCACTCAACGCGCAGGATGACGGTACGCACGATCTCGTCGTGATGTTCGGCCTCTTGTATCACCTCGAAAACCCGGTCGGCGCTTTGCGCGTTGCGCGCGCGCTCGCGCGCAGGGCCTGCGTGATCGAGACGCAGGTCGTGCCGCATCTCGGCGGCATGGTCGACTGGGGCTCGTACGAATACGTGCGTCCGCTTAAAGGCTGCTTTGGCATCATCGACGAGATCGACGAGGTGCACGCGCCCGAAGCAAGCGTGACCGGCGTGTGCCTTGCGCCGAGCACCGAAGGTCTGTTGTGGCTGCTGCGCGCGGTCGGTTTCCGCGATGCGTATGTGCTGCCGGTGCCGGCGGACGGCTACGAGCAGTTGCGGCACGGCAAGCGCGTGATGGTGGCCGCGCTGGTTTGACCTTGTTCGTCCGCCGCTGCAGGCGGCTCCTTCGTCACCTTCATTTCCGCGAAATCTGGAATTCCGTTCTTGTTCTTCGCTGGTCATTCGCGCGCAGGCGGGAGCGCAGTCGCAGGACGCCGAAGCGAGCATTCGCGCAGCGGATGGCCCAAAGGGCGTGCGGCAGGAGTCGCGTGTAATCCAGCTTTGCTCTTTATCAGAGCAGGGCCTCCACTCGCCCTGGCAGGGGGGGCGGGTCACTTACAAGCCAAGGCTTCCATTCGCCTGCTGCGAGCGGGTCGCTCCCCCTTCGCCCGTCACGCCTTGGCTCGTCATTCCCGCGAAGGCGGGACTGCGGAGGCAGGATGCCGGAGCGAACATTCGCGCAGCGAATGGCCCGAAGGGCGCGCGACAGGAGTCGCGCGTAATCCAGTGCCTTTGCTTCTATCTTTCTAAGCATAAGCATCCACTCGCCTACGGCGAGCGGGTCGCTCACCCTTCGCCCTCGTCATTCCCGCGAAGGCGGGAATCCAGCGCCCTTGTTTCTATCTTTCTAAGCATAAGCTTCCACTCGCCTACGGCGAGCGGGTCGTTCACCCTTCGCCCGTCACGCCTTGGCTCGTCATTCCGGCGAAAGCGGGAATCCAGTGCCTTTGCTTCGGCTAGCTTCTACTCGCCTACGGCGAGCGAGTCGTTCACCCTTCGCCCGTCACGCCTTGGCTCGTCATTCCCGCGAAGGCGGGACTGCGGAGGCAGGATGCCGGAGCGAACATTCGCGCAGCGAATGGCCCGAAGGGCGCGCGACAGGAGTCGCGCGTAATCCAGTG
>VBNZ01000236.1 GCA_005877675.1 Gammaproteobacteria bacterium
GAAAACGTGATCGTGCGCATTGAGGACGCGAAAGCCGCGCCGCCGCCAGCCGACGCGGCGAAGGCCGAAAACGCGAAAGCGGAAGCCGCAAAAGCCGCTGCCGCCAAGGCTGCAGCAACGAAGGCGGAAGCGGATCGTATTCAGACGGAGAAGGCCGAAACCGCGCGTATCGACGCCGAGAAGGCCGAAGCGACGCGCAAGGAGGCCGAACGCGTCGCGGCCGAGAAAGCGGAGGCCGAGCGCAAGCAAGCCGAACGCATCGCGGCCGAGAAAGCGGAGGCCGACCGTATCGCCGCGATCAAGCAGCGCATGCAGAAGAATCTCAACGAAGGCAAGCCCGCGGAAGGTGAGATCGGTGCGAGCCAGTTGCAGCAGGACGACCTGGTCGTCGTCGACGGCGAGATCCGCGGCGTGGCCCGGCGCGAAGGTGTGCACACACACTTGTACTGGCTCAGCGGCGAACTGAACCTGGACCGCGTCGAACTGCTGCCACTCGGCGACAACCGCTACAAGGTGAGCGGGTCTTTGCGCAGCAGTGTGGTCCTACGCACTCGCGACAAGACTCAGAACTTCATCGGCAAGGTGCCGGCTGCAAACTCCACCGCGCGCAACGCGTTGCAGCAGCAATACGCTGAAGGCAAGGACATCGCCCAAACGCTGCATGTCGCCGACCTGCGCGCGGGCGACATCATCTACACGGGCAACGGAGCTGCTGTGGTGACGCGGCGCGTCGGCAACGAAATCCTGCGCTACTGGCTCGACGGTGAGATCAACCTTGGTCAGACCGGCCTGCAAAAGCAGGGAGGCAATGCCTATCGTGTGCAGACTGACGCGATTAAATGACTAGCCGGTAAAATGACCAGCGGGCCGCTCAAGGGCGGCCCGCTGCTGCTTACGGGTGAACTCGTCAGTTGGTTCGCCTTTGCATTCTCAGGAATACGCTTCAGTGCGCTTCTGACGGAAGTACACTGCACCAGCGATCATAGCGGCACCCGCGACGACGCCGACCCACATGCTTGGCGAGCTGAGCGTAGTGGTAATCGTATTGAGGATGTCGTACGAAACCACGTTTTGCATCGCGTTCGCGACCGGATCGTCGCTTATGCCGATTGAGATTGTCTTCGGCGACATGCCGCTCAGCCAACCGATAGGCGCGGTGCCGAACACCAGGCGAGCGAAGATATTCTTCCAGTACCAGCTGCTTGGCAGCGCGAACTGCTGCATCAGATTGATCCAGCCGATGATCACGCCGGCAATAATCGGCACCACGACCGCAGCGAGGAACGGCTTGCTGCGCACGAAGCTCGAGCAGAGCAGCAGCCAGCCGACCGTCGGCAGTGCCCACAGCGCATTGACCGGAATCATCACGAGCATCTTGATCCACAGGCTAAGCAGATGCGTGGGTGACCATAGCAGCGGCAACGCGTTGACGCCATGCAGTGCCGCGTAGATCGTGACTACAACGAGAAACGTGAGTTGCAACGCCACGCAGGCGGCGATTGCGAATATCGGCGCAACGAGCACAGCAGTCACGACCTTGGACAAGACCGTATGCAGGTCGGACACTGGCAACGATTTCCAGAACAGCACGCTGCGGTCGCGGCGGTCGTTGTACAGTGAGCCGAGCAGATAGAAGAATGTCACGAAGGCCAGCGTCGCCATGATAGGCACGCACATGCCGAGCAGGCCGACATCGATTCCGCCTGCGAATTTCGCCGCGTCTTCCGCACTGAGTTTTTCGGTGATCTTGCCGATGTTCATGCCGCTGATATTGATGCCGTTGCGATGCGCGGTGAAGTCGGCCGTGATCATGGCCAATATCGAGACAGCGACAATTACCGCTCCGATGATGAACGGCGCGCGAAAAAATCCGCCGCGGAATTCCCAATATTCGCGTTTGAGCAGCCAGCTGAACGCGCCGAGCGGACTGGCTGCGGCTGGGTTTGTGACGGCCGTATTCATGCGTAGGTTCCTTTCATCATGGCAACGAACAGATCGGCGATGCTCGGTTTGTGCAGTTCGCCAAGTTCTGCCAGCTGCTTGTGGCTGACGCCGTCGAATAGAAAAATCGTCTTGCCGAAGATTGCCCGTTCGCTAAGCGGTTTAAGCGTGCGCGCGGCATCAGCCTTGTCCGGTGCGACCATCACTTCGGCATAGCGCTCGCCGACTTCGTCCATGCTCGCGTTGAGTGCGATCTTGCCATCTTTGATGAAGATCAGGTCGGTGAGAATGTGCTCGACTTCCTCCACTTGGTGCGTGGTGACGACGATAGTCTTCTCGTCGTCGAAGTAGTCGTTGAGCAGGTTGTGGTAGAACTCCTTGCGATACAGGATGTCGAGGCCCAGCGTCGGCTCGTCGAGCACGAGCAGCTTGGCGTCGATCGCCATCACCAGAGCCAGGTGCAACTGCACGATCATCCCCTTGGACAGTTCGCGCACTCGCTGCATCGGCTGGATCTTGGTGCGTGCGAGGAAGGCGAGGCACTTCTCGCGCGAGAAACGCGGATGCACGCCGCCGACGAAATCGATCGCTTCGCTCACGCGCAGCCAGCGTGGCAGCACGGCTACGTCGGCGATGAAGCACACCTCGCGCATCAGCTCGGTGCGCTGCGAGCGCGGATTCATGCCGAGTACCGACAATTCGCCGTCGAATTCGGACAGACCGAGGATGGCCTTGAGCGCGGTGGTTTTGCCTGCGCCGTTCGGACCGATCAGGCCGACGATGCGGCCTGCGCCGATTTCCAGGTCGACGTGATCGAGCGCGACGGTGTTGCCGTAGCGCTTGCTCAGGCCGCGGGCGTGCACGATAGGTGGTGAGGCTTCGCTCATGGTGATAGTCCGTTGGCTCACTTGTTGGCGGAAAGCAGGGTGTTCAGATCCAAGCCCAGACGCGAGAGGCGCTCGCGCAGCGGCGGCCATTCATCGCGCAGGAAACGTTCGCGTTCCGAGCGCAACAGCGCTTCGCGCGCGCCCTCGGCCACGTACATACCCAAGCCGCGGCGCTTCTCGACGAGATTGTCGTCGACCAGCTCCTGATACGCCTTGGACACGGTAATCGGGTT
>VBNZ01000237.1:0-7343 GCA_005877675.1 Gammaproteobacteria bacterium
TGGAACTCCGCGATGAATACGGGCGAGACGCGGCACATGCTCGCGGATCGAGACGCGGTGTCAGGTGAGTATAAAATTCCACATTTCATCTATGTCGATGCGTACTGGTCGGAGACGGTGAACTACGCCGATCTCGTCCTGCCCGATACGACCTACCTCGAACGCCACGATTGCATCAGCCTGCTAGACCGACCGATCTCCGATGCCGACGGCGCTGCCGATGCGATCCGCCAGCCGATCATTGCACCGGATCGCGATGTGCGCCCGTTCCAGGACGTGCTGCTCGAACTCGGCGCGCGCCTGCGCCTGCCCGGCATGCTCGACGACGACGGCGCGGCGAAGTATCCGCGCGGCTATGCGCAGTACATGGTCGAACACGAGCGCGCCCCCGGCGTCGGCCTGCTCGCCGGCTGGCGCGGCCGCGACGGTTCGAAGCAGGCCGTGGGCGAAGCCAATCCGCAGCAGCTCGACGCCTACAAGGCCCACGATTGCCACTGGGAAGCGAAGATTCCCGACGCGGCGCGCTATTACAAGATGGCCAACCGCGACTATCTCGCCTGGGCCAAGTCGCTGGGATTTTTGATTTCCACCGACGCTATCGTGCTCGAGCTGTATTCCGAGCGGCTGCAAAAATTCCGCCTCGCCGCGCAAGGGCACGGTGCGATGCGGCCGCCTGCGCGCGAGCGCGCGCGCGTGGAGAAATTCTTCGATCCGCTGCCGTTTTGGTATGCGCCCGAGGCCCTCTCCCCTGCGCCTGCGCGGGGGAGAGGGTTGGGTGAGGGGGACTCTGCGTTGAATGAGGCGCCCAAAAGCGCCCCCTCAGCCCAGCCCTCTCCCCCAACGATGAAGCCGTTGGGGGAGAGGGCGTTTACGGCCGGCGCGCTCGAATCTCAGCCATCAGCCCTCAGCCCTCAGTCCTACCCCTTGAGCGCAATTACTCAGCGACCGATGTTCATGTACCACGCCTGGGGTTCGCAGAACGCGTGGCTGCGCCAGATCGCCGCGCGCAACTATTTGTATCTGCATCCGGACACGGCGGCGGCACACAGCGTGAAGGACGACGATTGGGTCTGGGTCGAGTCGGCACACGCGCGCATTCGCGTGCAGGCGAAGCATCACGCCGGCACGGCCCCCG
The DNA here is from genome assembly GCA_005877675.1 of Gammaproteobacteria bacterium. Lineage (GTDB taxonomy): Bacteria > Pseudomonadota > Gammaproteobacteria > Xanthomonadales > Rhodanobacteraceae > Rudaea. The sequence continues at coordinate 1,136 of VBNZ01000237.1, forward strand.
GCGTCCTGTGGACGTGGAACGCGATCGGCAAGCGCGCCGGCGCGTGGAAACTCGACAAGGATGCGCCGGAGTATACAAAGGGATTTTTGCTCAACCACACGATCGACGATCTGCTGCCGGCGCGCGAAGACGGTTACCGTTACGCCAATGCTGACCCGGTGACGGGGCAGGCGGCGTGGTTCGACCTCAAAGTGCGCCTCGTCCGCGACGCGCAGCCGCAGCGTGCCGGACATGAGATTGAATCGACCGCGAATGCGTCGGAGCATGCCGCATGACGATGCTCCCAGCTCCCACGACGAAGAAGCTCGGCCTGGTGATCGATCTCGACATCTGCGTCGGCTGCCACGCCTGCGCGGTCGCGTGCAAGGAGTGGAACGACGGCGGCCAGTTCGGTCCTTTGCCGGATGAGAGCCCGTACGGCAAAGAACCGCTCGGCGTCTGGTTCAATCGCGTGCATAGCTTCGAGATCGAGCCAGCGCAGAAAAACGCATCCGCAATGACCGTGCACTTCCCGCGCTCGTGCCTGCACTGCGAGACACCGGACTGCGTAACCGTGTGCCCGACCGGCGCCAGCTACAAGCGCGCCGAAGACGGCATCGTGCTCGTCGACGAAGACAAATGCATCGGCTGCAAGCTGTGCTCATGGGCCTGCCCCTACGGCGCGCGTGAGTATTCGGAGCAGCGCGGCGTAATGCAGAAATGCACGCTTTGCGTCGATCGCATCTATAACGAATCCTTCGACGAGATCGATCGCCAACCTGCCTGCGTCGCGGCATGCCCGACGCGCGCGCGCCACTTCGGCGATCTCGGCAACGAAAACTCCGCCGTGTCGAAACTCGTCGCACAGCGCGGCGGTTACGATCTGATGCCGGAGATGGGTTACAAGCGGCCACGACGCGATGGCGGCAGCTCGACAACATCCTCCTCGGCCGCAGCGGAAGAAAAAATGGATTTTTCCACCGCCTCGCCGCTGCTGCGCTGGATCGACAAAGTGCTTTCGCGCTGAAGACCGCTACCGCATGCATCCTGCCCTTTCCGTTATTTTCTTTACCGTCATTTCCGGCTGCGGCTACGGCCTGCTCTTTCTGCTCTCACTGATCCTGCTGATGCAACCGGCCCTGCTGCCGCGCAGCGAGATCGTTACGCTGCTCGCGCTGGGTGCGCTGGCCAGCGTCGCAGGGCTGATCGCATCGACATTTCACCTCGGCCAACCGCAACGCGCATGGCGTGCCTTCAGCCAATGGCGCTCATCGTGGCTGTCGCGCGAAGGCGTGGCCGCGACCGCTAGTTTCCTGCCGGTCGGCGCGCTGCTCATTGCGCAGTGGCAGCAAACCGACGCAATGCCCGTGCGCATATCCGCGCTCGCACTGATGCTGCTTGCGGCGATTACGGTGTACTGCACTGCGCAGATATATGCCTCGCTCAAGACCATCCGCGCCTGGCACAATGTTTACGTCGCACCGGGTTATCTGCTGCTCGGCTTGATTGGCGGCGCGAGTTGGCTCCTCGCCTGGCACTGCGCATTCGACGATGGCTGCCCGGATATCGCGCTCGGTTCCCGCGGGCTCGACTGGCTCGTAATTCTTCTGTGCATCGCGAGTGCGTTGCTCAAGCTCGCCTATTGGCGCTACATCGATACGCAACCGCTACCCGCTTCCATCGAAAGCGCGACCGGTCTCGGTCGCTATGGCGCGGTGCGCAGCGTGGAGGCGCCGCATAGCGAAGAAAATTATCTGACGCGCGAGATGGGATTCGCTCTCGCGCGCAAGCATGCGGCGCGCCTGCGACGCATCGTACTGCTGCTGCTCGCGCCGCTGCCGATCGCCCTGCTGGTCATCGCGATGCTCATGCGCTCGAACGCCGAGGTCGCTGCACTCGGCGCGGCGTTCGCGGTCACGCTCGGTTTGTTCGTCGAACGCTGGCTGTTCTTCGCCGAGGCCAAGCACGTGGTGATGCTGTACTACGCGCCACGCGGCGAACGCGCATAACGCAGCTGAACGTGCGCTCAATCCTTCGGTAACATTTGTGCCTTTTTGCGCATTGTGTACGCTTACAATGCGCGGCCACCGCGCGTGATCGCTGCATGCGTCGGTTAATCCATCATAAAGGAGAGATCATGAAGAAACACCTGCTGGCAACGGCCCTGCTCATCGCATTGCCCTACGCAGCGCTAGCCGCCGATCCGCCGCGGGAAGGCTGGTCGGGTTCAGGCGAAGCCGGTCTCGCGCTCGCTAGCGGCAATACCAAGTCGCAGAATCTCAATGCCAAGCTCGACGTCAAGTTCAACGACGAGCAATGGAAGGACGACTTCTACCTGCTCGCGCTGCGCAACAAGGCCACGGTGACGACCGCGACACTGAACACTTCGACGACGCCGTACACACTGACCAATGTCAGCAGATACGATCTGACCGCGAACCGCTACGAGGCCGGTGCCTCGGCCGGCTACAGGCTCGACGACCGCAGTTACATCGTCGGCGCGCTGCGCTACGAGCACGACGCGTTCTCGCCCTACACCTACCAATACGTTGCCTCGATCGGCTACGGCTATCAGTTCCTCAAGAACGCGGTCAATGAGCTATCAGCCGAAGCCGGCCCCGGCTACAAGGTCGCGCAGCCGAAGTCTTACTATTTGACTCCGGTCGATCCTCTCACTCCAGCGGCGCTGTTCGAGCCCGACAGCGACAGCAGCTTGGTGCTGCGCGGTCGCATCGACTACAAGCACAACTTCAATGCGAGCACCTCCTTCGTCGAAACGTTCACGGTTGAAGCCGGCAGCAACAATACGTTCTTCCAGAGCGATGCCGGTATCGCGGTGAAGATGAGCGACAAGCTCGCGCTCAAGGCCGCCTGGCAGATGCGTCACAACAGCGACGTTGTCGTCGGCAAGAAGACCGACCAGTTGCTGACGACCAATCTCGTCTACAGCTTCTGACATCCACGTTGAAACGACGGACTCCGCGTCGGGTCCGTTGTCTTTTGCGTGATCGTCTCGCATGCTGCGAACATGTCGCGCATACTCGTCCTCCAACACGTCGCCGCCGAACCGCTCGGCACGCTCGACCAGCTGATTCGTCAACGCGGGCATCGCGTCAAGTTCGTCAACTTCGAACGCCAACCCGATGCCAAGCCGAAACTCGATCGTTATCGCGGGCTGATCGTGCTCGGTGGACCGATGAACGTCGAGGATCGCGCCACGCGCACGCATCTGCAGACCGAGATCGAGGTGATCGGCGAAGCGCTCGCGCAAGGCAAGCCCGTGCTAGGCATCTGCCTCGGCGCGCAATTGCTCGCGCATGCGCTGGGCGCGGAAGTGCGACGCAACCAGGTCAGCGAAATCGGCTGGTACGATCTTGTGTTCGCGCCGCTCGGCATGCAGGCGCCGGTATTCCAATGGCACGGCTACACCTTCGACCTACCCGCAGGCGCCTTGCACCTCGCGCGCACGCCGACCTGTGAGAACCAGGCGTTCCGGCATGGCGAGAATGCCTACGGCTTTCAGTTCCATCTCGAAATGGATCAACCCCTGATCGAACGCTGGCTCAATCTGCCGAGCTATCGCGACGAGCTGATCGCCGCCGGACTTGGCCGCGACGCCGAAGCGATCCGCGCTGACACGCTGCCACGCATCACCGCGATGCAGGCAACCGCACACGCCGTGTTCGATAATTTTCTCGATCTGATCGGTACGCCGGCACGGCGGCGGCGACGGGCGAGCTGACGTCAGGGCTCGCGCGGGCCGGAAACCGCGCAGCGTTAGTCAGCTCACTGCGCGAAAATTCGTTGCTTCGCAATGGGTGGGCGGCCCGAGAATTGCACGCAATTTTTGCCGTCAGCGATGCGCCGCGCGCGCTGATTGACCACCCCCGGCGCGCGCGAGTAGGCTTTCCCATCGCACTCAATCTCTTGTGAGGAGGTGCGTCATGTCAGCCAGCACAGCGGTCCGCCAGCGCGGCTTCACCCTTATCGAATTGCTCGTTGTGATCGCGATCATCGCGGTCCTGATCGGTCTGCTGCTACCGGCCGTGCAGAAGGTGCGCGAGGCAGCCGCGGCAGCATCCAAGTTCGATAATTTGCGGCCAGTCGCCGCGGACGTCATCGATGTCGTCGGCGTTGAATCGCCGCTTGCGAATGCGCTACGCGAAACCGAAAATCTTTTGCCGGCGGTGCAAGACGAGCAAACGCCGCCCGACCCCCAGGTCGTCGCGAGGATTCTGGACGAAATACAGCGCAGTGAAGCCGCTTTGACACTCGACCTGCACGTGTTGAAGAATCCGGCGGCGTCGCATGTCCCCGGCGAACTCGAGGCGTACTTGGAGCTAAAACACAGTCTCACGACGCTGATCGCGCAGCTGCAGCAACTGCAAGTGCACTTGCAGAAATTGCACAGAATTGCGTCGACCTGAAGGCGTCAAGCTCGACCTGTCCAAAGCTGCGGTGCACCTTTGCGTGCGCCGCGCTTTCAGCGCAGTTTGGTATGTTGCAGCTCCAGCACCGTCCGCGGCGGCGCAAACGAGTCGGCGCGCGCAACGTCCCAGAACACCCTGAATACGGCATGGTCGGGCAAGCCGCCGACCAACTCGCCCGGCTTTACGAACTGATACAGCGCCGAGAGCGAGCGTACTTCGATCGAGGATACGCGGCGGATCACGTGCTCGGGTCCGAGCTCGTTCGGGTGATGCAGGCCGGCGGCGGCGATCAGCTCCTTCAGCGCCTTCAGCGTGTTCTCATGGAACATTTTCACGCGTTCGGACTTATCCGGCACGTCGAGCTTTTTCCAGCGTCCCGGATCCTGCGTGGCGACGCCGGTCGGGCAGCGATCGGTGTGGCAATTCTGCGACTGGATGCAGCCGAGCGCGAACATGAAACCGCGCGCGGCATTGCACCAGTCGGCGCCGAGCGCGAGCGTGCGCGCGATGTCGAACGCGGTGATGACTTTGCCGCTCGCGCCCAGACTGATCTTGTCGCGCAGATTCAACCCGACCAGCGTGTTGTGCACGAGCAGGAGCGCCTCGCGCAGCGGTGCGCCGACGTGATCGGTGAATTCGAGCGGCGCCGCGCCGGTGCCGCCTTCGCCGCCGTCGACGACGATGAAATCCGGATAGATGCCGCTCTGCTGCATCGCCTTGGCAATGCCGAACCATTCCCACGGATGGCCGAGCGCGAGCTTGAAGCCGGTCGGCTTGCCGCCGGATTTTTCGCGCAGGCGCGCGACGAATTCGAGCAGGCCCAACGGGGTCGAGAATGCGCTGTGCGCGGCCGGCGAGATGCAGTCCTGGCCCATCGCCACGCCACGCGTGCGCGCAATCTCCTCGCTGACCTTGGCTGCGGGCAGCACGCCGCCATGTCCGGGCTTGGCGCCCTGCGACAGTTTCACCTCGATCATTTTTACTTGTGGAAGTGTCGCTTTTTCCAAAAATGCACGTTCGTCGAAAGTGCCGTCGGGGTTGCGGCAACCGAAATAGCCCGAGCCGATTTCCCAGCAGATATCGCCGCCGTTCTCGCGGTGATACGTCGAGAGCGAACCTTCGCCGGTGTCGTGATAGAAGCCGCCGCGGCGCGCGCCTTCGTTGAGCGCACGGATCGCATTCGCCGAAATCGCGCCAAAGCTCATCGCCGAAATATTGAACACGCTGGCCGAATACGGCTGCGTGCATTGCGGCCCGCCGATCGTGATGCGGAAGTCATGACTGTCGATCTTCGCCGGCGCCAGCGAGTGATTGATCCACTCGTAATGGTCGGCGTAGAGATCCAGTTCCGTGCCGAACGGACGCTTGTCGAGCACATTCTTCGCACGCTGATACACGATCGAGCGCTGTGAGTGCGAGAACGGCACTTCTTCGGTATCCGACTCGACCACGTACTGGCGCAGCATCGGCCGGAAGAATTCGAAAAACGTGCGGACGTGGCTCGTGATCGGAAAATTGCGCCGCAGCGTCGAATGCGTCTGCATCAGATCGACCAGACCCAGGACGCTGAGCACGCCGCTGATACCCGCAAGCCAGCGCCAGATCACCCCATCCCAGAGCATCGCGAGCGACAGCGCGCACAAGACAAGACATAGCACGAACGGGACATAGCGCGACGGCATGGCGGCCTCGAATGCGATGCGGACGACGCGCGAGCATACGCCGAGGCGCGCGGAGAATGCGAGTCTAGCTTCGCCTTGGCGTAAACTTGGATTAGAACGATACTTCCTGCGAGCTTC
>VBNZ01000237.1:7396-10773 GCA_005877675.1 Gammaproteobacteria bacterium
AAAGGCGCAAAGAATCCGTGGCGCAATCCCTCGCTGCCGCTCAGCGCGCTTCTCGCGTTCCGGTCATAACGGACTGGAAATACCTGCCCAAGTGGTGGTTACGGCTGATCGATACGATCACTGCTGCGCTCGCACGCATCGACTGGGCGCACGTGCGCGAACGCTCGACCGAATACGCCAAGCTCGCGCGCATGCATAAGCCGATCGGCGCCGCGCTGCTGCTGTGGCCGACGTGGTGGGCGCTGTGGCTTGCCGCGGGCGATTTCCCGCCATGGGGCACGCTGGCCATCTTCACTTTCGGCGTATTTTTGATGCGTTCGGCCGGCTGCGTGATCAACGACTACGCCGATCGCGGCCTCGATCCGGAGGTGAGACGCACGCGCGAGCGTCCAATCGCCGCAGGCAAGGTGAGTCCGCGCGAAGCGCTGATCGTGTTCCTCGCCCTGATCGCGATCGCGTTCGTGCTGGTGCTGTTCACCAACAAGCTCACGATCGAACTGTCCTTCGTCGGCGCGTTTCTCGCGGCGACGTATCCCTTCGCCAAACGCTACACGCATCTGCCACAGGTGTATCTCGGCGCCGCGTTCGGCTGGTCGATTCCGATGGCGTTCGCCGCGGTGACGAACTCACTGCCGCCGCTGTGCTGGCTGCTGTTCCTCGCCAACGTGCTGTTCTCGACGATCTACGACACCGAGTACGCGATGGTCGACCGCGACGACGACGTGCGCATCGGCATGCGGACTTCAGCGATCCTCTTCGGCCGGTACGACGTCGCCGCGGTGATGGCGTGCTATGCGCTCTTCCTCGCGATCATGGCGGCGATCGGCGTGTGGCGCGGCTACGGGCCCTTCTATTACGCGGGCCTCGCGACGGCGGCGGCGATGGCGGCATACCACTACCGCCTCATCCGCACGCGCACGCGCGAAGGTTGCTTCAAGGCGTTTCGCCACAACAACTGGCTCGGCGCCGCCGTCTTCGCGGGCATCCTCCTCGATACCGTTCCGTGGCGCGACTTGCTCGCGAGGCTCGCGTGATCGTCGTGATCCACGCGCATCCCTATCCGAGCCGCTCGCGCGCCTGCGCGGCGCTGCTCGACGCGATCCGCGACCTTCCCGCGATCGACATCCGCTCGCTCTACGCGCTCTATGCCGATTTCGACATCGACGCCCGCGCCGAGCAGGAGGCGCTCGAGCGCGCCGCGCTCGTCGTGTGGCTGCATCCGCTCTACTGGTACACCGTGCCCGCGCTCATGAAGCACTGGTTCGACTCTGTGCTCGTCGGCGGCTGGGCGCACGGCACCGGTGCAGCGCTCGAGGGCAAGGACTGCCTCTGGGTCACGACCTCGAGCGCAGGCGATGCCTACCGCGTGGAGGGCCGGCACGGGCATGCCTTCGAGGCGTTCGTCCCAGTCGTCGAGCAGGTCGCGCGCTACTGCGGCATGCACTGGATGGAGCCCCACATCGTCCACGGCGGCCACGCGTTGCCGGACGCGGAGCTGCGCGAGCACGGCCGCAAGCTGCGCTCGCGCCTCGATGCATGGAACGGCGGGCACGCGGCGAGGAGGGACTGATGCGCGAAGCGCTCATCTTCCTCGCCGCCGCGGTGATCTGCGTGCCGCTCGCCACGCGCCTCGGCATCGGGGCGATCCTCGGTTATCTCGCGGCCGGCGCGCTGGTTGGCCCGTGGGGGCTGCACCTCGTCGGCGACGTCGCGGCCACGCAGAACCTCGCCGAGCTCGGCGTCGTGCTGATGCTCTTCGTGATCGGCCTCGAGCTCGAGCCGCGCCGGCTCGCCGGCATGCGCGGCGCCCTCCTCGGCGGCGGCGCGATCCAGCTCGCCGCGAGCGGCGTGGTCCTCGTGGCCGCGCTCCTCGCCTGGGGCGTGCACTGGCAGGCCGCGCTCGTCGGCGGCCTCGCGCTCGCGCTCTCGTCCACTGCGATCGCCACCCAGGCGATGAGCGACCGCAAGGAGCTCGACACGCCGACGGGCCGGGCGGCGCTCGGCATCCTGCTGTTCCAGGACCTCGCCGCGATTCCGCTGATCGCGCTCGTCCCCTTCATCGGCCATGTCGAGCGTCCGGATGCGGATCCGCTGTGGATGCGCCTCGGGATCGCCGCGGCCGCGGTCGCGGGCGTGATCGTCGTCGGGCGCTACCTCACCACACCGGCGCTTCGCCTCATCGCGCGCACGAACCTGCGCGAGCTCTTCACCGCCTTCGCCCTCCTCCTCGTCGTCGGCATCGCCGAGCTGATGTCGGCTGCCGGCCTGCCGATGGCGCTCGGCGCCTTCCTCGCGGGCGTGCTCCTCGCGGGCTCGGAATTCCGCCACGCGCTCGAGGGCGACATCGAGCCCTTCAAGGGGCTGCTGCTCGGCCTCTTCTTCATCTCGGTCGGCATGACGATCGACTTCAGCCTGCTCGCGAGCCGGCCCGCCACCGTCGTCTTCCTCCTCGCCGGGTTCCTCGCCCTCAAGATCGCCTCGCTCTGGGCGGTCGCGCGCTGGCTCGACATCTGCCGCGAGCGCTGGCTCTTCGCGTTTCTCCTCTCGCAGGGCGGGGAGTTCGCGTTCGTCGTGTTCGGCGCCGCGCGCGCCGCGAACGTCTTCAGCCGCGACGGCGAGGCGCTGCTCACGATCGTGGTGGCGCTCTCGATGGCGACGACGCCGCTCCTCCTCATCGCGCACGATCGCTGGATGCGCCGCTCCGAGCGCGCGGAGCGCTCGCCCGACGCGGTGAGCGCCGAGGGGCCGGTCATCATCGCGGGCTTCGGGCGCTTCGGGCAGATCGTGGGGCGCCTCCTCCTCGCGAGCGACATCCGCGCCGTGGTGCTCGACCACGATCCCGACCAGGTGGAGTCGCTGCGCAAGTTCGGCTACCGCGTCTTCTACGGCGATGCGACACGGCTCGACCTGCTGGAAGCCGCGGGCGCGCGCAACGCGCGGCTCCTCGTGAACGCGATCGACGACGTGGAGGCGAGCATCGCGCTGGTCGAGCGCGTGCGCGCGAACTTCCCCAAGCTTCCCATCGTGAGCCGCGCGCGCAACGTGAGCCACTATTTCGAGTTGAGGTGGGACGCACCGCGCTCGAGATCCTCGGCAACGACCGGTTCCGCGCCAAGGAGCTCGCCGACGCGTTTCGGCGGCACAATGTCGCCAGCGTCGACGCGACGCTGCCGTTCTACCAGGACGAGGCGCGGCGCATGTCGATGGCGAGGCAGGGGCGCGAGGAGCTCGAGCGGCAGTTCGCGCGCGACCGCGAGCGCTTCGAGCGGGAGCACGCCGTAAAAAGCGGAAACACAGAGACCACAGAGACCACAGAGAAAGGAACATGAACATTCTGCCCGGTGTTGTTGGCGCGATCGTCGCCATGGTGCTTTCCG
>VBNZ01000238.1 GCA_005877675.1 Gammaproteobacteria bacterium
CCAAAAAAGCATACGCGACGCTCAACGATATCGGACCGAACGAAGCTGTGCTGATGGGCAAGCTGTTCCTCGCCGCTGCGGGCTGGGCCAAGACGCAAGGCTTCGCAGACGATGGCTACCGCTGCGTGATGAATTGCAACAAGGACGGCGGGCAGACAGTGTTCCACATCCATCTGCATCTCTTAGCCGGCCGCCAAATGCACTGGCCACCGGGGTGAGACCGAGCGCTAGCGCGATGCGTTGAAGCGCATCGCGCGCGAGGTCGAACGCCCGTAGCAGGATGCGAAGGGTCGAGCGAGCGGTGCTTGCGACATGCCTTGAAGGGCATGTCGCGCCGCTCGCGAGGGTGAGGCAGGATGCCGAACGGAGGCGCACCAGGGACGGTTCTGCATCACGCTGTTCGTCGCGCCAAATGTTCATCACGCCAATGAGAGGCTGACCCCCGTTACCTCCCCGACTTCGGCGCCGGCTTGACGATCACGATCGGCCGCGGCGCCCAGTAGCCGCCCCAACCACCGTAGAGGCTCCAGCACGGCCCCCAGAACGGGTCGCAGTACGGGCCGAACGCGGGATCGTAGTAGTGCATCGGGTAGTCGACGCGCTTGGGCCACATATAGACCTCGTTCGCGTCCACTTTTGCAAAAGTATAGTCGTACTCGCCGACCTTGTGTTTTTCGCTGCCGTTGAGTATGCCGACGACGGTGATGTCGCGACCCTTGGCATACACCGCCGGATCGAAGAAGCCCTGTTTGCATGCGAGGAAGCGGCCTTCGCTGCGGTCGTGCCGTTTCGGCCGCGCATCGTCGTACAGTTCGCGCGAGAGTATCTCGAAGCAGGTGGAATTGGCGCGCGGTTCGACGCGGATGATCTCGCCGCCCCAACGCACGCGTTGTCCGTGCGTATTCTGGCTGACGGCCTGCTGCGGCGTGACCGCGGCAAAATCGTTGCCGGCGATCTGCGGGGGCACGCTGGCGCAGCCGGTGAGCATCAACGCGGTGAGAAATGCATGACGCACCTCCACAGCACGATTTCGTACCTTGCATTTTACCGCCGCTGGTGACCGCCAGGTGTAAGCTTTTGCAAGCGGACAGCGGCGATTCAGCCTGTCGATGCCGCCGGGCGGCGTAAGCGCACAGCGCGCACGGCGCGCGCGAAGGCCGCGACCGCTTGATCCGACGGTAACGCGCAGGCGTAGCGCAGGCTGACGTAGTCCGCGAGCAAGGCCTGCAAAGGTAGATTCCGTTCCGGCGGCAAACCGGTTAGTTTTTGCAGACGCGTCGCATAGGCTTGTGGACCTTCCGTGGGCGCGCGCCCCGCGCCCGCGCGCGCAAGCTTGAGGCAGAACCTAGCGTAGGCTGCATCAAGCGGATCGAGGCGGCGGCGCGGCGTGCGCATGATCCACAGCGCGGTCGCGAACAGCAGCAAGCTGGTCGTGCCGACGAGAATCCAAGTCAGCGTGGTGTAATCCGCCTTCTCGATGCCCAGCTTCGCCAGCAGGTTCTGCTGGCGTAGGGTATTGAACTGCACAATAAAGGTGTTCCAGCCGCGATTGATCAGATCGAATTGATTGCGCAATCCGCGAATCCAACGTGCCTGGTACCACGGTGCGCTCGCGCCCGCCGCGCTGGCAGCATCGAGTTCGACGCGCGCCGGNNNNCGCATCCAGCCGCTACCTTCAAACCAGACTTCCGCCCAGGCGTGCGCGTCGGACTGACGCACGAGCAGATAGTTGCCAGTTGGATTGAAGTAACCGCCCTGATAGCCCGTGACCACGCGCGCCGGAATTTGCGCCGCGCGCATGAGGAAAACGAAAGCAGCCGCATAGTGCTCGCAGAAACCGCGTCGAGTGGCGAACAGGAAATCATCAATCGAATCGCGGCCGAGCAGTGGCGGCGACAAGGTGTAGAAAAATTCTTCGTCGTGAAAGCGAGTGAGCGCGGCGCGCATGATCGCCGCGTCGTCGTGTAGGTCGCGGCGCCAATTCTGCGCGAGTTCGACACTGCGCGGATCGAAGCCTTTGGGCAAGGCGAGCGCTGCGCTGCGCTGCCGCGCATCGAGCCGCAGGTCGAGTCGATAGTTCGGCGTGGAACTGACACGATAGCGGTATAGCTCCGTCACCGGCCGCCGCCGCGTGAGGCTCATGTTGCGATCGCGGCGCGCGTCTTCGGGTTCGTCGAGCGGCACATCGAGTGCAAACAGCCAAGGCTTGTCAGTCGCTTCGAGCGTGACCTCGTAGTGGATCGGTGCACCGACCGACTGGGCCGCATCGGGCAACATCGCGTGCAGATCTTCGCGGCGTTTCCAGGTCATACCATCGAAGTCGATCAGCACAGGGCCGCGCCAGTACAGCTGCGCGCGCGGCGGTAGCGGGCCGTCGAATGCAACGCGAAACGCTGCGCTGTCGTCGACGAGCAGATTGTGAATCGTCCCAGGCGCCATCGAGTCGCCGATGCCCGTGCGCGCACTCGCGTCACCGGGTGTACGCCACAGCGGCGAATCGAGGCGCGGAAAAAACACGAAAGCGCACAGTGCCAGCGGAATGGCAGTCGCGAGCGCAATGCCGCCGCTACGTAAATTTCGGATCAGCATTACGCGCCATGCAACAGGCACTTCTTGCGGGGGGCGTGGTTCGAGTTCGCGCAGCGTAGCAAGCAGCAGCGCGATGCACGCGAACAGGAGCAGCGTGAAGCCGAGACTCGTATCAAACAATAGCGCGCTCATCAGCACGAAACTTGCGAACAGCACGATTGCGAGTGCATCGCGGCGTCGCTCGGTTTCGAGCAGTTTCAATGTGAGCATTGCGCAGGCCAGTGCCGCGCCCGGTTCACGCCCGAACACATTGCCGTACTGCGCGATCACGATCACCGGGAACAGAACGACGAGCGGGATCTTGATCCATCCCGGAATGCGCCGTTCGCTGCGCCAGTGCTGCAGCCATGCACCACCGAGCAGCACGAAGATCAATCCGCCGATCATCAGTGTGAGATGCGCCGCATGCGCGAGCACAGCGGCAAGTACGCAGACCGCGACGAGTGCGAACTGGCGCTGCGTCAGTTTGGGCGAGACGCGCTGACTCATGCGCGCGCGTCCGGCAGCAGCGCGAGTTCGCGCAGGCAGGCATCGCGATGCTCGTTGCCGATATTCGGCCCCAGCCTTACCTGCTGCAGAACGAGCGCGTACGGCGCGCCTGTCGCTTCTGCGCGTTCGACCCATGCGGCAAGCCGTGAAATGCGGGTTTCGTATTCGAGACCGTCGAGGTGTTGCCAATCGAGCACGACCTCGCGGTTCTGGCGCTGCTCGAATTCCTTGACCAGCAGGCTGCCGTGGCGCGCGCTCGCCTTCCATGCGATCAGGCGGCGCGGATCGCTCGGATGGTAGTCGCGCAACATGCCGAACTCGTCGCCACTGCGGCGCACCGCCTGCGCCTGCGCGGTATCGCCGTCAAGCGGCAGTGGCGGCGGATTCGCCTCGGCGCGCGGATAGATCAGCGCACGCGCATCCGGGTGCAGCCAGCTCCAGACATGAAACAGGCCGAACGGATATTCGCTCCAGACGCGAATACGCCCGATCGCTTGCCAGCCGCGACGCGGAGCAGGTAGCTCGACCAGGACGTTCGCTTCCGCATCTGCGGGGATATCGAAGATGTGCTGCGCTTCGATTACGTCTGTCGGGGCGTCGTTCTCCATGCGGCAACGCAGACTCTGCCGTGACGCGCCATCGCCGCGAAAAAACAGGCTCAGACGCAGGATCTCGCCAGCGCTGCACGCGTTTGCCTTGATCGCGCGCAGTTCGACGCGATTGAGCGCACCGAATCCGGTAAACACGCTTTGGTACGCCGCTGCGCCGAGCAGACAGGTCAGCAGCATTGCCGGATTGTTGTTGTAATTGAGTGCGCCGAGCAGCATCACGATCAGCATCAGCGAAAACGTGAGGCCGAATCGCGTCGGCACAACGTAAATGCGGCGGCGATGCAGAGCGATCGGCAGTGGCTCGGCGCGCTTGAGCCGCGTCAGCGCCGGCAGGCGTCGCTCGGCAAGATCGAGCAGTGACGCCCAGTGCGTAGCAAGTGCGCGCATTCTAGTGGCCTGCCACTTTCAGCGCACGGGCACCTGTGCGAGCAGTTGCGCTGAGAGTTCGGCGCGCGAGGCGCGACTCGACGCTGCTGGAATCAGGCGATGCGCGGCGGTGGCGACGAATACGGCCTGGATATCCTCGGGCAGACAGAAGGCGCGTCCGGCGAGCAGCGCGTGCGCGCGTGCCGCGTGCAGCATCGCGAGTCCTGCGCGCGGCGATAGGCCGATGCGGATGTCGGGATGGCTGCGGCTCGCCGCGAGCAGCGCCTGCACGTAATCGATCAACGCGGGGGTCGCGAGTACCTGATTTGTCGCCGCGCGCAACGCGGCAATCTGCGCTGCGTCGAGCTTGGGTTCGAGATGCGCGATCAGCTCGCGCCGGTCAGCCGCCATCAGCAGCGCACGTTCGGCATCGCGGTCAGGGTAGTCGAGGCTGATGCGCAGCATGAAGCGATCAAGCTGCGAATCGGGCAGGGGAAAGGTGCCGGCCAGGTCGAGCGGATTTTGTGTGGCCACGACAAAGAAGGGTTCGGGCAGCGTATGCGTCACGCCATCGGCCGTGACCTGACCTTCGGCCATCGCCTCGAGCAGCGCACTTTGCGTCTTCGGCGTGGCCCGATTGATTTCGTCGGCGANNNTCGCGTTCGTATACGCTGACACCGATAATGTCCGACGGCAGCAGATCCGAGGTGAACTGCACGCGCTGGAATGAGAGCGCAAGCGTTGCCGCAAGCGCGTGGGCGAGCGTGGTCTTGCCGACGCCGGGCAAATCCTCGATCAAGAGATGCCCGCCGGCGAGAAATCCGGCAAAGGCCATGCGCACCTGCGCCGCCTTGCCCAGCAGCACGGCGTTGACTTGATCGAGCGCGGCCTTGAGCGCTGCGGTCAGGGCCGGATCGATCGACGCGGCAGGCGAGGGCGAAACCAGCGAAACAGCCATGAATTGTGACTCGTGGGGTGATTCAATTGCAGTATAGGCACTTCTCGCAGATACAAGTTCAAACGGATGTCCGGTCAAATCGCCGTGACGGATGCCTCGCGCAACAAACGGCACAGTGCAATCAGCGGCAGACCGACTAGCGCGGTCGGATCGACGGTTTCGATACGCTCGAACAGACCGATGCCCAGGCCCTCGGATTTGAAGCTGCCCGCACAATCGAATGGCTGCTCCTGCTCGAGGTAGCGTTCAATTTCGGTATCGTCGAGCCGGCGGAATACGACGCGGGTCGTATCGATCGCGGCAAACTCGCGCCCCGTCGCGTCGCGTGCGTCGATCAGGCAAAGGGCAGTGTGGAAAACGACGCTGGCGCCGGAACTTTCGCGCAGCTGCCGGCGCGCGTTGGCGATGTTGCCAGGCTTGCCGAGCACGATGCCGCCGCAATCGGCGACTTGATCGGAGCCGATCACCAATGCATTCGGATGGCGCACCGCCACCGCGCGCGCCTTGGCCGCGGCAAGGCGCACTGCCAGATGGGCGGGCGCTTCGTCGGGTAGGGCGGCCTCATCGACCTGCGGCGATTCCTGGCGAAAATGTGAAGTGAGGCGCTCGAGCAATTCGCGCCGGTAGCGCGAGGTGGAGGCGAGAACGAGGTCGATTTCGGCAAGAGGCGTCATCTGCGCATTCTCGCCGAAAACACGTGTTTAGCGCATCAGAACAGGCTTTTCGTGCGGCCGGCCCCGAGCTGCAACCGCAGTGAAACATTGACTTTGTGCACCGCCGCACCTACCATCGCGCGCGCCGTGTCCTCCGCCTTGCCAGAACTAATCGATCCGTGGCGCATGGTGCAAGCGCGGCGCTCGTTCTCGGGCCGTCTTCGTTGCGCAGGCTGGCGACGAGTCTGGCCGCGACGGAGGGCGAAGTCGAATATGAACTCGACTTCGGCAAAGATGATTTCGGTATATCCGGCGTGCATGTGCGCGCGTCGGCGGCGCTGCCGCTGACCTGCCAACGCTCGCTGGAAGTGTTTGCGTTTCCGGTCAAAGTCGATACGCGGCTGGGTTTCATCCAGCACGAGGATGACGAGGCCGGATTACCGTCGGGCTACGAGCCGCTGCTGCTCGATCCCACGGGGCTAAACCCGGCGGATGTGATCGAGGATGAACTGATCCTCGCATTGCCGCTGGTACCGGTGAAGCCGGGAACGCAGGAATTGCAGCGCGAGTGGAAGGACGCGACGGTCGAGACCGAAGCGAAGCCGAATCCGTTCGCGGTGTTGAAGAAAGCAACATTCAAATAGATAGAGTTGGAGAAGTACCATGGCCGTTGCCAAAAGTCGTAAATCCCCGTCCCGCCGCGGCATGCGCCGCTCGCACGACGCGCTCAGTGCCAAGCAGCTCTCGACCGATCCGACCTCGGGCGAAGTGCATGTGCGTCACAATGTCACCAAGGACGGCTACTATCGTGGCCGCAAGGTGATCGAAAGCAAGACGCCGGTTCACGACGAAGACTAAGAAACGCGGCGATTCCATCGGATCGCACGACGTTCTCAATCGACACGCCGCTGCCTGCCATGAGCCGGATGCGTAGAGTCGCCATATATGCAGCCATGTCTGCATATGGCGTACTGCGCGCCACGGGGGAATAAATTTGAGCTACGCACGCATCGCCGGCACCGGCAGTTTCCTGCCGGAACGGATCGTCACCAATGCCGAACTCGAAAAACTCGTCGAAACTTCCGACGAGTGGATCGCGTCGCGCACCGGCATACGCCAGCGCCATGTAGCGGCCGAAGGCCAGACTACAGGCGATCTCGCATACGGCGCGGCCGTGGCTGCAATGGAAGCAGCCGGAGTTACGGCCAAGGACATCGATCTGATCGTGCTCGGCACGACCACGCCGGATCTGATTTTCCCCTCGACTGCTTGCCTGCTGCAGAATCGCCTTGGCGCAAACGGCTGCGCCGCGTTCGACGTCAACGCGGCCTGCTCAGGTTTCATCTACGCCCTTACAGTCGCGAATTCTTTCATCCGCTCAGGTACGTCGAAAACCGCGCTGGTCGTCGGCGCCGAGACGCTGACACGAATGATCGACTGGTCAAATCCTGATCGGTCGACCTGCGTGCTCTTCGGCGATGGCGCGGGTGCAGTCGTACTCAAGGCCGATAACGATCCTGGCATTCTTTCTGCCCATATCCACGCGGACGGCGGATACAAGGAACTCTTGTGGAACCCGGTCGGCGTCTCGGTCGGGTTCACGCACGAAGCCAATCATGGCGTGCGCATCGTCATGCAGGGTAGCGAAGTCTTCAAGGTCGCGGTCAAGACGCTCGACCGCGTCGTCGAGGAGACGCTCGCCGCGAATAATCTCGATCGCCACGCGATCGACTGGCTGATTCCGCATC
>VBNZ01000253.1 GCA_005877675.1 Gammaproteobacteria bacterium
CATCGCCGCCTTGCGCTCTTCGTCGAGCCGCACGACGCCGCGTGTCTGGAGCTGGTCGAGCGCCATTTCGACCATGCTGACCGCGCCTTCGACGATGCGCGTGCGCGCTGCAATGATGGCGCTGGCCTGCTGCCGCTGCAGCATTGCCTGCGCAATTTCAGGCGCGAAGGCGAGGTGCGTGATACGCGACTCGATTACGTCGACTCCGGCTTGGGAGAGACCGAGCTTCAGTTCCTGGCGCAGATGATCGGTGATTTCCTTGCTGTGGCTGCGCAGGGAAATGCCGCCCGAATCGTGCGAGTCGTAGGGAAAGCTCTGTGCAAGATGACGCAACGCCGATTCGCTCTGGATATGCACGTAGTTCTCGTAGTCGTTGACCTGAAACAAGGCTTCGGCGGTATCGACGACCTGCCACACGATGACGGCCGCGATTTCGATCGGGTTGCCGTCGAGGTCGTTGACTTTGAGCTTGGACGATTCGAAGTTGCGCACGCGCAAGGAGACGCCGCGCTTGCTGTAGAACGGATTGGCCCAGCGCGGGCCCGGGTCGCGTACGGTACCGACGTAGCTGCCGAAGAATTGCAGTACCTTGCCCTCGTTCGGCGCGACCGTGAAGAAACCGCCGAGGCAGACGACAAACACGATGCCGAGCAGCAGGGCGATGACGATGCCCCAGACGGATTGATGCTGGATCGAATTGATCAGCCAGACCACGTCGCCGAGCAGCAGCACGAGCAGGCCGACCAGGGCCGGAATGCCTGACGGCGCTGAATAAAGACGTTCGTTCATGGGAAGCTCCGAGTGGAGAGAAAGCAAAATTAAGATATCAGAAAGATATCATAATTTCAAGATCAACTCGAGATCGGATCCGATAGGGAAGCGAAGTGGTTTTAGATAATCAAATTAAAACAATGAATTGCTGGATAAATATCAACTAGTTTAAAGGTGATGCCGGATTGCGTACCGCTTCGACCGACTCGACGCGCAAACGTCCGAGCGTATTGAAGCCGGCATAGAATCGCCACGGATCGCCGTCGCCCACGGAGAGTGCGATATGTCCGGCATCGAAGCCGCGCAGCGCCGCGTCGAAACTCTGCCAATGGCCATCGACGTAAGCCTGCGCCCAGGCATGCGGCACGAATACGTGTTCGCCACCGGCATAGGCATCCGTGTAGGCGAGGCCGTCGACCACGCGTGTCGGAATGCCGAGCGCGCGGCCGAGTGCGGCGAGCAGCACGGCGTGTTCGGTGCAGTCGCCTTCGGGATTCTTCGCGACCTCGAGCGCCGAGGCATAGCCGACGGACAGATCCTTGTTGCGGATGTAGCCGCGCACGAAATCCTCGAGCGCCTGCATCTGCGCGCGCGGCGTTTTCGCATCGCCTATGCCTCGCTTGGCCAGTCTGACGATCTCGGGCGCATTGCTTTGCAGCCAGTCGTTCGGCGCGCGATCGGCGGCGGTCGGCGCTTCTTCGCGCGCTGCAGTGGCGATGTCGAGGGGCGTGATGGTCACTTCGGATTTGCCGTGTGCGTCGTGCGCCTCCTGTTCGTCGGTGCGCGCGAATTGCAGCGGCTCGCCGCTTGCGTCGGTCGCAGCGAACGTGAAGCGCAGACGCCCGGCGCGTTCCTGTGCATCGATCGCGCGCGGCGCTTTGACGAGCGAGTGCACGAGTATGTCTGCCGACTGATTCGGTCCCGTCGCGCAAGTCTTCGAGCAGGCCAGCATAGTGAGCTCATAGCCCATCATCGGCACCATGAGTTTCTTGACCGTCTGATCGGGCTCGATCCACGACAGGGTGCGCGTCGGCGAGCCGGCAAGCTTGACCGTTTGCTCGACCTTGATCAGTTCGCGCCGGCCGTCGGGCAGATCGACCTGCTCGCGCGCGCCGATCAGCGAATCGATTTCTACCGCTTCGAGATTCTCGGCCTGAAAAGCGATCGCTTTATAGCGCGTGCCGGGCTCAAGCCCCCCTTTTTCCTCGGCGAGACGTAGGCCCTCAGCGAGCAGTGCACCCGCGGGCCAAGCGACGCTGCGCGTTTGCTGCGCTCCGCCAACTTGTGTGGTGACATCGACCTTGCCGCCGTCGCGCACGATACCGGTCTGCACGCTTTCGATGCCGGAGACCTTGGTGCGCGATTCGAAACGCAGCGGCGCGCCGCTGCGTGTTTCCTCGTCGACCTCGCC
>VBNZ01000254.1:0-3620 GCA_005877675.1 Gammaproteobacteria bacterium
GGTTACTTTCTCTTGCACAAGCAAGAGAAAGTGACCCGCTCGCCGCAGGCGAGTGGAAGCCTTCGCTCGTAAGTGCCCGCGCCGCGCAGCAGCACGGAAGCCTTCGCTCGTAAGTGCCCGCGCCGCGCAGCAGCACGGAAGCCTTGGCTCGTAAGTGCCCGCGCTGTGAAGCAGCAGGGAAGCCTTAGCTCGTAAGTAACCCGCGCCGCGCGGCCGCACGGAAGCCTTGGCTCGTAAGTAACCCGCGCCGCGCAGCGGCACGGAAGCCTTGTTCGTAAGTGACCTGCGCCGCGCAGCCGTGCGGAAGCCTTGGCTTCAAAGTGACAGCGGGCCGCGTGCAGCGGCTAACGGCGGCCTCGAACAGTGAGTTGGCGAGTGCGCGATTTCGCATCGCGCGCCCGCGCATTACGGCCGGCGCGCCAGCGCCGAATCATCCCGTGCCACCGGCATCAAATCCTTCTTCGACACGCCGAGCCGCAGCAGGATCGGGCTGGCGAAGAAGATCGACGACAGCGTGCCGATCACGATGCCGATGATCATCGTCAGCGCGAAGCCGTGCACGACCGGGCCGCCGAAGAAGTACAGCGCGACCATGGTGATGGCGGTAAACAGCGCGGTGATGATGGTACGCGACAGAGTCGAGTTGATCGCCCTGTTGAGGACCTCGACCGGCTCGGCCTTGCGCGAGGAGCGGAACAGTTCGCGCACGCGGTCGAACACGACCACTTTGTCGTTGATCGAGTAGCCGACCACGGCGAGCACCGAGGCGAGCACGGTGATGTCGAATTCGCGCTGGGTCAGCGCATAGAAGCCGACTGTAATGAGCGTATCGTGGAATTCGCTCGCGATCGCGGCGACGGCGAAACGCCATTCGAAGCGGATGCCGATGTAGATCATGATGCCGATGATCACGAAGATCACCGCGACTACGCCATCGCTCTTGAGCTCGGCGCCGACCTGCGGGCCGACGAAGTCGGCGGGTTTCACCGTCACATCGTCGCGCTTGGCCTGAAGAGCCTTGAGCACCTCGGCGGTGATGCGGTCGCCCTGCGACGTGCCGGAAACCGGTGCCGCGGTGCCCGGCGCCGCGGCGCTCGCTTCTTCCTTCGCCTGCAGGCGAATCGACACGTTGTGCGTGCCGCCGACTGGCACGACTTGCGCATCCTCGTGTCCGGCCGCGGCGAGCGCAGCGCGCACGTCGCCGATTTCCACCGGATTCTTGTACTCGGCTTCGACCAGCACGCCGCCGGTGAAGTCGAGGCCGTAGTTGAGGCCGCGCGTCATGATCGCGCCGATCGACACGATCACCAGGATGATCGAGATCGTGATGCTGATCGTGCGCAGTCGCAGGAAGTCGATATTGCTGTGCGGATTGAAAATTTCCATCGGTATACCTTGGCTTACTCTGCTTCTCGCGATGAGAAGTGGCGCGAAGCGCCGGATGAGGATTCGTTTCGCGGCGTAGCGTCTACGCCGTCGTTGCTCCGTAACCACTGCCGACGGACAAGCCCTTGAGCTTGCGCCCACTGTGGATCAGGTTGACCAGCGAATGCGTGACGGTGACCGAGGTGAACATCGAGGTGAGGATGCCGAGGAACAGCGTCACCGCGAAGCCCTTGATCGGGCCCGAGCCGAACGCGAACAGACCGATCGCGGCGAGCAGATGGGTCACGTTGGCGTCGAGAATCGTCGCCCAGGCTTTCTCGTAACCGGCTTTGATCGACGCGAGCGGCGTCGCACCGTTGCGCAGTTCCTCGCGGATGCGCTCGCAGATCAGCACGTTGGCGTCGATCGCCATGCCCCGGCGATGCCCGGCATGGTCAGTGTGGCCTGCACCATCGACAGCACCGCAACCAGCAACAGCAGGTTGAGGACCAAGCCGAGGTCGGCGATCAGGCCGAACAGGTGGTAGTAGATCGCCGCGGCGACGAGCACGGCGAGCAGACCGAGGATCACCGCCTTGATGCCCTTGACGATGTTGTCCTTGCCGAGACTCGCGCCGATTACGTGCTGTTCGACGATATCGACCGGCGCGGCGAGCGAACCTGCGCGCAGCAGCAGGGCGAGTTCGCTCGCTTCTTTCATGCTGGACAGGCCGGTGGTCTGGAAGCGGTTGGAGAACACGCCCTGGATCGCCGCCGCGTTGATGACCTGCTGCGTTTCCTTGAACGTGCGTACTTCCTTGCCATCGACAACGGTGGTCGTCGGCACGCGCTCGATGTAGACCGCAGCCATGCGCTTGCCGACGTTCTGTTGCGTGAATTCGAGCATCTTCTGGCCGCCCTTGGCGTTGAGGCGGATCAACGCTGCCGGCCGGCCATCCTGCGGATCGGGGATCGCGGTGGCGTCGACGAGCTCGTCGCCGGTCACGATGACCTTCTTGCTCAGGATGATCGGTATCGGCTTGCCGTCGCCGCCGATGCGGCTTTCGTAATACAGGCGCGATTCGGGCGGCACGTTGCCGGCGTTCTCGTCGACTGCGCGGTATTCGAGCGTCGCGGTCGCGCCGAGGATCTTCTTCGCTTCGGCCGTGTCGTGCACGCCGGCGAGTTCGACCACGATGCGGTTGGTGCCCTGCTGCTGGATGATCGGCTCGGACACGCCGATTTGATTGACACGGTTGCGCAACGTGGTGAGATTGCTCGTGGTCGCGCTGCGCACGCGTTCCTGGATCAGTGCGTCGCGCACCTTGGCGACCAGCGCGTAGCTTTCGGCAGTGGTCGCCCCATCGGTCAGCTCCATCGGTGGCTGGTCGCCGAGTTTCTCCGGTTGGTTGACCTTGCTTGCAATGACGTTGCCCGCGGCCGTGCGGTCTGCTGCGGACTTGAGTGTGATGACGATGCCGTTCGGCGTCGGGTTGATCGAGTCGTAGCGGATCTTCGCCTCGCGCAGCGCGGTCGAGATGTCGTCGCGGTAGCGCTGCTGCAGCTTGTCGATCGTCGCCTTCTGGTCGACGTCGAGCAGGAAGTGCACGCCGCCCTGCAGATCGAGGCCCAGCGGCATCGCGCTTGCGCCGATCGCGCGTAGCCATGCTGGCACAGTCGAGGCCATGTTGAGCGCAACGATGTATTGATCGCCGAGCTCAGTCGCGATCAGTGCCTGCGCCTTGTTCTGCGTGTCGGAATCGTCGACGCGCGCGAGCAGGCGATCGCCGTTCAATTCAATCGCACTGAACGCGAGCTTGTTCTTCTCCAGCACGCCCTGGACTTTTTCCTTGAGCGCGGTGTCGACCGAGCCGCCGCGATTGGCGGAGATCTGCACCGCCGGCTGCGGAATGAACACATTCGGCAGGGCATAGATGAAGCCGAGCACGAGAATCAGGCCAATCAGCGCGTACTTCCACTTGGAGAAATCGTTCATCAGTGTCGCTCTTGCGCCGCGTGGGATCGCAGCAGTTGTGGTTATGTGTGTTTTGCGGATACGGTCAGGTCAGTGCCGTGACGCGTGCCGGGACGTAACCCGGCCGCAGAATCAGTCGGGACGCCTCAGGCCGATTTCAACGTGCCCTTGGGCAATACCATAGAAATCGCCGACTTCTGCACCTTGACCGTGACGCCCGGCGCGATCTCGAGATTCGCGAAAGTCTCGCCCAGGTCGGTGATGCGCCCGGCTAGGCCGCC
>VBNZ01000254.1:3659-7252 GCA_005877675.1 Gammaproteobacteria bacterium
CTTCATCTGCGGACGCAGCATGAAAAAGTACATCGCGACCATGAGGCCGCCGAACAGCAGCAGGTTGGGCAACAGGCCCGGCGGCTCGGCCGCGCCGGCAGCCTGCGCATAGGCGCTGGAAATCAGAAAATCCATTCTTGAGCTCTCGTGTCTAGGGCGCGGCGGCACATCCGCCACGCCGGAAAAAGGCCGCCGATTATGGCACGGCGGGCCGGTTCGCGCATCCGGCTTGAGCTCGGGGCCCGGCAGCCCTAAGTCGCATTGTAGAATCGCGCCCTTACACTCGAGATCCGCCATGGACACCAAGCAGACCCGCGACAGCATTTCCGGCCTCTGGGACAGCGAAATCGTTCCCCAGCTTGTCGAGTACATCAAGATTCCGAACAAGTCGCCGATGTTCGACAAGGACTGGGCGGCGCATGGGTTCATGGACCAGGCCGTCGCGCAGCTTTCGGGTTGGGCCAAGGCGCAGAAGATCGACGGGATGACGGTCGAGGTGGTGCGTCTGGAAGGGCGCACGCCGGTGATCTTTATTGATGTCCCGGCCGCGGGGCGCGGACCGGGGATCGACACCTCAGGCGGCGCGTCTCGCACCGCTGAAAACGACATGGGCGACGATTGCGTTCTGCTCTACGGTCATCTGGACAAGCAGCCCGAGATGACCGGCTGGTCGGAGGGCCTCGGCCCATGGACGCCGGTGATCCGGGGCGACAAGCTCTACGGCCGTGGCGGTGCCGACGACGGCTATGCAATCTTCGGTTCGCTCGCCGCGATCCTCGCGCTCAAGGCGCAGGGCGTCGCGCACGCGCGCTGTGTCGTGCTGATTGAAGCCTGCGAGGAATCCGGCAGTTACGACCTGCCGTACTACGTCGACCATCTCGCCGCGCGCATCGGCAAACCCTCCCTGATCGTGTGTCTGGATTCAGGCTGCGGCAATTACGACCAGATGTGGCTCACCACGTCGCTGCGCGGCATGACCGGCGGCAACCTTACCGTCAACGTGCTGACCGAAGGCGTGCATTCGGGCGATGCCTCGGGCGTGGTCGCGTCGAGCTTCCGCATCCTGCGCCAGCTGCTGTCGCGCCTGGAAGACGAGAACACCGGCAAGATCAAGCCCAATGATTTCCATACCGAGATTCCGGCACAGCGCATCGAACAGGCGCAGGCTTCTGCCGAGGTGCTCGGCGATGCGGTATTTTCCAAATTTCCCTTTGTAGACGGTGAGCGCCCGGTCGCGGGCGATCTGGGCGAACTTGTGCTCAACCGTACCTGGCGTCCTGCTCTGGCAGTGACCGGCGTCGGCGGCATCCCCGCACTCGACTCGGCCGGCAATGTGCTGCGTCCGTTCACCGCGGTAAAACTCTCGCTGCGCCTGCCGCCGACGCTCGACGCGGTGAAAGCCGGACAAGCGCTGAAAAAGTTGCTTGAAACCGACCCGCCCTATGGCGCCAAGGTTACGTTCGACTTGGAAAAAGCCGGCAGCGGCTGGAACGCGCCCGCGCTCGCGCCGTGGCTGGAACAGGCGGTCGATGCGGCCTCGCGTGAATTCTTCGGACCCGCACCCGCGTACATGGGCGAGGGCGGGTCGATTCCGTTCATGGGCATGCTCGGCGAAAAATTCCCCGGCGCGCAATTCCTGATCACCGGCGTGCTCGGACCGCATTCGAACGCGCACGGACCGAACGAGTTCATCCATATCCCAACCGGTAAGCGCGTATCGATGTGCGTGGCGAAAGTGATTGCCGATCATTTCCTCGCAAGCGAGAAAGGATTGACGCGTGGCGTTGCGGCAACGCATGCGCATACGGTGAAAGGCGAGGACGGCTGCTGCTGAGTCGCAGCACACATGTAAGCGTATGTAGGTACTGAACGCGCGGCAACGCGCCGGTGCGTGCGATGCGCGCCGGCTTGCGAATCGCGGCTATGCTCATCCTCGGTTCGTTCAGCAATCAGGATGCGATATGCGTTCTTGCAGCAATACGCCGCCGACGCAGGCTTCGCGCAACGTCGTTCTTCTCGTACTTCGGCTGATGCTGCTCGCGAGCCTGACAGTTACGTCGGCGGCGCTCGCGCAAGGCATGCCGGGCGGCGGCATGGGCCACGGCGGTCGTGGTGGGCACTCGCAGAGCCAGCACGGCGCAGCGACGAACAAGCCGGATGCGGAAACGTTCCGCGCGCCAAATCCACTGCGTGCGATGCTCGGCGAAATGCGCAAGTTGCGCGCAGATCTACTGCTCGACGCAAATCAGCTGATCGCGTGGACAGCGATGGAGGATGCGCTGCGCGACTGCGCCGATCTGAGTCGAACGCGCGAAGTGCGCAGCGATTCCGCCGACGCGGCAACTGATGCGCTGCGCTACGTGCGGGACATGGCCGACAATGAGCGCGCGCTGTCCGATGCCATGGGCAAGTTTTCCGCGGCGATGAAATCCGCGCTGGCCAAACTCCATCCGCGCCAGCTCAAGTTGACCCAGGATCACCTCGCCGCCGCGATCGACGGCGAAGTGCACGCGGCTACACATTAGCGCGCGGCGGGAATCTTCAGCTTGCCCAGCCGACACGAATTGCGCACGCGGCCGCCGCAGGACTTGACCGAGAGGTTGTCCTTGTCGGTGCAGATGTGTATTTCTTCCAGCTCATTGCCGTCGCGGCAGGCGACGCTGATCATGCCGTCCTCGAGGCCCGGATTGTTGTCCTCGAACGCCTTGATCACATCGGCTGCGGACAGACCCGGATCGGACTTCGGCGCCTTGAGCGCATCGGGAATCTTGATACGCGAGAACGCGTCATCGGCGAGATCGAAATAAGCTTTCGCGTCGAGTCCGCTGCAGCTGCCGTGGGTTTCCCACTCGTGTTCGACGAGGTGGCGGCTCGGCATGAAGGCGAGTGCGCGCGCGATCGTCGCCTCATCGGGCGCCGACGCGGTGCTGCAGTGCTGCGGCCACGAGCCGTTGCGGTTCTGCGGCCATAGGCCGTGCAGCACGAAGCCGTAGCCCTTATGGTTGCACTGCTCTGCCTCGTTTGGATGCAGCTCACCAGGTAGTAATCGAAGCGGCCGGGCCGGTCACCGCCGCCGCTGCGATGCCCGTGTCCGCGCGCGTACGCAGTGTGCGTGCCGGCGAGCGCGAGGATGAGTGCACACAACGCGGCGGAGATCGATACAGCGTATAGACGTCGGAAAATCATGCGGCCTCCCAGTATATGAATCCGTCGCGCGACGCGCGCGGCATCAACTTTTCTGCAACGATCATACGGGGTCGTCGCGGAGCGTCGCAAACCAGACGCGGGTTCGCGCTATGATGCGCACCCTCAATCACACTGTCGCTTCGAGTTTCGCATGCCCCGCAAAATCGTCCGGCGCTCGTCGCCAATTCACGGCAATGGCGTGTTCGCCGCGCAAGACCTGGCTAAAGGCGTTCGTGTCATCGAATACCGCGGCCGCCGCCTCACCCACGCACAGGCCAATCGCAACTACGCCAACGACGCGGACTCCGGCCACACCTTCCTTTTCACGCTCAACGAGAAGTACATCATCGATGGCGCGCAAGAAGGCAACGATGCGCGCTGGATCAATCACAGCTGCGCACCGAATT
>VBNZ01000254.1:7284-8804 GCA_005877675.1 Gammaproteobacteria bacterium
GCGGGCGAGGAGCTGACCTACGATTACGGCATCACGCTCGAAGAGCGTCAGACGACGCGTCTGAAAAAGATCTGGGCGTGCAAGTGCGGTGCGAAGAAGTGCACCGGCACGATGCTCAAGCCCAAGCGCTGAACCTGTCTCGAAATCTACTGCGTTCGATCCAATTCACTAGGATCGGATCGAACGCTCGCCACGATTTTGGAACAGGTACTAATCCAGGATTTCGCGCCAGTTGACGCGTACGACCGAAGCGGCGCCGGCGCCGGGCTTCAGGTTCGCGGTGCCTACCGACAGTCCGCTTTCGCCATAAAGCAACAGTAGCTGCGCGGGCGTCGCCGTCGAGCCTGAGCCCGAGGCGGGCATCTGCACCATCTTGAGCGTCGTCACTGCCGTCTTGGTCGTGATCGAGCCGACGCTGGCCCCCGTGCTGCTCGCAAGGGTGGTCAGACCCGTCGCGAAATCGGCGGCGTAAATCGTGCCCTGGAATGCGCAAGGGTCGGAAGTCGGCGTCTCGCCCAGGCGATTTCGAACTGCCCTGCAGCGGCTTCGGGGTCGATCACGATGCGTTCGGTCGCGCCGCTCGCGGTTTTGCCCTTCAAGTCGTAATACCAGCCAGCGGCAGTGTCGCTCACCGCGGTTATGCCGGCGGTGAGGTCGGTATTGGCGGTCAGCGCGTCGCGCGTGCGCGGCAGCCCGCTCGATGCGGGTGTCGATGCGGTGCCGTCGCGCAGGGCGTACATGGTCTGCTGTTGCGTATCGGAAAGATCGCTCGTATCGAGGAACTTGCCGGTGCCGACGAACACCCAGCGGCGCGTGTCGAGGCCGGTATTGTCGATGTCGAGTTCGATGCGTGGCGCGGTGGTGATCGGCTGCGGATTGCCGTCCTTGTCCTTGAGCTGTGCGAGCTTCACCGGCGCCGGGTAGCTGCCCGTAGCAGTGCCGGACAAATCGAAGCGCCATACGTTGCCGAGCAGATCGCCCGCGTAGACCTGCTCGATCGTGCCGTCGGCGATGTCGCGCGTGAACGCAGTCGCGCGCCCGAGGCCACTCGGTGTTGTCGTATCGCCCGCCGATGTGTCGAAGGTTTCGAGCTTCTCACCGGTTTTCGCGTTAAGCACGTAAAGGTGCCCCTTGCCCGTCTGTGTGCCGGCGTTGTTGTTGTAGCCCGACGTCACGAGCACGACCCAGCCGTACTTGCGTGTCTTCGCGATCAACGGACGGCCGAAGGTGAAGCCCATATCGCTGTCGGTGAATTCCCACAGCACCTGCTTTTTGATCCTCGCCTCGGACGCGGCGCTGCTCTTCGTGTCGAGCGCAGGCGGCGCATCGGTGATATCGAGGGCGTAGATGCCCTTGCCGCCCTTGCCGAGTCCGCCGACCAGCAGGGTGTGCCAATCCGGCGTGCCCGGCGTGCTCGATCCGGTCCAGCCGAAATCGGCGTCGGCAATCTGCGGCGTCTGATCGACGTAGAAGTGATGCGCGTACGGATTGGCCGTCACGCCGTTCAAGTTCGCGAGCGC
>VBNZ01000255.1:0-1546 GCA_005877675.1 Gammaproteobacteria bacterium
GATATCGGTTGTTTCGAGCACACCAATATGCGCGGTGGAACCGTTCGCGGGAGGTGCAACGCGCCTGGTCGATTCGCCGGCACAGGCGCAGAGGGCGAGAGTGACGATGCATGCGACAAGGCGCAGGGGCGTGCGAGTCATAGATTTGAACTTTGAACAGGCGAATTTAATCGAGGGAGGCGAGTGTAGCGCTCGTGCATGTCAAAATGCTGCCCTTTGCAAAACCGGATCGAGTAGATGAATGCGATTGCGACACCCAGCGTAACGCCGCGAACCGACTGGCGCGCGCTTGTGCGCGAAAACTGGCCCGACGCCGTGCGCCTGTTCGCCGCGGCACTGCTCGCTTATCTGCTCGCGCGTCTTCTTGGACTGCGCGAGGTGCACTGGGCCGTGCTGACCGCGCTGATCACCGCGCGCGGGCATGCCGGCGGTACGGCGCGCGCCGGAGTCGAACGTCTGATCGCGACGATCGCTGGTGCGCTGCTTGCGATGCTCGTCGCCTACGTGCGTCATGCCTTCGAGATCGACAGCGGGATTCTGCTGTTTATGGCGCTTGCACCCTTGTGTTTGTTGGTCGCGGTCAAACCGGCATACCGCGGCGCGCCGGTCGCCGCGTTGATTGTGCTGTCGGCGCACCCCGCGGTGGGCACGGGGCCGTTGGCGACGGCTGTGTTGCGCACGGCCGAAATCGCACTCGGTGCATTCGCCTGCGTGGTCGTCGCGGCCGTAGTATTTCCCTCACGTGCACGCGCGCGGGCACGCGCGCACGCGGCAGCGGTGCTGCGCCTGCTTGCGCACGGATTGCGCGGAATGTTCGCGTCGGAAGACAGGGAAGGCACGCGCCTGGAGGCGCTGCGCGAGCCGATCCGGCACGAGTTGCGCGAGCTGACGATCCTTGCGCAGACCTCGGGTTGGCGCAAATACGCCGACCCTGAAATCGCGCGCCTGCTGCGCATGATGTACGCGCTGAACGGCGATGTCGCATATCTCGCGCGAGCGGTTGCGCGCAAGCCGCTCGCGCCTGTGGTCTCGGCGCTGCAAGCAAGTGCATGCGCGATGGCGGAGTCGCTCGCGACAGGTTGCGAACAAGGCGCTACGGCGCTCGTTAATGCAACGGATGCCAATACCGATGCGCTCGATACGGCGCTGGCGCAGTTCGCCGAAACCGCACGCGCCAATAAGGAAGTCTCGCCGCCGTCGCGCGAGGCGCTGATTTTCCTGCTGCGCGGCGTGGTATTCGATCTGCATCGACTTTCCGCGCCCGCAGCGCCGTCGGTAAAGACCGCTGCGCCCTCACTAGAGGCGCAGGCCTAGAGCCATCTGCTAATCTTGCAACCCGTTTTTCCCGACCCTCGCTGCAATGACCGTCCGTACCCGTTTCGCCCCCAGTCCCACCGGCTACCTGCACATCGGCGGCGCGCGCACCGCGCTGTACTGCTGGCTCGAGGCGCGCCATCGCGGCGGCGATTTCATACTGCGTATCGAGGACACCGACCGCGAGCGCTCGACGGATGCGGCGGTGCAGGCGATTCTCGACGGCATGCAT
>VBNZ01000255.1:1644-3300 GCA_005877675.1 Gammaproteobacteria bacterium
TTACGCCTACGAGACCAAGGAAGAGCTCGATGCGATGCGCGCGCAGGCGATGGCGGCGGGGCAAAAGCCGCGTTACAACGGCTATTACCGCGAGCGCAACGAGCCGCTGCGCGACGATCCGAATCGCGTGATCCGTTTCAAGAATCCATATGGCGGCAGCGTCGTGTTCGACGACAAGGTCAAGGGTCGCATCGAATGGAGCAACGACGAGCTCGACGATCTCGTGATCTTCCGCAGCGACGGTTTTCCGACCTACAACTTCGCCGTTGTCGTTGACGATATCGACATGCGCATCACCGATGTGATCCGTGGCGATGATCACGTCAACAACACGCCGCGGCAGATCAATATCTACAACGCACTCGGGGCGACGGTGCCGACATTCGCGCATCTGCCGATGATCCTTGGCGCCGACGGGCAGAAACTGTCCAAGCGTCACGGCGCGGTCAGCGTGATGCAATATCGCGACGACGGTTTCCTGCCGCATGCGCTGCTCAATTACCTCGTGCGTCTGGGTTGGTCGCATGGCGATCAGGAAATCTTCTCGCGCGCGCAGATGATCGAACTGTTCGATGTCGCCGACGTGAACAAGGCCGCCGCGCGCTTCGATCTGGAAAAGCTGGCGTGGCTCAATCAGCAGTACCTGAAGAGCGACGATCCGCTCGAAATCGCGCCACATTTCGAGTGGCATCTGCGTATGCAGGGACTCGACCCCGCGCGCGGGCCCGCGCCGGCGGACGTCGTGGTCGCGCTGCGCGAGCGCTGCCACACACTGCGCGAGATGGCCGAGAAGGCAAGCATCTGGTACGGGCCGATCACCCAGTGGGACGAAGCGGCGGTGGCCAAGCATTTGAAAACGTCGACGGCCACGCCCGCGCTGCAGGCCGTGCATGCGCAATTGGCCGCGACGGCCGACTGGACCGTCGAGAACGTACACAAGGCGATCCAGGATGCCGCTACCGCAATTGGCGAGGGCATGGGCAAGGTCGCGCAGCCGCTGCGTGTCGCAATGACGGGTACGCAGGTGTCGCCGTCGATTGATCACACCGTCTATCTCGCCGGGCGCGAGCGTGCGCTCAAGCGTATAGAAGACGCGCTCGCGCGCGCGAGCGCGAGCGCGTGAAGCCGTCTCAAGACGACTGCGCTCAGACATATTGCGCGCCGGTGGTGCTCGACCGGACCGGATGCAAGGTTCGTAGCCCCTGTACTGGCGTGTACACTTCGCTTCCTGCGTTCCGGCGACGCGCACCTGTCTTCGCTCGCTATGTTTTGAGACCGCTTCACGGTTAGGCTGATGAGCTGCGATATTTCGACGCTGACCAATGTGCTGCAATCGGGTGATCCCGAGCAGGCGCAGACGACGCTCAATGCGTGCGTAGAGATGCTGACCGATCCGACGCTGTGGTACTGGACCGTCGCATTTACCATCGTCTGCGCCGGCGTCGGCGCATTGATCGGCAAGTACAAGAATGCCGTCGCGCGTGACACCGCTCTCGGGCTGATTCTCGGGCCGATCGGATGGATCGTTTCGTTGCTGTTGCCGGCGCAGAAGCCAAAGCCGAAATGCAAAGCCTGCGGCAAGGCAGTGGATGCCGGCGACAAGCACTGCCGCCACTGCGGCGCCGCGTTGTAACACTCCCTCTCCGCCAACGTGCT
>VBNZ01000255.1:3323-6285 GCA_005877675.1 Gammaproteobacteria bacterium
AAAGCGCAAAGCCGCCCCCTCACCCAACCCTCTCCCCCGAAAAAAGCATTCGGGGGAGAGGGCTAAAGCAAGGCTTGCGCACATGAAGATCGCCCCATTTTCTCCCACTCCCTCTCCTCCAACAGCTCTATCGTTGGGGGAGGGCTAAAGCAGGCTTGCGCACATGAAGATCGCCCCATTTTTCTCCCACTCCCTCTCCTCCAACAGCTCTATCGTTGGGGGAGAGGGTTGGGGTGAGGGGGCGCTTCTGATTTTTGGCAAGCGCGCAAAGCCGCCTCCTCACACAACCCTCTCCCCCGGCAAGCGCCCGGAGGAGAGGGTTAAAGCAAGCTTGCGCATCATGAAGTTCGCCCCCATTTTGCGGTGATATGATCGCCAAAACGCGCACGGGATCCTCGATGCCCGCCAAACCCGCCACCGCCCACCATCATCATCACGACGCTAGCAAATTCGTGCGTGAAGTCACCGCCGCATGCGAGCTGCGCGGGCTGCGCCTGACCGAAATCCGTCAGCAGGTGCTGGACCTGATCGCGAGTTCGGAAAAACCCGTGAAGGCCTACGACCTGCTCGATCGCCTCAAGGACGATCGCAGCAACGCTGCGCCGCCGACGGTGTACCGCGCGCTCGATTTCCTGATCGACAACGGTTTCATCCACAAGCTGCAGTCGATCAACGCCTACGTCAGCTGCCACCACCCGAGCGTGGTGCATCACGTGCCGTTTCTGATCTGCGACGTATGCGAGTCCGCGATTGAGATCTGCGACGAGCGCGTGGCGCGGCTGCTGACTGAACAAGCCAAGGCGCTAGGCTTCCGCACGCGTGCGCAGACGCTGGAGGTGCATGGCACCTGCAAGCGCTGCGCGGGAGCCTCTGCCTAACCTACTGCGCTCGGCATCTTGCGCGCCGGTCGTGCTCCCGGCCCGCCGCCCTATGGCGCGGGCGTTCGC
This sequence comes from Gammaproteobacteria bacterium, assembly GCA_005877675.1. Taxonomy (GTDB): domain Bacteria; phylum Pseudomonadota; class Gammaproteobacteria; order Xanthomonadales; family Rhodanobacteraceae; genus Rudaea. The sequence continues at coordinate 4,271 of VBNZ01000255.1, forward strand.
TCGCGCGGCTCGCATGCGAGCCGAGCAGCGCTCGACTCACCCTCATGTACTCGACTGTGCACGCCAGTTCCTGCGCGCGCCCGACACGCAACCTGCCTTCGCGTTATACAAAGGCTCCCGACCCCTCAGATGAAATCAAAACGACTTGCTGACCGCCACGTAAGCCCCGACGCGCGGTCCGAATTGCGGTGCGCCGACGCCGATGCCGGAGCCGTCGCGCAGCTGATACACCTCGTCGGTAGCGTTGATGATGGCGAGGCGCAGGTTGGTCTTGCCGATCGCGGGCAGATCGAAATCGCGATTTGCGGAGAGGTTCACCTGCCAGTACTTCGGCAGATGCGCGGTGTTGGCGAAATCGCGGCGCAAGCCCGAGCCGTAGAGGAAATCCGCGCCTAGCTTGGTGCCGTTCCAGTCGTAGCTGATGCCGCCCGAGGCGGTCAGGCGCTGGTCGTGATCGAGATGCACCCAGTGCGTCGCGATGTAGTCGAGTTCGTCCTGCGCGAAGTTGTACTGGCCGGTGACGACATCCTTGCCCATCGCGCGGCTCGACGACACGTTCAGGTATCCGTTGATATTTCCATTTGTATAATTTGCGGAAAATTCCACACCGCGTACGCGCCCCTGCGCGTAGTTGAACGGCGAGAACACCAGCGCTGCGCCGAACTGGCCTTCATCGAGCAGATTGGTTACGCGGCGATAGTAGGCGTCGAGGCCCAGTGTCCAGTTGTCGCCGAGCTTCTGGCTCACGCCTGCGTCGAAGTAGTGCGAGCGCTCGGACAGCGTCGCTGCGTTTGCGCCGCTAGGCAGCTGGTTGGTCGTGCCCTGAAATTTGGCGATGTCGGTCGGCGAGATCAGCTCGGTCGGCGGTGGCGTGAAATAACGCGCATAGCCGGCGTGCAGCGTCGTCGTGTCGCTCGCCTGATAGGTGAGGCCGAAGCGCGGACTCAGCTGGCCTTCGCTGACATAGGCTTTGACCTTGTCCGCACGCAGGCCGTAGTTGACGGTGAGCTTGTCGTTGACATCCCATTGATCCTGCACGTAGACGCCATAGGTGCGTGCGTGCGTATGCGGTGCGTTATCGATAATGGTGATCGGCGTCGTGCCGGTTTGATTGCCATCGGCGTCGGCCGGAAATACCTGCGATGTGTTGTTGCTTACCGGCGTTTCATAGCTCGCGTACGCGCCGTAGCGCAGCGTATGCGTGTCCGCGACCGGCGTGGAGAAATCCACCTGCAGCGTGTCCGCGCGATTGCTGCGATCGATGACGCCCGCGACACCGTTGAACACCAGGTCGCCGATAGCATCGGGTCGGTAGTTCACGCTGGTGTAGCGCTGGCCTAGAGAGACTTGATAATCGGTTGCGCCAAGCTTGCCCTGCAGTGCGGCGACACCGAATGTCGTCACCTCGCGCTGGCGTTGATCGAGTTTGGCGGAATCGAAGTCCGCGACGCCGGCGAGCGCGTACGCCGGCTGCTGGTTCGGATTGTTCGGAATCTGGAAGCGGTTGTTGGTAGCGCCGAACATAAAGGCCAGACGTGCATCGTCGCTGAGCACGTAGGACACGTAGCCGAACGCCTTGCTCTGATTGCTGTGGTCGTGGATCGGGTTGCGCGCGGACGTCGGATTCTCGATGCCGATGTCGTTCTGCAGATAATCGGCGGTGAAGAAGAAACTCCACAGATCGTTGCTGCCATGGAGCGAGAATTCCGGGTTCAGCGTGCCGAACGATCCCGCGACGAGACCGACTTTGCCGCCGAAGTTTTCGTTCTCGCCGGCTTCGTCCGCGTCGTGATGGCGATGCGCGCCGCTCTCGGTCGTGATCTCGACCACGCCGGCGGTGCGATAGCCGTACTGCGCGGGCAGGGCGCCGGTGAGCAACTGCATGCGCTCGATCATGTCGGGATCGAGCGTCTGACCGAATTCGCTGATGCTCTCGGGCAGAATGATGCCATTGATGCGGTACTGCAGATCGCCATGGTCGCCGCGCACGTGGATCGCGCCGAATGAATCCTGCA
>VBNZ01000256.1:0-4046 GCA_005877675.1 Gammaproteobacteria bacterium
AGTTCGATCATCGGCACCTTGCCGTTCGGATTCTTGGCGAGATACGCAGGTGCGCGCGTCGCGCCGTGCGCACTGTCGACTTCAATCCATTGATAATCGCCGCGGCCGAGATGATGCAGGAGCATGCGCAGCTTGTGGCAGTTGCCCGAAGGACTGTAGCCGTAAACGGTGATCATCGCGCATTCTCCTCCGCACGCCGCGCCATCCATTGCGCGCGCGTCTGCCCCCAGATTTCGATCGGATGATCGTCCAGCGGCGGCGGCAATCTGCCCGGGCCGGAATTGGTCGAGCCCAGACGCTGCGCGAGCGCCTGCGACGCGATATTGGCCGGGTCGATGCAGTGAATCACGTTGTCCCAGCCGAGGTTCGCAAACGCCCAATCGATCGCCGGCGTCGCCGCCTCGGTCGCATAGCCCTTGCCCCAGGCCGCGCGGCGGAACGCCCAGCCGACTTCGTTGCCGGGCCAGCCTTCGGGCTTCCACGGGCCGAGTTGCCCGTACCACTCGCCGGTATGCTTGTCGGTGACCGAGAACATGCCGAAGCCCTGCACCAGCCACGCGCCCGGTTGCTGCAGGAATTTACGCCACGCCGCGGCGCGACCCATCGCGCCGCCGACGAAGCGCGCGGCCTGCTCGTCGCCGAACAGCTCGGCATAGGCATCGAAATCCTCCCATTGCGGCAAGCGCAGAACGAGGCGTTCGGTTTCGATTTTGATATCGGAGGTCGCCATGCGAAAAACCTTTGCTTGCGTCGTCCCGGTTGCGCCCGGAACGACGATACCTCTAAAACGCGTTGATGCCCGTCACTTCGCGGCCCACCACGAGCTGATGCACGGTCTCAGTGCCCTCGTACGTGATCACCGATTCGAGATTGAGCGCGTGGCGGATCGGGCAGTGCTCGGTCGTGATGCCGGCGCCGCCGAGGATATCGCGTGCCTCGCGCGCGATATCGATCGCCATGCGCACGTTGTTCCACTTGGCAAGCGACACCTGCGTCGGCTGCATTTTGCCGGCGTCCTTCAGACGACCAAGCTGCAGTGACAACAGCTGCGCCAGCGTGATACGGCGCGCCATGTCGGCGAGCTTGAGCTGCACCGCCTGAGTGCCCGCAATCGGACGCTCGAACAGCACGCGCTGTTTGGCGTATTCGTTCGCCTCGGTGAGGCACGCGATCGCCGCGCCGATCGGTCCCCAGGTGATGCCGTAGCGCGCCTGCGTCAGGCAGCCGAGCGGACCCTTGAGACCCTTCACGTTCGGCAGGCGATTGGAGTCCGGCACGCGCACATTGTCGAAGAACAGCGCCGAAGTGACCGACGCGCGCAGGCTCATTTTCTTGTGCACTTCCTGTGCGGCGAAGCCCTTGGTGCCTTTTTCCACAATGAAGCCTTGTATACCCTCGTCGGTCTGCGCCCAGACGATCGCGATATGCGCGAGGTTGCCGTTGGTGATCCACATCTTGGCGCCGTTGATCACCCAATCGCCGCCATCGCGTTTGGCCTGGGTCTTCATGTTCGCCGGATCAGAACCACCGTGCGGCTCGGTCAGGCCGAAGCAGCCGATCACCTTGCCCTGTGCCATTTGCGGCAGCCAATGCTGTTTCTGCTCCTCGCTGCCGTAGGCATAGATCGGATACATGCACAGCGACGACTGCACCGAAGCGAAACTGCGCAGGCCCGAATCGCCGCGCTCGAGTTCCTGGCAGACGAGGCCGTAGCTCACCGCGTTCATGCCTGCGCAGCCGTATTCGACCGGCAGCGACGAGCCGAGCAGACCGAGATCGGCCATTTCCGGGATCAACTCGGCCGGAAAGCGCGCCTGATCGAAGCAGTCGCCAATGATCGGCAGCACGCGCGTGTCGGTGAAGCGCGCGACGGTGTCCTGCACCATGCGCTCTTCCTCGCTGAGCAGCGAGCGGACGTCGTACAGGTCGGTGGGGTTGAGCGGACTTGCGGCCATGCGGACTCCGGCACGTTTCGAGATGATAGCCGCCTATTGTAATCGTGTTCGGGGCTGCAGTCCTTGTCGAAGCGGTACCAAAAATATGCCTAGTTCCGGTACTTGCGCGACCACCCTATTTTCGACGCCGATTCGACACTCCGTGCGGCACATGCCCGGTCGCCACGTGCTGACGCGCCGATTCGACATTGTGCGTCGAGTCGTCGAAAAAGATGTCGGCGCCGAAGGCCTCGAGGAACGGCCCCTTGTCGCGGCCGCCGAGGAACAGCGCCTCATCCAGGCGCACGCCCCAGTGACGCAAGGTGAGGATCACGCGCTTGTGCGCGGGCGCGGAACGTGCAGTGACCAGCGCCGTGCGAATCGGCGAGCCCTCCTCCGGGAACGCTTCCTGCAGGCGATGCAGCGCGGCGAGAAAGCCGCGGAACGGCCCGCCTGACAGCGGGCGGTTGGCGTGCTCGATCTCGTTGCGATGAAAAGCGTCGATGCCCTGCTCCTGCGAGATGCGCTCGCCCTCGTCGCCGAAAATCACCGCATCGCCGTCGAAGGCGATGCGCAATTGATCCGACGATGCCGACGGCGCCTTCGACGGCAGAATCGTCGCCGCGGCGATGCCCGCGTCGAGCGCGCGCCCGACACTTTCGGGGTTGGCCGACAGGAACAGCTGCGCGCCGAACGAGCGCACGTAGGGGTCGGTCGGCGCACCGCTCGTGAAGGCCGCACGCGCGATGTCGAGCTTGTAGTGCTCGATCGAATTGAAAATGCGCAACCCCGTGTCGGCCGAGTTGCGCGACAGCAGGATCACCTCGACCCGCGGCGCTGCGGGCTTCGGCGGATTCAGATGCAGTAACTTCTGCGCGAGCGGGAACGCGATACCCGGCGCGAGCGGATCGTTCTCGCGCTGGCGCTGGTAGTCGTGGAAGGCCTCGACGCCCGCGCTCTCGAACACCGCGTGGCTTTCAGCCATGTCGAACAGCGCACGTGAGGTGATCGCAACGATCAGGCGTTCGTCGTCAGTCTTTGCAGTGGGTTCGCCGATGTTCATTGGCTTTGTCATTGTCGGGGCTGGCGCGCGGCCTAAGCTTCGTCATTCCCGCAGCTTTTGGTGGGAATCCAGTGCCTTTCGCTTCACCCTTTCAACCTGCAACCAGAAAGGCGCTGGATTCCCGCCTTCGCGAGAATGACGAGATTGGGCTCCGGGACGAGCTGAAATTCGAGGCTGACCAGATCGCGATGACGTTATCAATATGCAAACTGCTCATTCAAAATACGGTCTTCGAGATTGTGCTCCGGATCAAACAGCAGGCTCACGGTCTTGTCGCGCGACTCGCGGATCGTCACTTCGATCACGTCGCGCACTTCGTTCGAGTCGGCGGTCGCGCTGACCGGGCGCTTGTACGGATCGAGCACCTCGAATTTCACTTCGGTGCCGGCGCGCAGGATCGCGCCACGCCAGCGTCGCGGCCGGAATGGGCTGATCGGCGTCATCGCGAGCACGTCAGCGCCGAGCGGCAGGATCGGTCCGTGCGCGGAAAGATTGTACGCAGTCGAACCGGCGCTCGTCGCGACGAGAATGCCATCGCACATCAGCTCGTCTATCTTCACCACACCGTTGAGCGAGACACAGATATGCGCCGCCTGCTTGGTCTGGCGCAGCAGCGACACCTCATTGAACGCGAGCGAGGTGACACTCGTGCCGGACTCGCTCACCGCGTCCATCACCAGCGGCTTCAGTGTCGTCGCCTGCGCGCGCGCGAGGCGCTCGCTCAGGTCTTCGATGCGGAACTGGTTCATCAGGAATCCGACCGTGCCGAGCTTCATGCCGTACACCGGTTTGTTCAACGCCATGTGTCGATGCAGCGTGCGCAGCATGAAGCCGTCGCCGCCGAGCGCCACGATCACCTGTGCCTGTTCGAGCGGCACCTCGCCGTAACGCGCGCGGATCTGCGCGAGCGCAGCCTGCGCCTCGTCGGTGCGGCTGGCGACGAAGGCGAACGCCTTGGCGTCGGATCCTGCAGTAAGAGGTTCGATGACAGCGCCTCCGAAGAGCGAATGGTCGGATTCTACCGGATTGCGCGCTGCGGATCGGGCGCA
>VBNZ01000256.1:4115-4654 GCA_005877675.1 Gammaproteobacteria bacterium
ATTGTGTTTGCCACCGCTTTCCGGAGGATAGGTCATGCGACACCTTTATCCACTTACTCTCGCCCTGTTCGCGCTCACCGCGCAGGCACAGGCCGCCGACTACCACATCGCGACCCGCTACGCCGTCGCCGGCGCGGGCGGCTGGGATTACCCGAGCCTGGATGAACACACGCATCGCCTCTACATCGCGCGCGGCGACCATGTGCAGATCGTCGACACGACGACCGGCAAGGAAATCGCCTCGATCGCGGACACGCCCGGTGTGCACGGCATCGTGCTCGCAGCCGAGCTCGGCCGCGGCTATATCAGTTGCGGCAAGGCTAACGTGGTCAAGGTATTCGATTTGAAGACCAATGCGGTGATCGCCAGTGTGCCCGCCGGCGAAGTACCCGACGCGATCATGTACGAACCAGCCACGCAGCGCGTGTTCGCCTTTAATGGTCGCAGCCACGATGCGAGCGTGATCGATGCCAAGACCAATCAGTCGGTTGCGACGATTGCGCTCGGCGTCAAGCCGGAGTTCGCGCGCGCGGACAGCA
>VBNZ01000250.1:0-2955 GCA_005877675.1 Gammaproteobacteria bacterium
GGATGGCTTTCGCACTCATCCGGTGCGCTTCTGGTATGGCGATCTGCGCATCGCCAGCGTGGAGAAACTTGCCGGCACCGAGAGCGTCTATCGACCGCACATCCGCAGAGCGCTGCATGCGATCGAGTCGGGCAAGACGGCGACCGCGCTGATCGACGTGCCCCCGCGTCTCGCCGCGCAAGGACAGGTACCGGTGACGTTGCTCGATTTGCCGGCGAGCCTGCCGCAGGGACTCATCAAGCTTGCGCGTTCCTGCCATGTGCCGCTGGTGCCGTTCTGGACCGAATTCGACTTCGACCGCGGCACGCGCAAGCTGGTGATTGGGGAAGCCATCGACGCGAAAGATCCGGCAGCACTGCAGAAATTCGCGGACATCCTGAGCCGGCAGATCCGTCGGACCCCCGAGGCCTGGTATTTCTGGGGCGAATTGTCGCGCTGGATCGAAGATGCCGCGCCGCTGCATGCCGCAGGCCCGGCATCCGGGACGACACCCGACGGCGCGTCCTAGACGTTGTAGCCTTTGTACAGGGTGTTGTGCGCCGGCCGCTTCTCGTCCTCGGGACGCTCGGTTGTATAATAGTATAAAGCGAGCGATTGCCGGTTGATGCCGTTCGGTGCGGCCCATGGATTCGGATGACCGTGAAAGGTGTCCGAACGTGTGGTGAACAGCACCGCGCGATTGAACAGCGGTTCAACGCGGCGCACGAGTTGCGTGCCGTCGGTACTCCACAGTTCGAGCTCCCCACCGTATTCCGGACGCCAGTCGGGCGTCAGATAGAGCAGCAGGTTCAGGCGCCGGTGCGCGTGAATCTGCCGATGCCAATTGAAATCCGCATGCACACCGAGCACGCCGCCGTGCCGCGTCAGATGCATGCCGCCGCCGAGTAGGTGCGGATCGGTCAGCAAATGCTGCACGCCGGTGAGCGTTTCGAGGATGCGCACGAACGCCGACGAATTCATGTCGCGCAGCGCGTCGCGAATGGATTTGGGAAACTTCATCTCGTCGCCGCAGCCGAGTTTCACTTCGAGCCCGGGCGCCGCGTAGTGATCCCACGCCACATCGTCGTCCGGGCCGGGAAATACGGCAGCGAGTTCGCGTGCAACCGCGTCGGGCAGAAAGCCATCAATCACGATATGCGGATACGGCTGCGCTTCGCGAAACGCCTGGGCCTGCGTCGCGGCGATTTCGCTCAGCCGCGCGGTGTCGAAAACATAGGGCATCGATAACGGAACCTTGAACGTAGGCCTGCGCGCGGGTCGCGCGTCGCAGCGAGTTGGGCGCATAATAACAGCCCGGATTCTGCAGCAGAGAGCATCCATGACCAAGCGCGTTGCCGTACTCGGTGGTGTCCGCATCCCATTCTGCCGCAACAACACGGCGTATGCCGATGTCGGCAATTTCGGCATGGCGGTCAAAACGCTCGGCGCGCTGGTCGAAAGATTCGATCTGCATGGGGTGGAACTCGGCGACGTCGCGTTCGGCGCGGTGATCCGCCTCGCGGCCGACTGGAATCTCGCGCGCGAAGCGGTGCTGTCCTCGGGTCTCTCGCCGCTCACGCCCGCAATCACCACTGCGCGCGCCTGCGGTACTTCGCTCGACAACGCGATCATCATAGCCAACAAGATCGCCGCAGGACAGATCGACGCGGGCATCGCCGGCGGCAGCGACACCACCAGCGACGTGCCGATCGTCTACAGTCGCGCGATGCAGCAGCGCCTGCTCGCGGTGAATCGCGCCAAGACGCCCGGCGACAAGCTCAAGACCGCCGTGAGCGGCTTTTCACTCGGTGAATTGAAGCCAAGCTTCCCTGGCGTCGCCGAGCCGCGCACCGGCATGTCGATGGGCGAGCACTGCGAGCTGATGGCGAAGGAATGGAAAATCACTCGCCAGGCACAGGATGAACTCGCGCTCGCGAGCCATAAGAAAGGCGCCGCCGCCTACGAGCGCGGCTTCTACAAGGATCTGGTCATACCGTTCCGTGGACTCGAACGCGACGGCTTTCTGCGGCCTGATACCACCCTCGAAAAACTCGCGGCTTTGAAGCCTGCGTTCGATAAAACTTCGGGAGAGGGCACGCTGACCGCAGGCAATTCGACTGGACTCTCCGACGGCGCCTCTGCCGTATTGCTCGCGAGCGAAGAATGGGCCGCTGTGCGCGGGCTCAAGCCGAAGGCATTTTTTACGCACGCGAAAGTCGCCGCGGTCGATTTCGTGCGCGGCGAGGGCCTGTTGATGGCGCCGACGATCGCCGTGCCGCGCATGCTCGCCGACGCAGGACTCACGCTGCAGGATTTCGATTACTACGAAATCCACGAAGCCTTCGCCGCGCAGGTGTTGTGCACGCTGCGCGCGTGGGAGAGCGCCGATTACTGCAAGAACCGCCTCGGCCTCGACGCACCGCTCGGCAGCATCGATGCGGCCAAACTCAACGTCAACGGTTCGAGCCTCGCGCTCGGCCATCCGTTCGCCGCGACCGGCACGCGCATCGTCGCGACACTCGCCAAGATGCTGGAAGAAAAAGGTTCCGGCCGCGGCCTGATCTCGATCTGCACGGCGGGCGGGATGGGCGTGACGGCGATTCTTGAGCGGCCGTAGGCACGGGAAGCTAAGCGTCCATGTTAGCCGCGCGAACACTGCAAGTTTGCGTCGGCTAGAGTTTGTCGTTGGAATCACCCAGCCTCTTTGGAAGGAATTCCCATGCCTTTGAGAACCCAGCGGGTCGTCTCTTGAGGGAGTGATTCCTTTCTGCCCTTGAACCCGCGCAAGTCTCCGAGCGGCTTGAACCCAGCATGTTTCTGAGTGAACTCATTGAAGCCTTCTGCGAAGTCGAAGATGTCGGTAAGCGCTGTTCGAGCCTGCTCATCTGTCCATTTCTTTCCATGAGCAATCTTGTCTCGAATTGCTTCCGCCTCACTGAGCTTCTTAAGTAGGACGTCGTCGATGGGCTTTCCATA
>VBNZ01000250.1:3022-3689 GCA_005877675.1 Gammaproteobacteria bacterium
TACAGCTTCAATGCGCGAGAACACATAGGACACGGATACATCCCAGGAATAACCTACAACAAGTTCCGCAAAGGCAGGGAAGTAGTCCTGAATCTCTTGCGGCTTCCCTTTGAAATGAGCGAGAACCTGCTTGTAGTTTGCTGGAGCACCCATCGCCCCCCCCTGTGATTTTGAACTATTTGATGCCCCAGCCTAGCCGGATACTCACTGGCTTCTCAAGTGCAGCCTTACATAATCGACACCAACCCCGCGCCAAACGCGGTAACGATGCGCGTGTAGATCGTCTTGAGCGGCAGATCGACTTCGGGAAAGTCGCCGACGTCGACGTAGCAGGTGTGGAAATTCGCGGCGCCGGGGCGCGGCGGCGGGGTGCAGCCGTCCTTGCCGTCGGGATCGAATTCGTAGCTCGTCGCGTAGCGGAACGGCCACAGGTCGAAGATCGGCAGCGCGGTGGAAATGGTCGCGAGTGCATTGCTGAGCGGGCCGAACAATGGCGCACGCACGCGCCGCGCGATCGTCCATGCGTTCTCGGGCGCGGTGTCGCGCAGGATCGATTTACGCAGACGCGCGGCGAAATCGCGGTCATAGATGATGAAGCCGGTTTCGGTGTTGTATTCCTCCGAACGCGGATCGAAGTTATGCGAGCCGATTACCGCGACGGCGCTGT
>VBNZ01000250.1:3803-4196 GCA_005877675.1 Gammaproteobacteria bacterium
CTTCGGCCTCATCGGGAAACGGTTTGAATTCGTGGATCTCGAAACCGAGCTTGAGGTAGCGCTTCTTGTACTTGTAAGACATTGCGTAGACGTAGAACGCGTCGGTCGCGGCGAGTGAATTGGTCGACACGACTACGCGCGGCGGCGACGGGTGCTTGTGCAGCCCGGTGAACAGTGTGCGCGCATTCTTGCTCAGCACGAGATACGGCGTCTGCAGCACGATCTCCTCGCGCGCCGCGCGCAGCAGCCCGACCAATTGATGGGTGGATTCGTGCGCGCCGAATGGTGCACGCTGCGTGGGCTTGCCCGGCGCGTCGGCGAAGTAGTCGATACGGCCGACGCGCATGGCCTGATTGGCGAATTCGCTGCGGATGAAATCGAGATCACTGGCCT
>VBNZ01000258.1:0-2933 GCA_005877675.1 Gammaproteobacteria bacterium
CGAGACTTTCCGGTGTGCGATAGCCGAGCACCGCGAGCGAACGTGCCAGCGCGAGCGCCTGGGCACTGTCCGTGCCGAGATCGAGAATTGCGCGCTGCACATGGCGCAGCGCGAGCCCGAACTGCGCGGGCCGATGCGCGGCGCTGAGCAGTACCAGGCGCTGCAGGCGTTCGCCGAGCAGCGCGGCGAGCTGTTGCGCCACGTTGCCGCCGTACGAGGCCCCAACGATGAGATGCACGCGCCGCACCCCGAGGCGATTGAGCAGCAACAGGATCGCGCGCGCCTGGTCGAGTGTCGAAATCGCCGGAAACTGATCGCAATCCCCGCTACGCGGCCCGGTCGACGCATCGCAGCCGCCGAGCCAGTCAATGCCGAGCAGACGATAATGCTCGATATCGAGCGTTTTGCCTGCACCGCACTGCGCTTCCCACCAGCCGCCGCCGTCGCGCGCGCAGACGCGACGGTGTGCAGAGATGCCGCCAAGCACGATGATCAGCGGCGCGCCGGCGGGGCCGGTGCAGCTCCACGCGAGTTTTGCATCTGCGAGGATTTCGCCCGATTCCAATGCGAATGCGGCTGGCAGGGCCAGCTCGCCTTCGAGCCATTGCACGCGCGGCTGCGAATCGCGGATCGGCGCGGATTGCAGCGGCAGGCACAGTTCAGCGGTCATGTCTTCGGTCTCGTTCACTCTACTTCCCCAACGAGACCAACGCCGAACTTACAGGTTCGCGTCCGCCTCATCTTCCGGGGTACACCGCAACGTCTGAACGCTGCGGACCTCGCAGGAATTGGCACCACACGGAATTCCCGGCTTATCGCCTTGAATTCCCTCGGTTGCCCCGGCGTCGCTGGGCCTGTCCCTCAGCCGGTCTCGATGAGTATGGAGCGAAGATTATCTATGGTTTATATGGATGTCAAGACGTATAGACGTCTAAATTTGTAAACAGCAAATGGTAGATGGCAAATAATGAAAAGAGGTAGCAGTCCGTTGCGCCAGCGCGCCGCGGGCGGGCGACTTTCGCCATTTACTGCTTCTTGCGCTGACTCGCGACGAAAATCCCGAGCAGCGATAGGGCCAAGCCGATCCAGTCGCGCGGCGCGGTCGGGCGCGCGAACAACAGCACGTCGAGCACGAAGGACAAGCCTGGCTGTAGCAGCAGCAACAGGCCTACGGTCGATGCAGGCAATAGCGGCATCGCGCGTGCAATCAGCACCCAACCGATCACCTGACCGACGAGCGCGAGCGACAACAGCGCAGCCCACGACTGCGTATCGGGTATCGCAAAACTCTCGCCCTCGCCCACCACCGCTACGCCGAGCATCGCCGCGCAGGTCAGACTCATCAGGCATAGCGTGCGCTGCGGCGTCAGCGCAGGCCGGCGCATCAGTGCCTGCCGCTGCGTGAGCATGTAGATCGCATAGGCGACGCCGGTCAGCAGGCCGAGCACGACGCCGTAGCGATAGTCCGCGCCGAGCCCGTGCCAGCTTTGTCCGACGATCAGCCACAGCCCGAACACCGCGAGCGCCACGCCGAACGCAAAACGCCAGCCGAGCCGCTCGCGATAGAACACGACACCCGCGAGCGCCATCAGGAACACCTGAAAATTGCCGATCAGGGTCGCCAGACCCGGCCCGATCAGGAGGATGCTTCGATGCCACATGATCAGATCGACGGCCATCGCGAACGCCGGCAGCACCAGCCAGGCCGCGTCGCGCATGCCCACGCCACGCCATTGCCGTTGCAGCGCGAGCAATATCGCGAGCATCGCGCCGCCGAAGGCCATGCGATAAAACGCCGACACGGTTGGCGGTACGTGCGCCCAGCGCACGAAAATGCTGGTCGTCGAAATCAGCGCGGCGCCGGCGATCATGCGAAGTAAGCTTGCCCGAATATCCCTGTTCGAAGACTCAAGACGTGCCTGTCCCCGGGCGTACTCTTGCGCAAGAGCGCGCCGCGTTTCCTGCGCGTCAGATTCAGCCGTCACGCCGTGTTGCGCTCGTGCAGCGGCGCGAGCGGCTCAGTGGCAGCCTCGGCGAACCATTCCTGCAGCGCGGGCAGTGCGAGCAACGCCTCGACGTAGCGGCGTTCGAGCTCGCCGAGTTCGATCGCGTAGCTCGTGAAACGCACCGCGACCGGCGCGTACATCGCATCGGCGATACTGAATTCGCCGAACAGGAAGGCGCCCTGCTGCGCGTGCTGCGTGCGCGCCTCGCACCAAATTGCGCGGATGCGCGCGATATCACGCTGCACGTCGGCATCGAGTGCAGGAGTCGGGGCGCGCTTGCAGCAATTCACCGGCAGCGCATCGCGCAGAGCGCAGAAACCGGCATGCATCTCGGCGCTGATCGCGCGTGCGCGGGCGCGTGAAACGCGATCGGCCGGCAAGCCACGGCCTTCGAGATACTGTTCGTTGACGTACTCGCAGATCGCGAGCGAATCCCACACCGACAAGGCCCCATCGACCAATACGGGCACTCGCCCCGCCGGCGAATACTGCTGCAGGCGCGCGTAGAACTCCGGCGTATCGAGCGGCAGCTTGATCTCATCGAAAGCCACGCCGAACTGCTTGAGCAGCAGCCATGGGCGCAGCGACCATGAGGAATAGTTCTTGTTGCCGATAACGAGGGTCAGCGACATGGTGCGTTGTGAACGGAAGGGCGCTGCATTGTGCCCGCTCAAGGCATACCGCTGCAGTGCCACTCGACACAGTTTTAAACGAATCTCACGCCGGATCCGGCGCCCACTCGCCGCCGAACTCGGGTGCCGCACGGCGCTCAGCCAGCGCCGCGTCGACGCGAATGGCTATTTCGCGCGCCTGTGGCCAGTCGTGTCCGGCCACCATCACATTGACCAACCCGAGGGGCGGCAGCTCGCCTGCTGCGCCGGTGAGGTAATGACCACTTACGAAGGCACGGATGCCGACGCTCTCGAG
>VBNZ01000258.1:2958-4746 GCA_005877675.1 Gammaproteobacteria bacterium
CGATGATGTTTTCCGCCTGATAGGCGATCTTCATGGCTGCCCTCGCGCTGCCCTGCCGCCACGCTAGCGCATTCGCGGCGGCATCGCAAAGTGGCGCAAAACAAGGTCCAGACGTCCGATTTCGGCGCAACTTTACGTATACTCGGGGTTTTACCCAAGAAAACGGTCGCAGAGCCGCCCACGACACGACACAATGAGCAGCACCCCACCTCCTATCCCCACCAATTTCATCCGCCAGATCGTCACGCATGATGTGAGCGCCGGCAAGCACGAAGGCCGCGTCGTGACGCGCTTTCCGCCCGAGCCGAACGGCTATCTTCATCTGGGCCATGCCAAGTCGATCTGCCTGAATTTCGGCGTCGCGAGCGATTACGGCGGCGTCTGCCACCTGCGCCTCGACGATACCAACCCGACGCGCGAGGACCCCGAATTCGTCGAAGCGATCAAGGCCGACGTGCATTGGCTCGGCTTCGACTGGGATGCATTGCGCCACGCTTCGGACTATTTCGAAGTGTTCTACCTGTGCGCGCTGAAACTGATCCGCGACGGCAAGGCTTTCGTCTGCGATCTTAGCGCCGACCAAGTGCGCGAATATCGCGGCACGCTGACCGAGCCCGGGCGCAACTCGCCCTGGCGCGAGCGCAGCGTCGAGGAAAATATCGAGCTGTTCACGCGCATGCGCGCAGGCGAGTTCGCCGACGGTGCACGCACGCTGCGCGCGAAGATCGACATGGCCTCGGGCAATATCAATCTGCGCGATCCAGCGCTGTACCGCATCCGCAAGACCACGCACCAGAACACCGGCGACGCGTGGCCGATCTATCCGATGTACGACTATGCGCACTGTATTTCCGACGCGGTCGAGGGCATCACGCATTCGCTGTGCACGCTCGAATTCGAAGATCACCGGCCGCTGTACGACTGGTGCCTCGCGCAGATCGATCTGCCGCACCACCCGGAATTGAACGAGCCGCTGCTGAAGGCCGGCATCGCGATGCCGGTATCGACGCCGCAGCAGATCGAATTCGCACGCGGCAATCTCGATTACACCGTGATGAGCAAGCGCAAGCTCGCAGCGCTGGTCGAAGATAAGCTCGTCGACGGCTGGGACGATCCGCGCATGCCGACGTTGTCGGGCGCGCGCCGGCGCGGCTTTCCAGCCGCAGCGATCCGCGCGTTCTGGGAGCGCGCGGGCGTCTCCAAGCAGAATTCGGTGATCGAATATTCGGTGCTCGAAGGCTGCGTGCGCGAAGAGCTCGACGCGAGCGCGCCGCGCCGCCTCGCGGTGATCGATCCACTGAAACTGGTCATTACCAACCTGCCCGACGACCACGCCGAGACGCTGAGGTTTTCCAATCATCCGAAGAACGAGGCGCTCGGCACGCGCGCGGTCGCGTTCTCGCGCGAACTTTGGATCGAGCGCGAGGATTTCATGGAATCGCCGGCGAAAGGATTCTTCCGCCTCGCGCCGGGCGCCGAAGTGCGCCTGCGCGGGGTCGGTATCGTAAAGTGCGAACAAGTGGAAAAGGATACGAATGGAAATGTATCCGCACTGCTGTGTACGCTCGATCCAACCTCGCGAGCGGGCCAGACGGGCGCCGAGCGCAAGGTCAAAGGCACGATCCATTGGGTCAGTGCGAGGCACGCGATCGAAGCCGATGTGCGTCTGTACGAGCGCCTGTTCACCGCCGCCAATCCAGACGACGATAGCGACGGCAAGGCTTTCGTCTGCGATCTTAGCGCCGACCAAGTGCGCGAATATCGCGGCACGCTGACCGAGCCCGGGCG
>VBNZ01000258.1:4943-5745 GCA_005877675.1 Gammaproteobacteria bacterium
GGTCGCTGGATTACGCGCGACTCCTGTTGCGCGCCTTTCGGGCCATTCGCTGCGCGAATGTTCGCTCCGGCATACTGCCTCCGCATTCCCGCCTTTGCGGGAATGACAAGAAAAGAAGAAACCAATGAACACCCTGCCATCCCTGGTGAATCTCTCACTGCCCGACTGGGTATTTCGCGAAATCGACAGCGCAAAGATTTACGCCGACGATGAGGCCAAGGTCGCGCTGGCGATCCGCCTTTCATTGCGCAACGTCGAGGAAAAGACCGGCGGCCCGTTCGGCGCAGTAGTATTCACGCACGACGGTCGCCTCATCTCCGCGGGCGTCAATCGCGTCGTCTCGCAGCACTGCTCGGTCGCGCACGCCGAGATGATGGCTTACATGCTCGCGCAATCAAAATTGCAGCGCTTCCGCCTCAACGACCCTGACGGCCGCTTCGTGCTGGCGACCAGCGCACAGCCATGCTGCCAATGCTACGGCGCCACCGTATGGGCCGGCGTCGATGAGCTCCTGATCGGCGCGCGCGCCGAAGACGTCGAGGAACTCACCGAATTCGACGAAGGTCCGCTGCCCACCGACTGGGTCGGCGAACTCACACGCCGCGGGATAGCGGTGCGGCGCGATATTTTGCGCGACCAGGCACGCGGCGTATTCATGCGCTATCGCGAGTTGGGTGGGGCGAATTACTGACGTTGCTTTGTTAGTCATTCCCGCGAAAGCGGGACTGCGGAGGCAGTATGCCGGAGCGAACATTCGCGCAGCGAATGGCCCGAAGGGCGCGCGACAGGAGTCGCGCGTAAT
>VBNZ01000015.1:0-1056 GCA_005877675.1 Gammaproteobacteria bacterium
TGTTCATTCGAAGCCTGCGGCGGAATCTGCGCCTCATATAGCGGCAGGTCCAGTCGTGCAGCCTGTTTTTCGAGCAGAGCACGCCGCACGCCATGGATCGCGATGCGCTCATAGCCTTGCGTAACTGTCGTCACGATGCCGGCGACGCGCCATGCTGGATCGACGCGCAGGCGTTCAAGCGCGCAGGCCGCATCCTTGCCGCCGCTCCAGGCCACGAGCACGGGCTTGGCGCCGGGCGTGCTCATTCGACGTTATGGTTCTTGCCGCGGATCGGCGCATAGAACGCGCGCAGCTTCGCCATGTCGACCTCGTAGCTGTCGCTCGGCACGAGCAGCGGTCCGACGCCGATGGTCTTGTCCGGATAATGGAAATACGCCGGCAAAATCGGCACCTGCGCCGCGCGCGCGATGTGCCAGAATCCACTTTTCCACTTTTTTACTTTCTTGCGCGTGCCTTCGGGCGTGATGCCGAGCCAGAGCTTGTCGCGAGCGGCGAACTGCTGGCGCATCTGCGTCACCACGTCATGCGCCGCCTTGCGATCGATGCCGAGGCCGCCGAGACCGCGCACGAGCGGGCCGAGCAGACCCTTCCCAGGCGCAAGGCGACCTTGAACAGCAAGCCGAAGATGCCGTCCCAGTTCGACGAGTGCGGCGCGGCGATCAATACGAGCTTGGGCACGTCGGGCAGTTCGCCGGCAAAGCGCCAGCCGCCAGACCGCAGCAGCCAGCGGCATAGATTGCCGCCGAGCGAGGGCGGGAACTGCGGCACCTGCGCTGGCAGATGCGTGGGAAATGCAGGCGTGGCCGTCGCTGCATGGGGTACGCTCACTCCCCGCTCCAGTCGCGCTTCGCGCGACGTTGCTTGTGTGTGCTGCGCACGCGCTTGGCATCGAGGCGGCGTTCCTTGGAGGCACGTGTCGGCTTGGTCGCGACGCGCTTCTTCGGCACATGCAGCGCCGCGCGCAGGATTTCCGCGAGACGTACGCGCGCATCCTCGCGATTCTTCGCCTGATCGCGAAAGCGATTGGCCTGGATCACCAGCACGCCTTCGCCGGTC
>VBNZ01000015.1:1118-18335 GCA_005877675.1 Gammaproteobacteria bacterium
AAAGCTTCCGACAGCGAGGGCGAATTGGCTACATCGAAACGCAATTCGACTGCCGAGGCGACCTTGTTGACGTTTTGTCCGCCCGGGCCCGAGGCGCGCACGAAGCTCTCGACCAGTTCGTTATCGGGAATTTGCAGAGTCGCGGTGATGTGCAGCATTACGTGTGATCCATAAAGCCGGATTCCGGTAGGGATCGCTTGAATCCAGAAGTCCGGGGACGGCAAGGCGGCAAGTAAGAAAAAGGACCTTGTAGTCTTTGGTTTCCGCAATCCATGCCGGAACGAGGAGCAAGTAAATCAGTCGCGGAAGTTTTCGTATTGCAACGGCATCTTGATGTCGGCCGCCGCGCGCAGCAGCGCCATCGCAGTCTGCAGATCGTCGCGTTTCTTGCCGGTCACACGCAGCTTGTCGCCTTGGATCTGCACCTCGACCTTAAGCTTGGCGTCTTTGATGCGCTTGATGATGTCCTTGCCCAACGGCTGTTCGATGCCTTGCTTGAGCGTCACCTTCTGCTTCGCCGTGGCGAGATTGATTTCCGGATCGGCAATTTCCGCGCAGCCGATGTCGATATGCCGCGCGGCGAGGCGTTGTTTGAGAATATCGAGCATCTGCTTCAGCTGGAAATCCGCCTGCGCCTTGAGCACGACCACGGACTCGCCCTCGCGCTCGTACACGGCGTCCGTGCCTTTGAAGTCGAAGCGATTGCCCAGCTCACGATTGGCCTGATCCACAGCATTGGTCAGCTCGTGCAGATCGAGTTTGGAAACGATATCGAAGGAGGGCATAGCATGCTTTCCGAAAGTTACGCACATTGTATACCGAGTACGTCGAGCCAGCCGAAGCGTTCTAGCACGCCGTGCCAGATTGCATCGGGCGGCGCCTCGAGGCGTAACGCCGTGCCGTTGCGCGGATGCGTGAACTCCAGCCGCCAGGCGTGCAATAGCAGGCGATGCATACCGAAGTGCATGCGCCACAAGCGGTTGTGATCGCCGCGTCCATGGCTGGTGTCGCCGATGAGGTGATGCGAGAGGTGATGGAAGTGCTTGCGGATCTGCCGGTAGCGCCCGGTTTCTGGCTGCACTTCGACCAGCGCGTAGCGTTGCTCTGGATAGCGACCGAGCGCGATCGGCACGGTCGCGGTCGCGAGTGTGCGCCAGCGCGTCAGCGCGGCTTTGCGCGGGCTGCGTTCGCGCACATCGGGCAGCGCGTAGTCGATCACCCCTTCCGCCTCGGGCCAGCCGCGCACCACGGCGAGATAGCGCTTCACCACCGCGCGTGCCATGAATAAACGACCGAGCTCGCCTGCGACCTCGCGCGATTTGGCCAGCAGCACGACACCCGAGGTCGCACGATCGAGGCGATGTGCGAGATACAGTGTCATGCCGAGTTGCCGCTGCATGCGCTCGAGCAGAAAATCGTCTTCGTCGATCGCAATCTTGCTGCGATGGACCAGCAGGCCGGCGGGCTTGTTCACCGCGACGAGGTCGGCGTCCTCGTGGACGATGTCGAGCGGTTCGTTTACACGCACAGCCGGCTCAGCGCGAACGGCGCCATGCCACGAAGAAGGCCAGCCCACCGATCCCGCCCGCGATCATAGCGGACACCGGCTGGTGCGCCAGGCGCAGGCCGCGCGTATCGAGTACGTAAAGCAGCGCGGCGATCAGAAGCGCGGTCGCACCGAAAGTCAGGGCGATCAGATGGCGGCGTTGCGCGCGCGCGAGGCGCTCGTGCTGCGCGAGTTCGGCCTGGCGCGCGGCGAGATCGATTTCGCCGGCAGCGACTTTCTTCAATGCAGCATGGACCAGCTCGGGCAGCTCGGGCGCGGCGGCGGTCCACTCGGGCAGGCGCTTGCGGATTTGTTTGAGCGCATGGCGCACGCCGTAGCGCTCGCGCAGAATCTTCGCGAGCACCGGCTGCGCCACCGCCCAGATATCGATCTTCGGATGCAGCAGGCGCCCGACGCCTTCGATATTGAGCAGGGTCTTTTGCAGCAGGATGAGCTGCGGCTGCAGCGTGAGCTGATAGCGGCGCGCGACTGAAAACAATTTCGCCACGACTTCGCCGAGCGAAATTTCCGACAGCGGTCGCGTGAAGTAAGGTTCGCACACCGTACGCACCGCAGCTTCAAGTTCGTCGACGCGCGTCGCGGGCGGAATCCAGCCTGCGGCGAGATGCAGCTCGGCGATGCGCCGGTAGTCGCGTTCGAACAGCGCCATGAAATTTTCGGCAAGCCAGTACTGGTCGCGGTCCGGCAGCGAGCCGACGATGCCGAAATCCAGCGCGATAAAGCGCGGATTGTCCTTACGCGTAGCGTCGACCCAGATATTGCCCGGGTGCGCATCGGCGTGGAAAAAATTGTCGCGGAACACCTGGGTGTAGAACAGGCGCACGCCTTTCTCGGCCAGCGCGATGCGATCGATGCCCGCTGCGTCGATCGCGGCGAGATCGTCGACCGCAATGCCGTGCACGCGTTCGAGCGTCAGCACGTGCTCGTTGATGTGCGACCAGTATACTTTTGGAATATACACATCGTCGCCGGTTTCGAAATTGCGCCGCAAGAGGCTTGCGTTGGCGGCTTCGCGCTGCAAGTCGAGTTCGTTTTCGAGCGTGCTCTGGATTTCGCTGACGATATCGCGTGGGCGGATTTTGTCCGCGGCCGGGTGCCAGCGCTGCGCAAGATCGCCCAGCGCGCGCAGCAGATCGATGTCGGCGCGAATGCGCTGATGGATGCCTGGGCGCAGCACTTTCACCACGACCTCGTCGCCGCTGGCGAGCCGCGCCGCATGCACCTGTGCGATCGATGCGGAGGCCAGCGGCGTCAGGTCGAACGAAGTATACAAATTTGCAATTGACGCGCCGAGCGCGGTCTCGACCGCCTGCCGCGCGACTTCCCCCGGAAATGGCGGCACGCGGTCCTGCAAGGCGCTGAGTTCGTCGGCGATATCGCCCGGTAACAGATCGCGCCGCGTCGACAGAATCTGCCCGAATTTGACGAAGATCGGCCCGAGCTCGATCAGCGCGAGGCGCAGGCGTGCGCCTCGCGGCAGCATTGCGATGTCGGCCCGCGGCTTGGGCAGAAACGGACGCAGCGCGCGTAGGATGCGCGGCGGACGTAAGTCTTCTACTACATCGTCGAGCCGATAGCGCGACAACGTGCCGAGGATGCGTGCGAGACGCGGCAACTGACGCAAAGCGGTCATGCAGCGCGCGCCTCGCCGCTGTTTAAGCCCGCTCCCCCAGGGGAAGCTTGGGGGAGCGGCTGGGGTGAGGAGGTGTCCCTTGCTTCGATAAGGTGCCACGTAGAGAGAAAGAGCGCCCCCTCACCCCAACCCTCTCCTCCGACGAAAAGATGTCGGGGAAGAGGGAGCAGAGCCATCGCAGCGCAGTTTTTCGATGCGGGCATCATGTGGCGTCCTTTTCCGCGCGTGCAGCGACTCCGCGCACGCGCGCGTCGAGCCGGTCGGCACGTTCACGCAGTGCGTCGACCTCGTCGAGAAACTGTTCCATTTCGGCCGGGGCGATCAGATCGCGGCTTTCCTCGCGCAGAAATTCCGCCGTGTCCTGCGCCAGCGCCTGCGTCGACTCGCGCGTCCACGCGAACGCGCGCGCGAGGCCCTGCGCCAGCGGCACGCCGAAGGTATCGCCGAAAGTTTGCGCGAACGCTTCCTCGATATCGAGCCGATAGCCGCGGAACAGTTTTTCCAGGCGCCGCGCGAGATCGGCGTCGCCGGAAATCTCGACCTTGCCCGGCGGCAGCGGGGCGTCGTCGCCGCGGCGCAGCGCGAACGCGAGCAGACTCGCCGGTGCGGCGCGCAGATTCAGATCGCTGGTTTTTTCCCAGTGCGGGCCGATACGCAGGCGACCCGCTTCGACGCGCAGCGCAAGCGCGAGCCCGGTGCCGCGCAGGTCGATGCCGATACGGCGGCCTTCGAGCGCGCCGAGCTGCGCGCGCGTATCGGGATCGAGCGCGAGCGCGCGATCTAGCACCTGCTCCAGCGCGCGGCCGAGGCGGTCGAGTAGGGGATTGGGCTGGCGGGCGGCGTTCACCCGCCAATTCTAGCCGGTTGTGCGGCCCTGGAGCCTGCGAATAAACGGCGCGAGCGAAGTCAGGTCGCGCGCCGCAGGAGCGCAGACAACGGCGCGCACTTCCACATGTGAGCATTCCGGGCACCGCCGGCGTGCGCGCTGTTCAGCGCGGCAGCTTGTTCAGGGGTTGCCGCGCAGATGCGCCCGCAGCCGTTTGAGTCCCTCGGCGATGCTTATGCGCGGCGCATAGCCAAGGTCGCGCCGCGCCGCGCCGATGTCGTACCAATTCGAGGTCGACATCTGCTCGGCGAGATAGCGCGTCAACGGCGGTTCGGTCTGCGCACCGACGATACCGTAAGCGGTTTCGAGCACCGCGCCGAGCGCATGCGCGAGCCAGGGTTTGATCGAACGCGTCTCGGGCGGCAGCCCTGCGGCTTCAAGCCAGGCGTTGTACAGGAACGCATGCGTGACGGGTTCGCCATTGCTGATGAAATACACCTTGCCCGCGATCGGCGCGCCGATGTCGAGTTTTTCGAGTGCGAGCACATGCGCTTCGGCTGCATTGTCGACATAGACCGTGTCGATCTTCTTGTTGCCGTCGCCGATCAGGCGCAGGCGTCCCGCGCGCGCGCGCGCGAGCACGCGCGGCAGCAGATTCGGATCGCCCGGACCCCAGATGAATTGCGGCCGCAGCGCGACGCTCGCAAGCTCCGCGCCATTCGCCGCGAGCACGCGCTGCTCGGCCAGCGCCTTGGTCTCGGCGTAAGGCGTGCCGAAATGCACTGGGTAGGGTACGGATTCATCCACGCCTTCGAGATCGCCGTGGCTGCCGCGTATTGCACTCGGGCTGGAGGTGAGTACGAGTTTGCGGATGCCGTTCAATTCGCACGCTGCGAGCACATGATCGGTGCCGCGTACATTGGCATCGTAATACTCCTCGACCGGCCCCCAGGCACCGACTTTGCCTGCGGTGTGCACGATCGCATCGCAGCTTTCGCTTGCGCTGAGCACCGCTTCGATGTTGCTGATATCGCCCGGGTGCTGCTCGATGCCGAGCTTTTCCAGCGCGGCATGACGCGTGCGGTTGAAAGCGCGCACGCTATGACCGCGCGCGCGCAGCTGCGCGCATATCGCCTGGCCGAGGAAACCGCCGCCGCCTGTCACGAGTACTTTCATCGCAGCCCTTTTGCGGTCGTCGCCGCGATTCTAGCGGTGCGCCGCGCCGGCGTCGCGGCACGCGTCACGATTTACGCAGCCTTAAGGCGTTGCGGACTATGTTTCCTTTCGATCTTCTGTGGAATGGCGATCATGCAGCGCATGTGGTTCACGGCTCTAGTGGCGGTGCTCGGTCTTGCGGCGGGTGGCGTCGCGAACGCTGCAACACAGGTGCTGAGCGGCCAGACCGCCTCGGGCGCGTACTATCAGATCAAGGTGCCCGATGGCTGGAAGGCCGGTGGCCCGCTGGTATTGTTCCAGCACGGACTCACGTTCGACCCGCCCAAGCCGAATCCTTCGCTCGGCCCGCTCGCCGATCTGCAGTTGTCGGAAGGCTACGCCGTGGCCGCGTCGAGCTATAGCCAGCGCTCGTGGGCGCTGTTCCGCGCGCCCGACGACAATGCGCAGCTGCTCGATGTGTTCAAGAGCCAGGTCGNTCCCATGGGGCGGTTCGCTCGGCGGCCTCGTCGCGCTCAAGCTCGCCGAGGATGTGCGCTTCGCGCCGGTGCCGGGCGTGTTATCGATCTGCCCGCCTGCGGCCGGATCGCGCGTGTGGGATTCGGGCATCGACAACCGCCTTGCCTACGATGTCGTGTGCAAGGACGTGAACGGCGGCGATCTGCCGACCGGCGCGCCACCGCTGACCTGGGCGTTCAATCTCTCCGACATACCCGACAATCTTTCCGACCTTCAGGACGAGGCGCAGCTGCTGCAGACTCTGTTCCCGGTCAATGTCTGCACCGGCGTCAATCTGCCTATCACCAATGGCGCAATGGACCGGCGCTTTGCGCAACTCGAAAGTCTTGCGCATGTCACGACCGACCATTTCTTCCTGACCGATCTCGGCTACGCAACCTATGGCCTGTCCGATCTCGTGCGTGGGCCGGACAAATTGAACGGGCTCAATCCGTTCACGACGACGGGCGTGGTTTATCCTGATCCGGTGATCGACGCGGGTATTGCGCGCATCAGCGCCAATCCATTCGCCTCGTTGTACTTCCGCTGGGCCTCGGATTTTCGCGGGCGCGTCAATCCTGCTACGAAAATCGTGTCGCTGCATACGAGTCGCGATGAGCTGGTGATTCCTGCCAATCAATCCGTGCTGCGCTCGATCCTGCCGGCGACGCAGCTGAGCAGCGCGCTGGTCAACGAATCGTCGCCGACGCATTGCGGCTTCAACGTTGCCGAAGGCGTCGCCGGTTGGGAAGCGCTGCGTGTATGGATGGCCGGCGGAAAGCAGCCAGCGGTCGCCGATCTGCAGGCGGGCTGCCAAGGTGCGGTCGCGCAGGGCGCTGCCGGGCCGTGCCGCTACGACGCCTCGATCGTGCCGCCGAGCTTCGATGCGCAGGTGGCGCCGCGGCCGGCCTCGACCGCGCCGCCGGTGGACGCGCGCTATAGCGGGGCGTGGTACGACCCGACGCGTTCGGGTGAGGGCATCGAGCTCGAAATCCTGCCGGGCAATAAAGCAGGAGTATACTTTTTCACCTACCCGCCCGCCGGCGTCGGCGGTACGCAGGCCTGGGTCTACGGCATCGGCGACATCGTCGGCAACGGTATCGAATTCCCCAACGTGCTGCGTCCCGCGCGCGACGCGACCGGCAAGATGACGCAGGTGCCATGGGGGCGCCTCGCGCTGACCTTCGACGATTGCAACTCGGGCGGTATGCGCTGGGACGGCCCCGCCGATTGGGGTGCGATGGAGGTGAAGCTGCGTCGACTGACCGCGCTCAATGGACTCGACTGCGCGTCAGGTGGATCGGCATCGGCGCAGCCGAGCGGCGCATGGTACGACCCGGCCGCGAGCGGCGATGGTTTCCTCGTCGAGCAATTCGATGCGACGCATCTGGGCGTGTTCTACTTCATCTCCAATGCGGACGGCGCCCAGACCTGGGCGCAGGGTGTCGGCACCTGGAATGGTTCGGCCTATCACGCAGACATGCTTACGCCGGTGGGCACCCACTTCGGCGCGGCATTCGATGCGAGCCAGATCACCAAGCCGCCGTATTTCTATCTGCTCGACATCAATTTCGGCTGCGCGACGGGACAAGCCGTGCTGTCGCCGCGCGTCGGATTGGGACCTTCGCGGTTGCTGAACCTGCGTCGATTGACCACGCCAGCGGGCGTCGCCGCATGCTCGCCATGACCGGTTGCGTCTAGGCCGCTGCGAGGAAGATGGCTCCCGCAACAGCTGTCGCGGCGCCAGTGATGCGCGCCAGCGCAGGCGCGCGCCGTTGCATCAAGACGCCGATCGCCACACCGAACACATGCAACATCGCAGTAGCAGCGAGAAAACCGCCGGTGTAGCCAAACGGATCGGCGAGCCCGGGCAATTCGCTGCCATGCGCGGCGCCATGGAACAGCGCAAACAGGCCGGTCAACGTTGCCGCTGACGCGACCGGCAGGCGCCGCGCGCTGATAACGAGCAGTCCGAGCGCGAGCAGCGACGCGGCGATGCCGGCTTCGATCTCGAACGGGGCGACGCCGTTGAGTGCGAATGTGGCCCCGAGTGCCATCACGCACAGGAACGACAGCGGCACGGCCCAAACGGCACGGCCGCCAAGCTGTGCAGCCCAGATACCGATGACGACCATTGCGAGCAGATGGTCGAGGCCGCTCAACGGGTGTGCGAAGCCGGCACCGAATCCACCGGGCGGGTCCGCGTGGCCAGGATGCGCAAGGGTGGTCGTGGCGACGCAGGAAATTGCGACTGTGCTGATGGCAAAAAGTACTTTTTTGTGCATTTTACACACTCCCTGGCAGCGGGCGGCCCGGCAGGCCACCGGTGGTTACAATAAAGCGGGCGATCTCGTCGAGCCCTTGATTGATCTTGAGGTTGCTGAACACGAACGGCCGCGCGCCGCGCATCTTCCTTGCGTCGCGATCCATCACCTCGAGCGAGGCGCCGACCAGCGGGGCGAGGTCGATCTTGTTGATCACCAGCAGGTCCGAGCGCGTGATGCCCGGGCCGCCCTTGCGCGGTATCTTGTCGCCGGCGCTGACGTCGATCACATAGATCGTAAGGTCGGCAAGTTCGGGCGAGAAGGTCGCGGCGAGATTGTCGCCGCCGGACTCGATGAAGATCAGTTCCAGATCGGGAAATTTCTTGTTCATCTCGGCCACGGCGGCGAGGTTGATGCTCGCGTCCTCGCGGATCGCCGTGTGCGGGCAACCGCCGGTCTCGACGCCTGCGATGCGCTCGGGCGCGAGCGCGCCGGCGCGGGTGAGGAACTCGGCATCTTCCTTGGTGTAGATGTCGTTGGTCACTGCGGCGACCTCGTATACATCGCGCAAAAGCTTGCACAGGCGCTCGGTCAGCGCGGTCTTGCCCGAGCCTACCGGGCCGCCGATGCCGACGCGCAACGGGCCGGTGTTGGATGAAGTCTGCATGATCATAAGGTTCTCAGAAAAACTTCGCCTTGGATCAACAAGGACGAGAGCGGGATTTTTTTGCCACGGATTCCACGGATCGAGAATCGCCGACCTGTTCTTTCTCTACTCTGCTCTATCCGTGCCATCCGTGTAATCCGTGGCAAAAAAATCCCGCTTGCGTATCGAGCATCACGACCGGAACAACCTCGTGTATTGGGTTTCGTGCCGGATCGAACACAGTTCGAGCAGCGGCGCGGCAGTGCCCAGATCGTCCAGCGACGCGGCCAGCGCATCGGCGACGACGCCGGCGATGATCGACGCGAGCCGTGCGGTGGCGATCTGGCCGTCGGTCTGACCGAGTGGCACGAGACGCACGCCGGCCGAAACGAGGTTCGCGCACGTTCCGTGCAGCCAGGCCGACAGTGCCGGTTCGCAGGGAACATCGTGCGCGGCGCAAGCGAGCGCCATCGCGATGCTGTGTGCGACCGGCAAATCTGCGTGGCGTGCGGCGAACGCATCGAGCAGCGCATGCGGCCACGCTTTGCGTGTGACACCGAGAAACGCCGCGCCCTGCTGACAACTTTCCAACGCGGTCTCGGCGCTGCCGCGAAATGCTACTGCGAGTTCGGCAATCGCGTCTAATGCGGCTGCGTTGTGCGCGCATTCGTAGGCGCGTGCGAACAGCACCGCATCGACCCAGCCGCCGCCGCGCGTCAGCACCGCGCCGGTGTAGTCGACCAGCGTCGCGACGTCGCGCACCGACCCTTCCTCGACCGCCCATTCGAGGCCGTGGCTGTAGCAGAACGCGCCGGTCGGATAGGACGGCGAGGTCCAGGCCAACAATTTCGCGAGCGCGTCGCCTTTGTTGCTCCCTCTCCCCCAAACGGCTTCATCGTTTGGGGGAGAGGGTTGGGGTGAGGGGGGCTTTTGAGCTTGCGTTGCGTCGTGCAAGGCCGAAGAGCCCCCCTCACCCAACCCTCTTCCCCGCGCGAGCGCAGGGGAGAGGGCTTCAAACCGGCTCTGCTCAGTGGCCATGGGTGGCTCCTGACGCCAACACGAATGGATGGGTATTCGAATCGTGCGCATACGCGCCGCGCTCGGGCGTGAACGGTGCGGTGATTTTTTCGACGTGTGCGCCGAGGCCGCGCAGCATGTCGACGATTACCGCATCGTCGCGTATCAAAATTCTGTCCGCCGAAATCTGCGCCGGCAGATGGCGGTTGCCGATATGCCAGGCGAGTTTCAACAACGCTTCCGCGCTGCATGCCGTCACTGCGACCAACGACTCGGGCGCCGCCTTGATCAGCACTATGCGGCCGTCGTCGAGCTTAACCCCGTCGCCGTCATGCAGCAGCGTCGTTTGCGCCAGATCGAGCACGAAAGCGGTGCCGCCATCGGCGACGTAGCGAAAGCGGCGGCGATGGCGGCCTTCGTAGTCGAGCGTGATGCGCTCGGCTGCGTCCGTTGCGGGCCACGATCCGGCTGGCAATACTTTGCGGGCAAGCGGTTCGGTCATAGTCAGAACAGGAAATACCGCTGCGTCATCGGCAACACCGTGGCGGGTTCGCAAGTAAGCAAATCGCCGTCGGCACGCACTTCGTAGGTCTCCGGATCGACATCGATCTGCGGCATGGCATCGTTGAGGATCATGCTGCGCTTGCCGATGCCGCCGCGCGTGTTCTTCACCGCCGCGAGCGGGCGCGACAGACCCAGCTTGCGCGCCTGATCGCTGACAGCAAATGCGCTACTGACGAACAGCAGCGAGGACTCGATGCCGGCGCGCCCGAATGCGCCGAACATCGGCCGGTAGTGCACCGGCTGTGGCGTCGGGATGCTTGCATTCGGATCACCCATCGGCGCGGCCGCGATGCTGCCGGCCTTGAGCACGTAATCGGGTTTCACGCCAAAGAACGCCGGCGACCAGATCACGAGGTCCGCGAGCTTGCCGATTTCGACCGAGCCGACGTGCTCGGCAATGCCATGCGCAATCGCCGGATTGATCGTGTACTTGGCAATGTAGCGGCGTGCGCGGAAATTGTCGCTGCGCGCGTCGTCGCCGCCGAGTGCACCGCGTTGGCGCTTCATCTTGTCGGCGGTCTGCCAGCAGCGGATGATTGTCTCGCCGACGCGGCCCATCGCCTGGGAGTCCGAGCTCATCATCGAGAACGCACCGAGATCGTGCAGAATGTCCTCTGCTGCGATCGTCTCCTTGCGGATGCGGCTCTCGGCAAAGGCCACGTCTTCGGCGATCTTCGGATCGAGATGATGGCAGACCATCAGCATGTCGAGATGTTCGTCGAGCGTGTTGACGGTGTAAGGCCGCGTTGGATTCGTACTCGACGGCAGCACGTTCGGCAAGCCTGCGACCTTGATGATGTCCGGCGCATGGCCGCCACCCGCGCCTTCGGTGTGGAAGGCGTGGATCGTGCGGCCCCTGAACGCGGCAATGGTCGATTCAACGAAACCAGATTCGTTGAGCGTGTCGGTGTGCAGCGTCGCCTGCACATCGAGCGCATCGCACACCGCAAGGCAGCAGTCTATCGCCGCTGGCGTCGTGCCCCAATCCTCGTGCAATTTCAAACCACATGCGCCGGCCAGCACCATTTCTTCGAGCGCAGCCGGTCGGCTCGCATTGCCCTTGCCGAAAAAGCCCAGATTCATCGGAAACGCTTCGGCCGCCTGCAACATGCGCGCGAGATGCCACGGCCCCGGCGTGCAGGTGGTCGCGAGGGTGCCGTGCGCCGGACCGGTGCCGCCCCCAAGCATCGTCGTGATGCCGGCGTACAGCGCCTCGTCGATCTGCTGCGGACAGATGAAATGGATATGCGCGTCGATGCCGCCCGCGGTGACGATCTTGCCTTCGCCCGCGATGATCTCGGTGCCGGGGCCGATTACGATATCGACGCCTGGCTGTACGTCGGGGTTGCCGGCCTTGCCGATCTTCGCGATGCGCCCGCCGCGCAGGCCGATATCAGCCTTGACGATGCCGCTGTGATCGAGAATCACCGCGTTGGTGATCACCGTATCCATTGCGCCGTCGGCGCGAGCGGCTTGCGACTGGCCCATGCCGTCGCGGATCACCTTGCCGCCGCCGAATTTCACTTCCTCGCCGTAGACGGTGCAGTCCTTTTCGACGCGGATGAACAACTCCGTGTCGGCGAGGCGGATGCGGTCGCCCGTGGTCGGGCCGTACATGCCGGCGTAGGCGCGGCGACTGATCGTCGTCGCCATTTATTCCACTCCATCGAGCGCGCCCATCACTTCGCCACGAAAGCCCTCGACTTTGCGCGCACCGGCGTAAGCGACGAGGCGAACCTCGCGGCTCTGGCCCGGCTCGAAGCGCATCGCGGTGCCGGCAGGGATATCGAGACGCATGCCACGCGCGGCGGCACGATCGAATTGCAGCGCGGGGTTCGTTTCAAAAAAATGGTAGTGGCTGCCGACCTGGATCGGCCGATCGCCGCTGTTGGCGACGTTCAACGATATCGCTGCGCGATCCGCGTTGAGCGCGATATCTCCGTCGAGCGTGAGGATTTCACCGGGGATCATATCGTCATCTCAACGGATGGGCTGGTGCACGGTCACGAGTTTGGTGCCATCGGGAAACGTCGCCTCGACCTGAATCTCGTGGATCATCTCCGCCACACCTTCCATCACCTGCGCGCGCGTGAGCACCTTGGCGCCGGCCTGCATCAATTCGGCGACACCGCGACCGTCGCGCGCACCTTCAACCACGGCATCGGTGATCAGCGCGATGGCTTCGGGGTGATTGAGTTTCACGCCGCGTTCGAGGCGCTTGCGCGCCACGATGGCGGCCATTGCGACGAGCAGTTTGTCTTTTTCGCGCTGGGTCAGATTCATGGTCATCCTTTGCACGCTTGCTTGCGTGCGAAGAGCACAACGCAGGCATCGTGCCTGCACTTTTTACAAGAGCTAGCAATACCAGACTTGCGGCAAACGTACCGAATAGCCGGCGGCCAGCGCGCGCAGCGCACCGGCGGCATGGATCAGCGCGTGACGCAGTATCGCCGCATCGTCGGCGAGCAGGCGCACGATCAGCAGGCCCTCGCGCGCAGTAGCGTGCGCGACCGCGGCGTCATCGCGCGCATGTTCACGCAGCCGCGCGCGCAGCGCCGCGAGCAATTCACGCGCATCATCGGCCGCATAGATCAGCGTCGCACAGGCGGTCGCCGCACCGAAACCGAAGGGCGCAGCGCGCAACGCGGCGGTATCGCCGTCCAGATGCAGCGCGTCGGCAAACAACAAGCGGCCGTTGCGGCGGATGCGCCATGCATCGTGGACGAAACCGTGACGCAGCGTCTCGCCCATCGCACCGCGGCCGAACACGATGCTTTCGACCGCGAGCAGGCGCGCATTGCGCGCGAGGTCGGCACAAAACCGACGGCGTAGCCGCGCGCCGTCGAACAGAATGGTTTCCTGCGCGAGATATTCGACGTAGGCATCCTCGCCCGCGTCGACGCGCACGTCGATTTGCGTCGGTTCGCCGTGTGGCAGCGCGCGATAGAGCTTTTCCGCAGCTTGCGAGGTCATCGTCGCCCGCGTGTGCGGCCCCGCGACAATATCCACTTGTATACGGTCGCCGCAGGTGAGACCGCCGCTCGTGTTCAGCAGCACCGCTTGTATAGGCTCGCGCGCATCGGTGTCGGGAAACAGCACACGGCAGGGGGCTCGTTGGTAGAGATCGGCAAGCCGTGTCGAGCTGCGCGCAGCGGCGAATTCGATCCGCACCGCACCGTCCACGCGCTGGTGCGCAATAGCGGGACTTTGCAATGCGGGCTCGGCGAGCAGCATGCGGCGCGGCGGTTCCTCAGAAGCGGGTGCAGCGAATTTCGCTGCACTGCAGCATTACGGAAACGCATGCGGGCGTCAATGCCCGCCCGCCGGCGCTACACCCTGTCTTCGTGCGCCGAGGTGCGGCCAATATGCCGGATTGCGGCTCCGCGCCGCGCTAATGCACGACGTTGCCGTCGGCGTCGAGCACCTGAATCTCGCTGATCTTGAGGTCGCGGATCGACTTTTCGATCTGCTTGCGATCGCCGACCACGACCCAGGTCAGCGCATGGGGTTTGACCACTTCCTTCGCGGCGGCATTGACCGCGCTGTCCTGCTGCGCCTCGATGCGCGCCTTGAGCGTCTGCACATAATCGTCGGGACGCTGATAGACGACGATGTTCTGCAGCGAGCTGAGCACGGCGCGCGCGCTCTCGAACTCGCCCGGCAACGCGCGCACATCACTGGCCTTGACCTTGCCGATCTCCGCGGCCGTGAGCGGCTGATCGCCGACCAGGCCTTGCGACTCACGCAGCATCTCGGCCATCGATTCGGCAGTCTTGTCGGTCTGCACCGGCGCATAGAGCATGAACGGGCGCTGCCCGCGCGCGTTCTGCGAGAAGGTGAATGCACCGTAGGCCCAATGCTTGTCTTCGCGCAGATTCATATTGAGGCGCGAAGTGAACAGGCCGCCGAAGGCATTGTCCATCGTGTTGATCTGCATATTGTTCGGCGCCATCGTCGACGGCGCCACGATGCCGGCGATGATGACCGACTGCTGCGAGCCCGGCCGATCCATCACGTACACGCGCGGCTTTGCCGGCGCGAGCACAATCGGCAGATCGTTTTTCTTCAATGCAGATTTCGGTGCGGTCCAATCGCCGAACACGCGGTCGAGCGCGGGGATGATATCCGCCAGCGTGGTATCGCCGGCCACGACGATGCGCGCGTTGTCCGGGCGGATATTGTCTGCCGCGAACGCGCGCAGATCGGCATCACTCAGTGCCTTGATCGACGCTTCGGTGCCGCTACCGGTAAACGGAATACCGTAGGCGTGGTCCTTGCCGTACAAGAGCGGCGGCAGCGTGCGCAGCGCGAGCTGGGTCGGGTCGGTCTTCTCCTGCGCGATGCCGGCGAGCCACAGCCCGCGCAGGCGCGCGATGTCCTCGTTGCGGAACGCGGGATGCCGCACGACGTCGGCCCAGAGCGCAAGCGACGGGGCGAGTTGCGACTTCAGTGCATTGAGCGAGGCGGCGCAGTTGTCGAGATCGCAGCCCGAACTCCAATTCATGCCGATGCGGTCGGTGCGGCGCTCGAGTTCGAGCGCGTTCATGTCCTTGGTGCCTTCCGCGATCATTGCAGCGGTGAAACTCGCGCTGCCGAGTTTGCGTCCGCGGTCGGCCGCGTAACCGCCGGCGAACAGCAGCTTGGCCTGCACGACCGGAATCTCATGGCGTTCGGCCAGCACGACTTCGATGCCGTTCTTGAGCTTGCCGCGCTGCAGGGCGGGAAACTTCAGTTCAGGGAACTGTGCGACCTGCGGCGTGCCGTGGCCGCGGTCAATGGCACTTTTTACCGTTTTATACTCGTATGTCGGAGGCAGTACCGGCATGGGTTTGCCCGGCGCCGCAGCGAGGCCCGCTGCTTCGGCTTCATCCTTGGCGGGATCGGGCGTGCCCGGCTTCACCGTCAGCGTGTAGTCGCCCTTGCCGATCCATTTTTTCGCGGCCGCGAGCACCGTGGCCCGTGTTGCGGCATCGAGCATGGCAAGGTCTTGCTTATAGGCCAGCGGATCGTTGCGATAGACCTGCCCCTCGGCAAGCATGCGCGCCTGGTTCGACACTTTTTCAACGCCACGAACGAAGGCCGCATGCGCGCGCGTGCGCGCGCGATCAATCTCGTCCTGCGTCGGACCGTCCTTGAGGAAGCGCTGCCATTCTGCGTCGACGATCTTTTCTACGCGCGCGGGATCGATGCCGTCCTTCACGTCGACCTGCAACTGGAACATGCTCGCCAGCGCAAATCCTTCGATATCGACCGACACCGCGTCGGCGATTCTGTCCTTGTAGACCAGGCGTTCGTAAAGACGCGAAGTCTTGCCGCTGCCGAGCACGCTAGCGGCAAGATCGAGCAACGGCAGTTCCGCATCGCCGTTTTGCGGCACGTTCCATTCGCGATAGATGCGTACCTGCGCGACTTGATCGACCATCTCGCCGCGTGTCGATTTGTCGCGCGCGGCGACCCACGGCTGCTGGCGCGCGACCGGCGGCCCGGCCGGAATATCGCCGAAGTAGGCTCGGGCCTTTTCTTTCGCCAGCGCCGGCGCGATATCGCCCGCGATCACGAGCGTGGTGTTCGCCGCGCCGTAATGATCGGCGAACCACCGCTTCACGTCGGCGAGCGACGCGGCGTTGAGATCCTTCATCGAGCCGATCGTGTCGTGGTGATACGGATGATTGGATGTTCTCGCCGGTGCGCCCATACGGCTGGTTCTCGTCCTGGCGCTTCTCGTTCTGCACCACGCCGCGCTGCGTGTCGAGCTCCTTCTGTCCGATTGCGCCGAGCAGGTGGCCCATGCGGTCCGACTCCATCCACAACGTCATGTCGAGCGCGGTGGTCGGCACGGTTTCGAAATAATTGGTGCGGTCGTTCCAGGTCGTGCCGTTCTGATCGGTCGCGCCGATCAGCTCGAACGGTTTGAAGAACCCATCCTTGTGATTCTCCGAACCGGAGAACATCAGATGCTCGAACAGATGCGCAAAGCCGGTTTTGCCGTCAGGCTCGTCGGCCGAGCCGATGTGATACCACACGGCGACGTGCACAACGGGCGCCTTGTGGTCCTCGTGTACGACGACAGTCAGACCGTTGTCGAGCTGGAAGCGCTCATATGTGAGATCGACCGTATCGATCTTCGTCGCCGCGGGCGGTGCGTCGGCGAACGCGGCCGCGCAGGCCAGCGCGCATGCGAGCGCGGTGAGTTGCAGGCCGGACTTGAATGCGCGCA
Organism: Gammaproteobacteria bacterium; assembly: GCA_005877675.1. Lineage (GTDB taxonomy): Bacteria > Pseudomonadota > Gammaproteobacteria > Xanthomonadales > Rhodanobacteraceae > Rudaea. Next base: position 17,524 of record VBNZ01000015.1, read on the forward strand.
TGGCGGCTCCTTGTGACACGGATCGTTAGTATGCAGCGCAAGTGTACCGTCGCGTGCCGTGAAATTTCGAAGCCTGAGCTGAGCTTGTCGAGTTCGCGCACACGGATTGCCGCTGCAGCTGCCGTTCGTGGTTCGATACTTCGCCACGAACGGCTCAAGCTCCAACCGGATCGATGATTACAGACCCGTCACCTTGATCGGCGCTGCGAACGGCTTGATCCCGAGCGCGGTGTCGATTTCGCTCGGGAAGTAGGCCTTGTCGCCCTTTACCACGAGCACGATCTTGCGGATGTCGGAGATGTTCTGCGTCGGATCGCCGTCGACGAGGACCAGATCCGCGCGCTTGCCCTGCATGATCACACCGCGATCGTCGAGCACGCGCGAATATTTCGCGCCGTTGTAAGTCGCGACCTGCAGCGTCTGCGCAGGAGTCAGGCCAGCCTGCACATACAGTTCGAGCTCGCGTTGCAGCGTGAAGCCGGGCAGCGCATCGGTACCGGCGACGAGCGGAATGCCTGCCTTGTACATGCGCCCGACGAACTCGATCATCTTGGCGTAGGACTTTTCGTGCAGCTGCCAGGTGGCGTCGTCGGGGATCTTCATCGAGCCCTGATGGAAGCCGCGGCTCACGTCGGGCGGCATATGCTCGGCCACCGCGGCGTAAACGGGCGACAGCTCGCCGTCTTTCTGGCGGATGAAGTCGAACGTGGCCAGGGTCGGATCGACTACGGTCTTGTGCGCGACGAGGAACGCGATGAAGTCCTGCACCGGCTTGGAGTCGAAGTCGAGCCCGGCAACTTTGTCCGCCGGCA
>VBNZ01000015.1:18427-38848 GCA_005877675.1 Gammaproteobacteria bacterium
GACCACTTCCTGTGCGCGCAGCCACACCGGCACGTGGCCGGACACGCGCATGCCCTTGCTGTGCGCGTAAGCGGTGGTCTGGGGCAGGATCGCCTTGGGGAACGAGTTGTAGATCTTGATCTGCGGATAATGGTGCTCGGCGTACCAGTCGATCGCCTTTTTCGCGCCGTCGAGATCCTTGATCACGAAGCCGTTGCGCGCCGACATCGGGCTCTCGCCTTCGATGAAGCCCGCCGGCACGATGCGCGGCGCGAAGCGTGTGCCGGCTTCTTCTTCCTTGATGTACTGCTGCAGCGTCGCGTTGTCGTTGGCCATGTCGCGGATCGAGGTCACGCCCGCGGCGAGATGCAGGCCACCGTCCCAGGCGGTGTAGTGCGCGTGCATGTCGAACAGACCCGGCAGAAGTACGCGCCCGCCGGCGTCGACGATATGATCGGCCTTGCGCTTCTCGTCGCCGGCCTTGCTGATCGCGATGATGCGGCCGTCTTGCAGCAACACATCGCTGCCGCTGCCAAGCGCTGCGCGCTCGCTGTCGAACACGCGTGCATTTTTGATCAGTGTCGTGCCGGTGAGCGGATGCGCGAGGCGCGTCTGCATTGAATCGAGCAGGGTCGACTCCGCGGTCTTCTGTGCGGCTTCGAGCGCGGCGCCGTTCTTTTCCCAGCCTTCCTCGACCAGTTGGAAGAAGCCGGGAATGAAGAAGCCGAACAGGCGCGGTTCCTTGTCCGTCGTCGCCCACGCGAACGTCGGCGTGAAGCCGATGCCGGTCAGCGCGAGCAGCTGCACCTTGCGCTTCTGCGTGCCGTTGGTGACTTCGGTTTCGACCAGCTTGCGTGAGGTCAGCGTACCGCCCGGAATCAGCGGCAGTTTGCCGTCGGTGCGTTTCGCCAGCGCGGCGAGCGCGGTCGAGAACGACTCGGGCGTGCCGCCGAGCGGCGTGTACAGCGCCGTGCCGAACACTTCCTGTTCGCCATGGTCGGTGGTCGATGTCCAGGTCGCCTTGTCGCCGGTGCGCGTGAAGGTCTCGTTGATCGGTGCGCCGAAGGTCGACTGGCCCTCGACATGGTATTGCGTGAAGGTGCCATCCTTCGCGAGCTTGAATTCTTCCTTGAGCTCCGGTCCGCGACCGTTGTCCTTGAAGATGAACTCGACCTGGGTCGTGCCGTCGCCATTGTGCGTGACGGTCTGGTGCCCGGCTTTGGTCGTGCCGCCATTGACGAGGGCAACGTATTTGGTCGTTTCGGCGGCGAGCGCCGTAACGGAGAAGGCGGCGACAATGCCGGCGACAAGAACGCGTTTCATCGTGAATCCTCCCATGGAAAACCGCTCGATTGTGAACGCGTTGGCGTCGCCGCTGACGTGGCGGAAGTCATGCGCGCGCGGTCGGGGCGCTGTGCAGCTCCATTAGACCGCGCGCTAGGCCAGCTTGTTGAGTGCGGATCTTCTGACTTCACGCGAGCGCGCGCATAGCGCGCGCCCTCGCGCTGCGCGGCTCACTTCACCGCATGCCCATCTACGTCGATCACCTTCACCTCGCCGAAGTTGAGCGCACGCACCGGCGCCTCGATCTTCTTCAGATCACCAACCACGACCCAGGTGAGCGCATCGGGCACGAAGATTTTTTTCGCTGCCGTCTGTACTTCGGCATCGGTCTGCGCTTCGATCTTCGCCTTCAACGTCGGCACATAATCATCGGGACGGCCATACAGCTGATTGGTCGCAAGCGCACCGAGCACGGCGGCGGCGGTTTCATAGCTGCCGGGCAGCGCACGTACGCGCTGCGCCTTGATCTTGTCGATCTCCGCCGTGGTCACGGGTTTGTCGCCGACGACTGCGCGCACTTCCTTGAGCGCCTCGCTCATCGACTCGGCGGTCTTGTCGGTCTGCACCGGCGCCTGCAACAGCAGCGGACGCTGGCCGAGCGCATCGGACACCGAACTGCGCGCACCATACGACCAGCGTTTGTCTTCGCGCAAATTCATGTTGAGGCGCGAGGTGAAGGTGCCGCCAAACACTGCGTTCGCCGTTTGCACCGGCAGGTAGTCGGGCGCGGTAGTCGGCGGCGCGAGCGCGCCGGCGAAGATCAGCGACTGCGGCGAATCGGCGCGATTGACCAGGAATACGCGCGGCTTCTTCTGCGCAGCGATCTGCGCCAGATGCTTCTTTGGCAATGCCGACTTCGGCGCCGCCCAATCGCCGAACGCCTGGTCGAGCAGCGGCAGGATCTGCGCGAGTGTCGTGTCGCCCGCGACAAAAATCTTCGCATTGTCCGAGCGCAGATAATCGCGATGGAACGCGCCGAGATCCGCGGCAGTCAGCGACTTGATCGCGCTTTCCGTGCCGGTGCCGGTGAACGGAATGCCGTAGGGATGATCGGTGCCGTACAAGAGCGGAGGCAGCGTGCGCAGCGCCATGCCGTTCGGCTGCGTTTTTTCCTGCGCGATATCCGCGAGCCATTGCGCGCGGATGCGCTCGATGTCGGCATCGCGGAACGCGGGATTGCGCAGCATGTCGGCGAATAGTTCGAGCGACGGTGCGAGCTGCGCGTTGAGCGCGTTGAGACTCGCCGACGATGCATCGAGCCCGGTCGAGAACGCGATGCGCGCGCCGAGGCGCTCTTTGCGCTTGGCCAGTTCAACCGAGTCGGCGTTCTGCGTGCCTTCGTCGAGCATCGCGCCGACAAAGCTCGCCGTACCGAGCTTGCGACCGTGATCAGCCGCGTAGCCGCCGTCGAATTGAAGCTGCACTTGCGTCACCGGAATCGTGTGGCGCTCGGCCAGGATCACTTCGATGCCGTTCTTGAGCTTGCCGCGCTGTACCGTCGGAAACGAAAGCTCGGGGAACTGCGTCACATCGGGCACGCCCTTGCCGCGCTCGATGTCACTCTTCGCCACGGTATACTTTTGCGCCTTCGGCATGGCCGCTTTCGGTTTGCCCTGCGCTTCGGGCAGACCCTTCACGGCCTTGTCTTCGGCGGCAAGATCGACGCCCTTGGCTGCGGGCACGACGGTAAGCGTGTAATCGCCCTTGGCGATCCATTTGCGCGCGGCGGCCAGTACCGTGGCCGGCGTCGCGGCCGCGGTGCGTTCGAGGTCTTTCTTGTACGCAGCCGGATCGCCGAGATAGACCTGGCTCTGCGCGAGGATCACCGCCTTGCCGCCGAAGCCGCCGACCCTCTCCAGGCCGCGGATGAAGCCGGAGGAAATCTTCGTCTGCGCGCGTTTGAGTTCGTCGTCGGTCACGCCACCCTTGAGGAATTTTGTCCATTCATCGGCGATCGCTGCTTCGACCTTGGCCGGATCGACGCCGTTCTTCACGTCCGCGCGCAACTCGAACTGGCTCGCGAGCGCGAACGTCGACACATGCACCGACACGTCGTCGACCAGTTTGTCCTGATACACCAGACGCTGATACAGGCGCGAGGTCTTGCCGCTGCCGAGCACTGCCGCGGCGAGATCGAGCAGCGGATTTTCCGCATCGCCCAGCTGCGGTACGTTCCATTCGCGGTAGATGCGCACCTGCGCGACGTGGTCGGATTGCGTCCCGCGCGTTACCGGCGGGCCGGCGGGAATGTCGCCGAAGAACTTCTTCGCTTTTTCTTTTGCGATCGCCGGCGTGATGTCGCCCGCGAGCACCAGCGTCGTGTTCGCCGCGCCGTAATAGTCGCGGAACCATTGCTTCACGTCGTCGAGCGAAGCCGCATCGAGATCGGCCATCGAGCCGATCGTGTCGTGCTGGTACGGATGATTCGCCGGGAACGCGTTGAGCAGAATGTTCTCGTCAGTGCGGCCGTACGGACGGTTCTCGCCCTGGCGCTTCTCGTTCTGCACCACCCCGCGCTGCGTGTCGAGTTCGGTCTTGCCGATTGCGCTGAGTAGATGACCCATGCGATCGGACTCCATCCACAGCGCCATATCGAGCGCGGTGGTCGGCACGGTTTCAAAATAGTTGGTGCGATCGAACCAGGTCGTGCCATTCATGTCGGTCGCGCCGGCGACCTCGAACGGTTTGAAATAGGTGCCCTTGTGATTCTCCGATCCGGAGAACATCAGGTGCTCGAACAGATGCGCGAAGCCGGTTTTGCCCTTGGGCTCATCGGCCGAGCCGACGTGATACCAGATCGACACGGCGACAACGGGCGCCTTGTGATCCTCGTGCACGACGACGGTGAGGCCGTTGTCGAGCTGGAATTTTTCGAATGGGATGTCGATCGGCGTGGCGCTCATATCGGCGGCCTTGGAAGTGGCGGGGGCATCGGCAGCGGCAAGCGCGCCTGTGCCGAGCGAGAGCATCAGCGCACCGCATAGGGTGTTGCGCATTCCTTTGAACGTCGTGCGACGTGCAGTTGCAGACATCTTCGAGCTCCGGAGTGGCGAAAAGTGCCCGAGCCTAGCCCAGCGGAGAATGTGACGCAACGCCCGAATGTGCCAGTGCAGGCGTAAACTTTCTGTCATTCCAGCAAGATCGGAGGCCAGTATGGTGCGCACGCAGCGATTTGCCGTCAGCGGCGCCAACCGCGGCATTGGTCTTGAGCTGGTGCGCCAACTGCTCGCTCGAGGCGACCGGGTGATCGCCGGCTGCCGCCATCCGGGCCGCGCGCTCAAGCTGACCGAATTGGCGGCTGCGCATCCGGGGCATCTGCATATCGTGCCGCTCGATCTGGACAAGGAGCGCTCGATCGCCGCGTTCGCGCACGAAGCTGCGATGATCGCCGAATCGCTCGATGTGCTGATCAATGGCGCCGGCGTGCTGGTCTCAGGCGAACGCTTCGGCGAACTCACGCCGAAGACGTTTGCGGATTCGTTCCAAACCAATGTCATCGGTCCGCTGCTGCTGACGCAGGCGCTCACGCCCGCGCTCGCGCACGGTACGCGTTCGCGCGTGATCAATATTTCCTCTGAACTGGGCTCGCTCGCGGACACCACGGGTTTTCACACGCCGAGCTACGCGGTGAGCAAGGCCGCCCTCAATATGGTCACGCGTCTGATCGCGGCCGAACTGCAAGCGCGCGACATCGCCGTGATCAGCCTGCACCCGGGTTGGGTGCGCACCGATATGGGCGGTGCATCGGCCCCGCTCGGCGTCGCCGAATCGGTCGCCGGCATGCTACGCGTGATCGACGCGCTCACGCCTGCCGACAGCGGGCGCTTTCTCGACTATCGCGGCGCAACGCTCGCCTGGTGAAGCGTTCGCGGCGCGTCTTCGTCCAAAAAAGTACCGAACAACGCGCTTGCTATGCCATTGGTCATAGCAACTTTTCCACTGCTGCGCGCATCTGATTGGACAGAGCAAGCGCACGGATTCGGACACGGCGCATGCTCGAACCTAAAGCACATTGGAGCATGTCATGAAACGTTCATTGCAAGTCACGCGTTCCGCAGCCGCCGTGTTATTGGGCGTAATGTTGAGCGCAACGGCGTTGGCGCAAACCACGGACAACAAGTCCAGTGTTGCGGCGGCGCGCGCACAGTCGCGTGGCCCTGCAGACAAAGCGCCAATGCCTGTCGCGGCAGTCGATATCGCCGCGCATCTGAAGTCGCGCGTCGTCACCAGCGTCACTGTCGGTGCGCCCGAGGCCGCACCCGCGATGGCGATGCAGGCGCTCAAGGGCGTGGTCGCAGCGCGTTGAGCAGTACGTTGAATGGGATGCGCGATTTGTGCGGACAGCGCATGGCTGCGAAAATCGCGGCATGCTGCACATTGTGTTGTACCAGCCCGAGATTCCGCCGAACACCGGCAATGTGATTCGCCTGTGCGCGAACTCGGGCGCGCGCTTGCATCTGATCCGCCCGCTCGGCTTCGATCTCGATCACGCCAAGCTGCGCCGCGCCGGGCTCGACTATCACGAGTTTGCGCAGCTCGACGTGCATGACGATTTGGATGCGTTTGTCGCGAGCGTGCGGCCGCAGCGGCTATTCGCGCTGTCGACGCGCGGGCGGACGTTATATACGAATATACAATTCTGCGAGGACGATGCGGTGGTGTTTGGTCCGGAGACGCGCGGCCTGCCGCAAGCCCTGCTCGACACGTTGCCGCCGAAACAATGCCTGCGCCTGCCGATGCGGCCCGACAACCGCAGCCTGAACTTGTCCAACGCAGTTGCGGTGGTGGCCTACGAAGCTTGGCGGCAAATGGAATTCGCGGGCGGCGAGTAGAACAGAGGCTTTGCCACGGATTACGCGGATTTCACGGGTAGAGCAGAAGGAATTCAGATACAGCGCAACGCAGATTTGATCAATCGAGATTTTGTCGATTTGCTCTTATCCGTGTTCATCCGCGTAATCCGTGGCCAAAGCTCTTATCTGCGCTCGAACAGCGCCGCCGGATACTCGGCTTTCCGCTCGCGCGCGAGCAGTCCGCGCAAGGCCTCGGTCGGCGTGATTTCCTCATGCAGCACGCGCTGCACGCCGTGCGAGATCGGCAGTTCCAGACCATGCCGCTCGGCCAGGCGCATCACCGTATCGACGGTCTCGATGCTCTCGACCACCTGGCCGATTTCCGCCACCGCTTCGGCGAGCTTGCTGCCGCGTCCCAGCGCGAGGCCGAGGCGGCGATTGCGCGACAGATCGCCGGTGCAAGTCAGCACGAGATCGCCGAGGCCGGCGAGGCCCATCAGCGTCTCTGCGCGCGCGCCGATTGCGGCGCCGAGGCGCAGCATTTCGGCGCGTCGCGACCGCAAGCACGTTCTTCATTGCGCCGCCGAGTTCGGCGCCGACCACGTCACTGCCGGTGTACGCACGAAAAAGTGTACTATGCAACAAATGCGCAATTTTCTGCGCGAACTCCGGGTGCGCCGAGTGCACCGTCACGGCGGTGGGCAGGCCTTGCGCGACTTCGCGCGCGAAGGACGGGCCGGTAACGATCGCCGCGGGCACCCCGGGCAGACGCTCGGCGACGATTTCATGCAGGAAGTGTCCCGAAGCGGGATCGAAGCCCTTGGTCGCCCAGGCGATGCCGGCACCCGGTGCGACGTCCGCTGCGATGCGCTCGATCAGCTCACGAAAAGCGTGGCTCGGCGTGACGATCAGCAGCACCTGTGCATCGCGCACTGCAGCGGCCAGGTCGCTTTCCAAACGCAGGCTTTCCGGCAGTACGAGTTCGGGCAGATAGCGCGTGTTGCGTCGCGTTGCGGCCATCGCGGCGAGTGCGGCCGCATCGCGGCCCCACAATGTGGTCGTCGCGCCGTTGCGAGCGAGCACGGCGGCGAGTGCGGTGCCCCAGGAGCCGGCACCGAGTACGGAAACGTGAGTCGAATCGGACATCATGCGGCGCGAGCCTACGGGCGCCTCATGCGAGTGTAAAGCGGGCGCAGAGACGGCAGCATGCCGTCGCAAACCGAACTTAGGCGTTCGCTGCCGTGCCGTCGGCCTGACGACGCATCTGTTCTGCGTACAGCGCTTCGAAATTGATCGGCTGCAGCAGGAACGGCGGGAAGCCGCCATTCTGGATCAGATCGGACACGGCCTGGCGCGCATACGGGAACAGCACGTTCGGGCAGTAGGTCGCGAGCACAGCATCGCGCGATTGCGCATCGAAACCCATCACGCCGAACACGCCGGCCTGCTGCACTTCGGCGAGATACGCGGTCTTCTCGCCGAGCTTGCACGTCACAGTGACGCTGAGCACGACTTCATACACGTTTTCGGCCAGCGAGCCGACCTGCTGCTGCAGGTTGAGCTGCACCTGCGGCTGGCCCTGCTCTTGGAAAATCTGCGGCGCTGCCGGCACCTCGAACGAGGCGTCCTTGATATAGACCTTCTGCAGCGAGAGTTGCGCGCCGGTCTGGGCGTCGCCGTTGGTCGTGGCGGGGGCCGTGTTCTCAGTCATGACTTGCTCCAAACGAATTCGAATTGCGAAGGAAAAGAAGCGGGATTATCCCACGCGCTGCGCTCGCGTGCACCTATGCATTGGACCGCGCGCCACGCTGCCGGTTCAGCGGCCCTTGGCGACCGGCAGATTAGCTTCGCGCCATGCTGCTATCCCGCCGCCGAGCCAATACACCTGCTTGAATCCCGCCTTGTGCAGACGTGCGGCCGCCTGCGCTGAGGTCGTGCCGGTCTTGCAGTAGACCGCAACAGGGCGGTCCTTCACCGGGGCGAGATCGTTGTTTTCCGGGTCGAACTGGCTCATCTGCACATTGCGCGCACCCGGGATGTGCGCCTTGTCGAAGTCCGGCGCAGCCGAAAGGTCGATCAGCAGCGGGGTCTCCCGGTTGATCAGCTGCGTCAGGGCTGCCGGCGTCAGCTCGCGATAGCCGCGAAACAGCCGCCCGAACTCGTTGCCGATCAGCATGACCAGCAGGACGACGAACATCATTACGAGGAACAGGTGATTGCCTGCGAATTCGGGCAGGCGGTGCAGGATATCGGAAAGCATCAGCGTGGTGCGGCGAGGCGAAAGGTCCGCGATTATCCGTCAGATCGGCGCGGGCGCAAAGTCACGGTGACAGATAGAGCGGCGTCAGCGGCAACGCGCTGCGCTGCCACGGCCCCGCAATCGGCGTGGGTAAAAGGATATTTGTGGAAATCTGTACTGCACCGGTGCTGCCGCCGTACTGCATCGAGCCGACGTTTTGCCGGCCTGCATGGTAGTCGAGCCAGACGCAGCCGGGGCAGGCGGGGCGCATGCTCGTAACGGTCTGGGCAGCGCCATCGAGGTAGCTTGGATTGTCACCCTGTACCCAGCGCGGCACGCCGTTTGCGTCGTACAGATAAGCAAGGCTTGCGATCAGCGGCGGCGCGCCGGCCCCGGCGGCTTGCACGAGTTGATCATAAATACCCCAGCCGGATTCACCTGGGTTGTACCAAAGGCGGATGCGCGAAGCGATTGCGGTAACCGGCCGATACAGCGCGCCGCCGCTACGCCCGTTGAAATTCCAGGTGTAGGCGTAGAGATCGTTGTCGACAAGGGTAATCTGTGCAGTCCCGATCGCGCTCGGGCGCTGCGGCCAGCTTGGAGGGACGCTCTGATGTGTTTGATACAGCGGCGAATTAACCTGATTGGCGTGCAGCGGTGCCTGCACCTGATACCAGATCGGCTCACGTGCGGCATCGCCCGCGAACCATAGCCCGAAGAACAGGGGATCGCCCGCCTGCGCGGCGCTCACCACCGTCATGCCTGCGCCCGGTCGCAGGTTGTCGTAGTACGCACCGGGCGTCAGACGCAGCGGCGTGGCGACTGCAGGGCAGGTCGTCACCGCCTGACATGCCGTGTCGATTGCCGTACTCACCGCGCTGCTGCCGATCGCGCTATAGCCGCGTGCATCGACCGCACCGACGAGATTGATCTTGATCGGCGCGGAGCAGGCGTTAGTTGTATCGATCGCATAGTCGAGCGCGACGACTGCGTTCTGTCCCGGCGCAAGCGCGGGCAGCGCAACCGCCGGCATTTCGAGCGTGAGTTTGGTTTGCGCAAGGGTGGCCGGATCCTGCGCGAAAATCGCCCAGCCGGCCTGTGAGGTTACGCTGCCGTTGTTGCCCAACACGAAGATCTGATGCCAGCGCTGCCCCGGCTCGATCGTGTTGTTTACATTGCCGCCGCACAGTGGTTGCGGTGCGGGCACCGGCGCGGGAATCAGCGCGATTTTCGGTGCCTGTACGATCAATGCACGTGTCGCTGCGCCGGCGCAGCCGCCGGCGTCGGTCACGCGCACGCTCACGTTGCCGGCGAAGGCGCCCGGATAAACGACCGGCGTGCTCGACAATGTCGGATCGGTCGTATCGGCCACGCCGTCGCCATCGACGTCGAAGGCATAACGGTACGGCTGTGTGCCGCCGCTTGCGCTCGCCGTCAGTGTGACCGTGTCGCCGACCAGGATCGAATCCGCGCTGGACGCCAGCGTCAGCGGAAATGAACATGCAGCGCGGCCGTCGATCTGCGTCGCACCGCTCGCCTGCGGATCGAGCCAATCGGCGATGCGCGTAGCCGGTGTACCGCCGCCTTGCCATGCGGCGCTCATGCGCCCGTAAAGATCGTAACCGTCCGGGATGGCACAATCGGCGGTGCCTCCGGACAGTACCCCGCGCAGGTGGTGTGCGGAATCGATTAGCCCGCCACCCGAGGACCCCGCTTCGGTGGTTCCGGCAGCATAGTGGTCCACCCGCCAATGGTTGAGCCCAGGCGCGTTGTCCTGGCCGTAGTCGGTGTCGTCGGGCCTGATGCTGCCGGCGCTGAGACTGATGCGTTTGGCGTCTGCATTGGGATGATGTATCGCCGCGGCGTCGCTGAACGGCCCATCGGTGCGGTCCCAGCCGTTGAAGTAGATGCTGGCGCCTTGCGGCGGGGTTGAATTGAGGCGAAACAGACTGGTGTCTGATGGTGCGTGCGTCGCGAGCAAGATCGCGCCGCCGGTCTGTGCAATCGCGCTTGTGGTCGATACCGGGAACGCGCTCTCGCTGCTGTTGGGCGCGCGGCAGGTCGGACTTTCATATTTCCAGTACACGATCATCGCGTCGCCGGAAGATTGTGTGTTGAAGCAATGATGCGCCGTCAACAGCAGTGGGTTCTGATCGTTGGCTGTGCTGTTGAGCAACTGTGCAGAGCAGTAGGTTCCGCTGGCGATGACGGCCGCGACGGCGTTGATCTCATGCCGCCAGGGATCCCCTTGCGGGCATACCGTATCTACGTTGCAGCTCTCGCTGCCCTGGCTTGGATCCGCCAGCGATTTGCCGGAAAGAATATCGCGATACCCGGCGCGAACTTCACTTAGCTCGAGTTCGAGAAACGGGCGCATGCGGTGTGGCAACAAGACTTCGATCGTGGCGCTGTCGCCTTTGATCAGCGGCGTGGCAAATACGCGCGAAAGCGGATTGTCGGCGTCCGTATAAGGTCCGAGCGTCTGTCCCGCTCCATATACATAGAGTTGCGCGCCAGGGGGCAGGAAAAAGCGCCGGAAAGAAAAATCGAGACTCAGCGCGTGGGCAGCGTGTACCGGAATGCGCCACAGATCCATGCCATCGGACAGCTCGCGCCATTCGCCGCCCGATGTGCGCAACGGCGTGTGCGCAACCTGCGTCACCGCGCGCCGTGCGGCGTAACGCAGAGGCGCAGCTTTCAGCCGCGCGGCATCGGCAGCGAGTTCGGCGTCGCGGTCGACGCCTGCAGTTTCGACTGCGTAGCGCGCGGCCGGCGCGGCCAGTGCGTAGCGTGCGCTCGGCGGCACGGCGGTTTGCGCGGCGCTAGTCGACGCGCAGCTCAGCAATAGGAGTACGGCAGCGCAGCGCAGGGCGATGAGGCGGTTCACGGAAACCTCGGAACCAAGCTGGTCTCAGTGTTGTGTGATATCCGGCAAGCCCGTCACCAGCCACCAGCGCTTGGCCTTTTCGTCATAGCGCCACACTTGGCGATCGAGGATCGAACGCACGCTCTGCGTATTGTTGTTGGCCAGCGTGATCTCGACTGTCTGGCGCACTTCGTTGTCGCCCGAAGGGCGCATCGGCTGCTCGTTGTAACCCGATACGCGCACCTGGCCATAGCGTTGCAGATCCAGCGCAGTCAGCGGATGCGCCTGCTGCGTGGCCGGATCGACGAAGCCGAGCGCGTCCTCGAAATTGCCCCAGCGGATGACTGCCGCATAGCTTTGTAGCGTGGTCTCAAGCAGGTCACGTTTGCTGCCCGGCGTGGCGCAGGCGCACAGGGCGGCAATCACGGCGAAGCAGGCGAATCGGCGCAGCATGATCTGGATTTCCGCTGACGAACACCGCCACATTGTGCCGCAATCCGCGTGGCGCTGCGTGAATACGCATCAAGCCGCGGGCGCCGATTTCTTCACGATCGCGACAAAGCGTGCTTCGAGCACACAGGCGTCGGCGCCGCTCTCGTCCGGCATGCGGCAGACCAGCGCGAGACGCGCGCGCCGGCGCGTGGCCAGTGCGGCGAGGAACGCTTCGCGCGACTCGCCTTCGGCAAGTTCGGCGCGCGCAGCCAGTTCGCCCCAGATCGGCGCGAGATAGCTGATGCTCGAATCCTGCACGTAGATTTCACAGTCGTACCCCGCCGCCTGGACCCACAGCGCGACGAGGCCCCAGCCGGCCAGTGTCGCGAGGCTCGCGAGGCTGCCGCCAAATGCGCAGCCCTTGTCGTTGACATTCGGGGCGAGCGGCGCGGCGAGCGTCAAGCTCTCGTCGTCATAATCCTGCAGGCGAATTTGCATCGCGCGCGTCACGGGAATGTCGTCGAGCGTGCGGTCGAGCAAGGCGTGTGCACGGGCGGTGAGATTGGTCATCTTGCGAGTGTGTGGTCGCTTCGTGTTCCGATCAAGACGCGCCAGGCGCGAAAGCCTTAAGATCGGCGCGAGCATGCGCGATATTTCTCACCAGCATGGACGAGTACGGCCTCTTGCGGGCGCCAGTGTCATTGTCACGCGGCCTGCGTCGAGCGCGGCCGCGCTGAGGCGGAAGATCATCGCGCTCGGCGGCACGCCGATCGGCTTGCCCGGCATTGGCGTGCGCAGCGCAGCGGACCCGGATGCGGCGCGGCGCGGCCTGCTGGCGTCGCGCGCGTCGGACTTCGTCGTGTTCACCAGCCCGAACGCTGCGCGTTATACCTTTGCGCTGATGCCGCAGCTGCACTTCGCGCGCGCCACGCGCGTCTGCGCAGTTGGCCCCGGCAGCGCCCGCGCGCTCGCACGACACGGCGTGCGCGAGGTCGTATATCCGGCGCAGCGTCAGGACAGCGAGGGCCTGCTCGCCCTTGCGCCGCTTGCGCGCATGCGCGGACGGCGCGTCAGCTTGATCGGCGCGCCCGATGGCCGCGATCTGCTGCGCGAGGAACTGCAACGGCGCGGTGCCAAGGTCGAACTCGTACACGTGTATCGCCGCACCGCACCGCGTCTGAACCGACGCCATTTCGACGCGCTCGAGCGCGCTGCTGCGCCGTTGCTCACGCTGCTGTCGAGCGCCGAGGCGATCGCACATTTGCGCGTCGTGCTGCCGGCGGCATTGTTTGCGCGCCTCATCGCCAGTGCGGCAATCGTCAGCAGCGCGCGTCTGGCGCACGCCGCGCAAGCGGCAGGCTGGCGTGAAATGCATATCGCAGGTTCGGCGAGCGGTGCCGATCTCTGCGCTGCTGCAGTGACTGCGCTCGCGCAGCACCGGCTGTAACACTTGCGGCCGCGTGCGCCTTCCGTGCAAGTCCGTTAGCATGCGCGCATGAGCGATATGGACAGCGATTTGACTCCTTCCGCCGCGCCGGCAGCGACGCCCGCTACCGGCACGGCCGCGCCGCGCCGCAGCGGAACGCTCGGCTGGCTGCTTGCGCTCGGCGTCGTCGTCGGCGCTGGCTATTTCACCTGGCGCATGCAGTCCGATAGCGATGCCGCAGTGCAATCGGATGCGCGCGCCCTGCACGCGCAAGTCGATGCCGTCGCGCGCGATGTCGCAGCGACCAAGCACGACAACGATAGCCTGCGCGCGCGCCTGGATGATGCATCCAAGGTCAATGAGTCGCTGCGCGGCCAGCTGCTCAGTCTGACCGAGCGCGCGCGGCTGGCTGAGGAAGCGATCGCCAATCTCGCCGAGAAGCGCTTGTCCGGCCACGATGCGCTGCTTGCGAACGAAGCCGAGCTGCTGCTCGTGCTCGGCGGAGAGCGTTACGCGCTGTTTCACGATCCCGCGTCGGCGCTCGACGCCTATCGTCTCGCCGACGCTGCGCTGGCGCAGGCCAATGATGCAGCATTTTCCACAGTGCGACAAAGTATAAACGCCGAAATCGAGGCGCTCGGTGCCTTGCGCGCCGCTGATTTCGCGCAGGCGGCAAACACGCTCGGACAGTTGCGCGAACGCGTTGCGACGCTGGCGCCTGCTATGGCGGATGCAGCGGATGCGGCGACTTCGCCACGCTGGGCACAGATCTTTGGCCAGTTCCTGCGCATCGGGCGCGACGACGAGCGCACGTTGGCGCGCAACGACCCGGCGCTGGCGCGTGCATTGCTCGACACGAGCCTGCGCGAAGCACAGGATGCACTGCTGCTACGCGACTCCGCGCGCTGGCGCGATGCACTCACGCGCGCGCAGTCGCATCTTGCGGCGGATTTTGATGCGAAGAACGATAATGCCGCCGCGCTGCGGGCACAGCTCGATGCGCTGGCGAAACTTCAGCTCGCGCCGGCCGCGCCGCCGGTGCTCGGCGCGGCGCTGAAGGAACTGCGCAATTTGCGTGCGACGCAGGCGCAGCAGCCGGCGGCACCAGTGCAGGCCAAGCCCGCTCCCGCGCAGGGACCGACCACATGAAATCCTGGATTGCGGTCCTCGGCCTGCTCCTCGTCGCCTGCGCCGCGGCCTGGGGCTGGCATGCGCTCGCGCTCGATCCGGGCACCGTGCTGGTGCGCTTCGCGGGTTGGCGCGTTGAGACTTCGTTCGTTTTTGCGGTGATCCTCGCCGCGCTGATCTGGGTTGGCGCCGGATTGCTGTGGCGCCTGCTGCGCTGGCCGCGCGCGGCCTGGCGGCGGCGCGCGCGCCGGCGCGGACGCGAGCGTATCGCCGATGGTCTGGTCGCAATGTTCGAAGGCCGCCATGCGCACGCGTCGCGCGAACTAGAACGCGCATCGCACGCGGCTGAACTGCACGCGCCGGCACTGCTCGCACGCGCCCACGCCGCGCACGCGCGTGGCGATCACGCCGCGGCCGACAGCGCACTCGATGCGGCTGCGGAACAATCGAGCGATGCAGCCCTGGCGTTGCGCGCGCAATTCCTGCTCAATCAGGGTCGCGCAGCGGACGTGGTGAAACTTCTGCAGGACAAATCCACGCTCGCCCCGTCGGCATGGCGTAGTCTCAACGCCGCCGCGCTGGCGACCGGTGCCGGCGCGACCGCGCTGACGACACTCGCGCCGCTCGCGCACGACGCGTCGCTGCCGCCAGGCGAATACGATCGCATTGAAACTGACACGCTCGCCAGCGCGCTCGAACATGCGCCCGACAACGACAGGCTCGCCAGTTTGTGGTCCGGACTGACGCGCACGCAGCGCCGCAACGAGAGCGTGATCGGCGCCTATGCGCGCCGCGCCGCGGCACTGGGGCAGCCACTCGCGGCAATGAACGAAGTCGAAGGCGCGCTGCGCCGCGATTGGTCTGAATCGCTGGCGTGTGTCTACGGCGAACTCGGCCCCGCCGAAGTCAACGCGCGCCTGCGTCAAGGCGAAGCCTGGCTCGTCGCGCAACCCAACAGTGCTGCGCTGCTGCTGACGCTCGGCCGCCTGTGCAACCAGGCCGAGCTGTGGGGCAAGGCGCGCGACTATCTGGCGCGCGCTCTCGCGATCGCGCCCGACGCGACGATATGGGAAGCGTACGGCAATGCCTGTGCCGCGCAGGGCGATGCAGCTTCGGCACAGAGCGCGTATCGCAACGCGCTGCGCTGCGCGCGCGGCGAGCCAGCTGAAACGCTGCCGGAACTTGAGCGATCTGCTCTCGACACGCGCGCAAGCGTCGTTGAGGAGCGCAGCGAGCACGGCGTGCCGCGGCTGATCGTGCCCGGGCGCTGAGACCGATCCACGATCTATTGCGCTCGATCTGATGTCAAACAAAATCGGCTCTGGGCTCGCTACGATTTTGCGATCCAACTAAGACATACGCATATGGCCATCTGGAAAAACCTACCCTCGCTCGAGCAGCTCAATGCGATGCGCGCGAATACGATGATCGGCACGCTGGATATCCAGATCACCGAGATCGGTGACGATTACGTGCGCGGTACGATGCCGGTCGATGCGCGCACGCATCAGCCCTATGGCCTGCTGCACGGCGGTGCCTCGGTATCGCTGGCCGAAACGCTCGGCAGTATCGCCGCGATGCTGTGCTGCGATCCCAAGTCCGAGCGCGCGGTTGGCCTCGACATCAATGCCAATCATCTGCGCGCGGTCACCTCGGGCCGCGTCATCGGCACCGTACGGCCTATCCATGTCGGGCGCTCGACCCAGGTGTGGGAGATCCGCATCGAAGACGAAGGCGGCAAGCTCGTATGCATCTCGCGCCTGACCACGATCGTCGTACCGGCGCAGGCGATCCCTGTCGGAAAGGGCTGATCGGCTGAATCGCGCCTGTCGTTGCTGCAACGCAGCGCTGGCGGCTCGCGACTTCGTTGGCTACCATCGCAGCCGATGAATGCGGAAGCCCAAATCCCTATGGCTCCGGCGCGCGACAGGCTGCGCCCGCTGCGCTATTTGATGCGTACGCCGCTGCTGCTCCTGCATATCCTGATCGCGGTGCCGCTGGCGCTCGCGGTGTTCAATCCGCTCGCGCGGCGCTTGTCCGTTGGCGGCGAGCGGCTCGACCATCGTGCGACGCGCTGGTGGTCCGGCGCGCTTCTGCGCTGCTTCGGTCTGCGCATCCGCCGCGTCGGCGAACCGCTGCCGGGTGCGGCGCTGTTCGTCGCCAACCACGTCTCTTGGATGGATATCGAGCTGATGCACAGCCAGCACATGATGTGCTTCGTCGCCAAGGCCGAGATCGAGCGCTGGCCACTCGTCGGCTGGCTCGCCTCGCGCGCCGGCACGATCTACCACCGCCGCGGCTCGACGCATTCGCTCGGCGCGGTGATAGAGCGCGTGGTCGAGCGCCTGCAACAAGGCATGCCGGTCGGCGTATTTCCCGAGGGTGGTACCGGTGCGGGCGACAGCGTGCGCACGTTCCATGCGCGCATTTTTCAGGTCGCGGCGAGCGCGGGTGTGCCGATCCAGCCGATCGCACTGTGCTACGGCAAGAACGGAAAGATGGACTTAGGTGTGCCGTTTGGGCCGAAGGAGAGTTTTCTCGCCAATGTCGTGCGCATCTTCGGCAGTCCCCGCATCGATGCCGAAGTGCATTTTCTCGAACCACTGACGATGAGCGGCGAAGGTCGCCGCGAGATCGCCGAGATCGCGCGCAGCCGTATCGCGGCGGCGCTCGGTTACGCGTGAGGATCAGATGAGCGCGCAAACGCTGCCGTTTCGTCCACGACGCTGGCTGCGCAACCCGCATGTGCAGTCGATCCTCGCGTCGAGCGGCGTGCGGCGCATGCTGTTGCGCCAGCGCCATTCGGCCATCGAGGAGGCGGCACAGGAACATATTCTCGACTGCGGCAGCGGCGTGCGGCTGCAGGGATTTCACACACGCCAGACCGTGCTGCCGCGGACGCGCGCGCTGGCCGTGCTGCTGCACGGCTGGGAAGGCAGCGTGCAATCGGCCTATGTGCTGCATACGGGCGGACGCCTGCTTGACGAAGGTTGCGATGTGTTCCGCCTCAACTTCCGCGATCATGGCGATACGCATCATCTGAATACGGAGCTGTTCCATTCCTGTCGCATCGATGAGGTGATCGGCGCGCTGAGCGCGATCGCACGCATGTTTCCCGCGCGCCCGCTGCTTGTCGGCGGCTACTCGCTCGGCGGCAACTTCGCGCTGCGCGTTGCTTTGCGCGCACGCGCGGCGGGCCTGCCGATTGCCTGGGCGTTCGCGGTATGTCCGCCGGTGAGTCCGTATGCGACCCTGGTCGCGATCGAAAATGCGCCGGCATTCTACGAATACTATTTCATGCGCAAGTGGCGCAATTCGCTCAAGCGCAAACAATCCCTTTTTCCACAATTGGATTTGTTCACGCGGCGCGAACTGCACAGCAATCTGCGAGAACTCACGCGCAGCATGGTCGAGCGGCATACGCGCTTCGGCACGCTGGAGAACTATCTCGACGGTTACGCCTTGACTGGTGAGCGTCTCGCGGGGCTGGAAGTGCCGGCGACGATACTTACCGCGCAGGACGATCCGATCATTCCGGTTGCCGATTTCCATCATCTGCAGCTCGCGGCGCAAACCGAGCTGGTGATCGTGCCGCACGGCGGGCATTGCGGTTTTATCCGCGACGCGAGCTTGCGCAGCTGGGCCGAGGATTTCCTCGTGGAAAGGCTCAACACTATGATGGGTGTTGGTCCCGATGCCGGCGAGTCCGCCGGCATTGCAGTGGCCACGCAATATTGAAAACATTATGAGCCTTGAATCCATACTCGAACTGCATCGTGGCGGCGCTCTGATCGCGGCCGAAACCCAATACCGCGACTATCTGACAACGCATCCAGACGACGGCGATGCGCTGCATCTGCTCGGAGTGCTGCGCCAGCAGCGCGGCGACCACGCCGAAGCGGCCGAGTTGATTCGCCGTGCACTGGCAATCGCGCCGGATCACGCGCCGTTCCATCTTTCGCTCGGCGGCGTGCTATTGCAGACCGCCGATGAGGCGGACGCGCGCGCGCAATTCGAGCGCGCGATCGAGCTCGATCCGAACCTGGTGGAGGCGCATGCGCTGGTCGGGCATCTGCATCTGCGTGCGGGAGAAGTCGAAGCCGCCGAAAGCCGGTTTCGCATCGGCCGTCGCGCGGACGACGAGGATCCGATGATCCTGTTCGGGCTGGGCAACGTCTATCTCTCGCGCGGCGACGCCGCCAACGCGACGAAGTTTCTGACGCGCGCCGCGGAGGGCAAGCCGGACGATGCCGCCATCCAGTTGAGCCTTGGTCGCGCACTGTTCGAACAGGGTGCATTCGGTTTCGCCGAGCAGGCTTTCGATAACGCAGTGCGCCTGCGGCCCGATTACAGTCTCGCGCGCCTGTTCCTTGCGCGCGCGCGGTTGCGCCAGGACAAACTCGACGCGGCGCGCGAAGGTTTTGCCGCGCTCGCAGCCGAGAATCAGCAGGCGTTCGGCGCGAATGCGGGGCTCGGCGACGTCGCGCGCAAGAAGGACCAGGCGGTGCGCGCGCTCAAGTACTATCGGCGTGCGCTGCAGTTCGATCCCGCGCACGCCGGCGCGCTGCACGCGTGCGCGTGGTGCATGGAGCGCATGGGCGATCTTGCCGCACCGGACGCGATCGAGTTGCAGCAGCCGCTGGCCGAGCTGCTCACGCGGCTTGGCCACGAAGACGAGGCCCGACAGGTGCGCGACGCGATCGCCGCACATCGATGAACCCGGCTGCGCCCAGCGCTACCGATATCGATGCGCAATGGCAGATTGCGCGCGCCGCGCTCGAACAAGGACGCGATGAGGATGCGCGCGTAGCGCTGACCGAGCTGCTGCGGCTGGATTCCTCGCTGTTCATCCCGCGACTGCATCTGGGCCGTTTGCTCGAAGAGGCCGGACAGTTCGATGCGGCGGTTGTGCAGTACTTCGGCGCCGTCATGCGCGCGCAGGCGAAAGGCCGCTGGCGCGACGAGGCGACGACCGCACCGGCGCTGCGTGCAAGCGTGCTGCATGCAATGGACGTGATCGACGCGGAGCGCGCACAGGTGTTTCGTCGCGCGTATGAGCCGCTGCGGGCACAGCATGGCGATGCGCCACTCGCGCGCGTCGACGAATGCCTCGATATCTATCTGGGCCAGCATCAGGTCGTGTATCCCGATCCGCGCCAGCAACCGAAATTCCTCTACTTCCCCGGCCTGCCGGCGACGCCGTATTTCGCACGCGAGCTATTCCCGTGGTACGCGGCGCTCGAAAGCGGCGTCGAAGAAATTCGTGCCGAGCTGCGCGCCGTGCTGCACGACGCGCAGGGCATCGAGCCGTTCCTCAAGTTCAATACCGCCGAGCAGGCGCAGGGCTATCTTGCCGGCACCGATGCGCCGCCGAACTGGGATGCGTTTTTCTTCTACCGCCACGGCGAACGGCTCGATGCGAACTGCGCGCGCTGCCCGCGTACCGCGGCGATCCTCGATGCATTGCCGCTCGTGCGTATTCGCGAACACGCACCGGAAGTGTGCTTCTCGGTACTCACGCCGGGCACGCACATCCTGCCGCATCGCGGCGTGACCAATGTGCGTCTGGTGACGCATCTGCCGCTGATCGTGCCGGAAAACTGCGTGCTCACCGTCGGCGGCGAGGCGCGCGCATGGCGCGAGGGCGAATGTTTCACCTTCCGGCGCCTCGACGCGCGTCGTGATGCTGATGGATTGCTGGAACCCGCACCTGTCGGAGATCGAGCGCGCGGGCGTGAGTCTGCTCGTGGGCGCGATCGGCGACTTCAATCACGCGGCAGGGATCGCGGATAGCTGAATTTGCACTGCGCACAAATAGTGCTAATTTTGTTCGTTATAGCACCATAGTAGTGCTATTTTATTCTGCTTCGCACCAATATTGAATCTAATTCTTTGAATATAAAGAGTTAAATTTTCGTCACACGCTTGGCACACCGATTGCTGAATATGTCCAAACCTATTCGCATTCGGGAGTATTCGCAGTGTCAAACGATGTGCTCAATCTGATCAAGGACAAGAACGTCGAGTTCGTGGATCTGCGTTTTGCCGACATGCTCGGCAAGCAGCACCACGTGACCTTCCCCGCGCACGCAATCGACGAGGGGACATTCGAAGACGGCAAGATGTTCGACGGTTCGAGCATCTCGGGTTGGAAGGGCATCAACGATTCCGACATGGTGCTGATGCCCGACGCGTCGAGCGCGATCCTCGATCC
>VBNZ01000259.1:0-600 GCA_005877675.1 Gammaproteobacteria bacterium
CACGGAACCCACGATCTCGCGCCTGCTGCTCACCGATGTCGCGCGCGTTCTGATCGATCTGCGCACGCCTGAGTCGACCAGGAAGGAGCTCGGCGGCTTGTATCCCGCCGCATCGCTGTATATGCCGACGGTATGGGTCAATGCGCACCGAGAGCAGACGCAGAAGCTCGCCAACGCGTTCGTCAAAACGATGAAGTTCATCGATACGCACAGCGCGGCTGAGATCGCCGACAAGCTGCCGGCCGACTACTACGCCGGCGACAAGCCCGCGTACATCAAGGCGCTCGACGCTGAGAAATCGATGTTCACGCGCGACGGCGTCATGCCTGCCGGCGGACCGGAGACCGTGCTCGCGGTGCTGCAGGGCTTCAACAAGGAAGTCCAGGGCAAGACGATCGATCTGTCGAAGACCTACACGACCGAATTTGCCAAAGCCGCACAATGAATGCTGTAGCCGAATCGTCGAAGCCGGCGCCACCCGTGCCGGCGTCGTCCGCCCCCGCAATCGAACTCACGCGGGTCACGCGGCGTTTTGTCAGTCCGGAAGGCAAGATCGTTCCTGCTCTGCGCGATTTTTCGATGCGCGTGCAGCCGGGCGAA
>VBNZ01000259.1:616-1219 GCA_005877675.1 Gammaproteobacteria bacterium
GTCCGACCGGATGCGGAAAATCGACGACGCTGAGCCTCATCACGGGACTTGCCGAGCCCAATGCCGGTGCGGTGCTGATCGATGGCAAGCCTGTGCACGGCACCGATCCGCGCATCGGCTTCGTTTTTCAGAGCGATGCCGTGTTTCCGTGGCGCAATGTGCTCGACAACGTCGCTGCCGGGCCGTTATTCCGCGGCGTTGCCAAGCAGGCAGCGTATGAAAAGGCGCGCGAGTGGGTGCGGCGAGTCGGCCTGGCCGGATTCGAAGCGCACTACCCGCACCAACTCAGCGGCGGCATGCGCAAGCGCGTCGCACTGGCGCAGACCTTCATCAACAATCCGAGCATCCTCTTGATGGACGAGCCGTTCTCGGCGCTCGATGTGCAGACGCGCGCGCTGATGCAAAACGAATTGCTCGGCCTGTGGTCGGCCAACCGCGCCGCGGTGGTTTTCGTCACGCACGACATCGACGAAGCGATCACGCTTGCCGATCGCGTGTTCGTGCTGACGCGCGGGCCGGCCACGGTGAAGAGCGCGTACGCGATCGATATTCCGCGGCCGCGCGTGGTCGAGGAAGTCCGTTTCACGCCGCGTTTTGTGGAAT
>VBNZ01000259.1:1246-4160 GCA_005877675.1 Gammaproteobacteria bacterium
TGGAACGACCTGCGCAGCGAAGTACAGATTTGACAACCGGAGTTGCCGTGACCGATATCGCCCTCAGCACCGATGCGGAAATCCAGCGCCAGGAGTTCCAGGCGAAACAGCGCATCGCGCGCCGCTGGACTTTGGTCTACGTTTACCGCGTCGCCATACTCGTGTTCTCGCTCGGCGGCTGGGAATTGGCCGCATACATTGGCTGGATCGACCCGTTCTTCTTCTCCGCACCCTCCGCGATCGCCAAGCAGATCTGGATATGGATCACTGAAGGCACCGCACAGGGTTCACTGTGGATGCAGATGTTCGTAACGATGGAGGAGACCGTATACGGCTTTTTGATCGGCACCGTGCTCGGCGTGATCTGCGGCATCGCGCTGGGGCGCAATCGCATGCTTGCCGACGTATTCAGCGTCTATATCAAGGTCGCCAATTCGATACCGCGCGTGGTGCTCGGTTCGATCTTCATCATCGCGTTGGGGCTCGGCATGGCGTCGAAGGTAGCCCTGGCCGTGGTGATGGTATTTTTCGTCGTGTTCGCCAACGCATTCCAGGGCGTGCGCGAAGCGGATCGCAACCTGATTGCGAATGCGCAGATACTCGGTGCGTCGAAACGCCAGATCACCTACAGCGTAGTACTGCCCTCGGCGATGAGCTGGATCCTCGCGAGCCTGCATGTCAGCTTTGGCTTCGCACTTGTCGGCGCCGTGGTCGGCGAATTCCTTGGCGCGCGCCAGGGCATCGGACTCATGATCTCGACCGCGCAAGGCGCCTTCAACGCCGCGGGCGTGTTCGCGGCAATGATCGTGCTCGCGGTGATGGCGCTCGTCGCGGAGTTTCTGATCACGCGTCTCGAAAATGCTCTCCTCAAATGGCGGCCACCGCAGTTCGCCGAGTCCGCACACTAAGCTCAGGCGAAGGCGATTCGAACGATTAAACCTCGGCCTTCCGCCGGCGTATCGAGCATCACGTTTGCACCGCCTGCATCGGCGATTTCCTTGACGATCGCAAGCCCGAGACCGCAGCCGTCGATCTCCTTGCCGTGCAGTCGGGTAAAGCGCTCGAATGCGCGCTCGCGTTGATCCGGTGCGATGCCGGGGCCATTATCGATCACTTCGAGCACGCTGCCAGCGATGCCGAGACCAAGCCTGACGGTGACCTTGCCGCCTGCCTGCGTGTAGCGCACCGCGTTGTCGACCAGATTCGCCACCAGCACGTGCAACGCATGCGCGGCGACGTAGACGGGCACGGTATCGCAAAGCAATTCCACGCCGAGATCGATGTCCTTGGCCTGCGCCTGGGTCACCGATTCGACCACGACATCGCGCACGACTTCGGCAAGATCCACCGGCTCACTGCTGCGCACCCGCGCATGCAGACCTTCTGCCTCGGTGTACGAAAGCAGCTGATTGACCACGCGTATGTTGCTGCGCAAGCTCGATTTGATCGCCGCCAGCGCCTCGGCCCTCGATGATCCATCGACTTCGCGCACGGCGACGTCCACCTGCATGTTCATCACTGCCAACGGGGTGCGCAGTTGATGCGAGGCGTCGGCAATGAAGCGATTGTGCGCCTGCATCTGTTCTCCGAGCTGCGCGATGTAATCGTTCATTGCCTCGACCATCGGCTTCAGCTCCGCAGGCACGCGATCGAGTGTCAGCGGCTCGAGGGCCGCGGGTGCGCGCTGTTGCATCTTGGTTCGCAGTGCGCGCAGCGGCGCAATCCCTCGCTGTACACCGGCCCAGATCAGAATCGTCCCCAGTGCGATCAGCAAAATCTGATCGCGCATTCCACGCAGCCACAGATTCTGCGCCAGGACTGAGCGTTCGCGTAGCGTTTGCGCCACTACCACGAGGACCGGCCCGGGCGAACCTGGCGCAAATACCGGTTGCGCAAACGCCACGGCGTAGGTGGCCTCACCGTTTACTTGCGCGTCGAACGCGACCCAGTGCTCCGGCTCGATCTGCTGCGTAGGCAATGGCACGTCACTGCGCCCTGTGATCAATTCTCCAGACGCAGTGGTGACCCGATAGTGAACATAGTCGCCATATCCGGCATCGAACAATTCAAGCGCCGCCGGCGGCACGCTGACGGTCAGGCGGCCCTCTTCATAACTGACCTGCTCGGCAATTGTGCGTGCCGAGCCGAGCAACTGCCGCTCCTGCACCAGCCGCGCTGTATTCTGTGCGCTGCGATAGGTCGCAATCGCATCCAGCGCTACGATTACCAGCAGCGGCACGAGCAACCACAACAGAATCTGCGCGTACAGGCTCTTCAGCATCAGGTCGCATCGCGCTGCTTGAGCAGATAACCGAGTCCGCGCAACGTAACGATGTGCGCATCGCTGCTGTCGAGTTTTTTGCGCAAGCGGTGCACATAGATCTCGATTGCATCCTGCGAGATGTCCGCATCGAGGGTACACAGCGTCGCCACCAGCGCGCGCTTGCTCACGGTCTTGCCCAGCCGCGTGATCAGCGCTTCCAACACCGCGTGCTCACGCGGCGTCAGATCCAGATGCGCATCGCCGACCAGAAAGGTCTTGCGATTGCTGTCGTAGACCAGATTGCCGCAGACAATTTGCGGATTTTTTTTTCCGCTGCGGCGTAACAGCGCACGAACGCGCGCTTCGAGCTCGACCAATTCAAAAGGCTTGGCGAGATAGTCGTCGGCGCCGACATCCAGACTGCCAACGCGACCTTCGAGCGAGTTGTTTGCGGTGAGGACGATCACCGGCACATCGCTGCCGCGCGCGCGCAGGCGCCGCAAAATCTCCTGCCCGCCCAGACGCGGTAAGCCGAGATCGAGTATCACCAGATCGTAAGTCTCCGCGGCAAGCGCGCTGTCAGCCTGCACCCCGTCGAGCATGCAATCGACGACATAGCGCGCCTGCCGCAGCGCCTTGGCGAGCCACTCG
>VBNZ01000016.1:0-2160 GCA_005877675.1 Gammaproteobacteria bacterium
TGTCCGCGCACGAGAACAATACCAAACTTGCCGGTCGCGTTCTCGACACGGTCGGGCCAGAGCCGGGCAGCGGCGAGTATCCCGTGCTCGGCAAGCTACGCAACATCGCGCGCGCGGAGATCGCGCGGATAGATGGCAAGCCCGCGGACGCGATCGCATTGCTGACGCCGGAGTTAAACGGCAGCGAGTTGTATCTGACGCGCTTCGTCTTGATGGAAGCCTATGCCGCAAACAAGGACTGGGCAGCCGCGCGACGCGAAGGCCAATGGCTGACCCAGCATCGTGGACGCGCCTACGCGGAATTCAGTCCGCAAGAACTATTGCTGCCGTACAACGTCGTGCTTTCCGATCTCGCCTGGCTCAACGTGGCGGAGCTCAGCCAGAATCTCGGTGATGCACAGAGCGCGCGGCCAGCGCTACAGAAATTTCTGTCGATCTGGCCGCAGGCACCGCAGCAGAAGGAGCTGGCCGAGCGTGTCAAGGTGCTTCAAACAGCACTTCATTAGTCCGGTTCTTGCCGTTGATCGACGTGGACACCTGCATGCAGGGAGCAATCATCGACAAATAAACGCAGAGGAGTTCGTCGATCAATAACAGCAGCGCTTCTAGAAAAACCCGTTTGTCGGCCAACTTCATCGGCTTCAAACCTTTGGCCTTGTTCACGAGCTCCTTCGGTACGCCGATATCTCGCAGCGCCTGCACCGGGTTCTTCTCGAAGTGATGGCGGAAAAGATCGTCATCGGCCAATTTGCGCAATAGCACCAACGCATGATCGCGTGGCAGTTTTGTATCTTCTTGCGGCTGCGGCTTTTTGCTGTTCACGCTATTCCCCCCGAAATCACGTAAAGGTTTGTCGGTTCGCGATAAATGCGCTTATCCTGCGCGGCCGTTCGGTGGCCGTCGGACGACACTATCCAAAGTTGGAAACGAAGGCAATCTAAACCTAACAAGGGGAAACTCGTGCGCGTGCGTCGTTGTGCCACTGTGATGTTCGCGCCACAAGAACGCGTGGAGTTCAGCTTTGAGTCGATCGCGTCGGGCGGTAGCGGGCTGCAGAAGCACACCGAATGGATCGCCTTGATCCCGCATC
This sequence comes from Gammaproteobacteria bacterium, assembly GCA_005877675.1. Lineage (GTDB taxonomy): Bacteria > Pseudomonadota > Gammaproteobacteria > Xanthomonadales > Rhodanobacteraceae > Rudaea. The sequence continues at coordinate 1,091 of VBNZ01000016.1, forward strand.
AGGACGCGGAGACGGCAGTCGATGCAGTCGAGATGGAAATACTCGGCACGATCTCTCCTTCGGAATGGATTGAAATCGATGCGCTGAAAGCAAGCCATTCACCCGAAGCCGTGGATGCCCTTCTGGACAAGCATCTGCTGGTCGTCGAGGACAGCGATGCGGATACGCGCGATCGAAAGTTGCGCGCGCGGCATTGGCGGCCCGCATCCGCAATCATGCACTACGCTTCGCGCTGGCGCGGGATAGGCGCAAAGCAGAACAATGAAGATCTGTCCGATACGTTGGGTGGACAGATCGCCGATTGGCTGGGCCCGCCGCCGCCGCCGATACGCGAGCGCGTCGAAGCGCATGTGCGCATGCGTTTGCCGAGAGAGCCCGCATCGCCATTCGAAAACCTGCTGCGCCAGCGCACCACCTGCCGTGAGTTCGACAGCGCACGCAAACTGAGCCTGGCGCAGTTTGCCGCAATGCTGTTCCGCGTCTTCGGCGCGCGCGCCGTGGATGAACCGGCGCCCGGCGTCAGTTTGTTGAAGCGAAATGTGCCATCAGCGGGCGGATTGCATCCGACCGAGGCGTACCTGCTTGTGCAGAATGTCGACGGGATAGCGCCGGGTCTGTATCACTATCATCCGATCGATCATGCGCTGGAGCCGATCAAAGCGATGAGTGCGGAAGAAGCCGCCGCGACGGCGAATCATTTCGTTTCCTCACAAAGCTACCTCGCCAATGCGCATGTGATGGTCGTGCTCGCGAGCCGCTTCGAGCGCACTTTCTGGCGCTATCGCAATCACACCAAGGCGTATCGCGCGCTGATACTCGACATCGGACATTTGTCGCAGACGCTCTACCTCGCAGCGACGGAGCTCGGCCTCGGCGCGTTTGTCACCGCGGCGGTCAACGAGGTCGATATCGAACAGGCTTTCGGCCTCGATCCGTTCGAAGAGGGGCCGCTGGCGGTGTGCGGTTTCGGCTGCCGTGCAGGGTGAGAACAGCTGAGCGCAGTCCGATCCGCGAAAACGTCTTGCGCAAGTTCAGCCTGACGGACACGGCCCGCCCGCGTCGACCCAGCT
>VBNZ01000016.1:2193-15170 GCA_005877675.1 Gammaproteobacteria bacterium
CAGCACGAGCTGATCGTGATCGACGTGCTCGAGCAGCGCGGCGAGGTCCTTGCCGCCGTTCTGCTGCGTGTCCTTGAGGCGCTGGCACAGTTCGCCGCCTTTCAAACCGATAAACACCATCTTGTGCTCCGGCCCCGGCAGGCGCCAGGCCGGTGCGCCGGGCGGAACATGTTCGCCGTAGCTTGTCGGCAGATTTTTCGTACCGTGGCAGGTCGCGCAGGGCAGGCCCGCGGCGCCGTTGCCGTTCGCGCCGCGTTGCACGTTCATTGCGTGCGCGCGGCCCGCGTCGAACTGCAGCGGCGCATCACCCGGAATGTGGCAATTCTGGCAGCGCGGGTGCTGCAGAACTTTCTGCACGGTGGAAAACGCCTTCGTTCCAGCGGCTTGATCGGCAGCAGCTGCCGACATGGGCAGCGCCAGGGTCGCGACAAATGCGAATACAGACAATACGCGCATGGCAGCACCTCTCTCATCGAACGCGAAAACGCGCGTGAAGATGCATCCTGCTGGGTGGTAGTGCGGCTCCTGCCGCACGCCTTCGGATATCTATGCCGGCCGCAGCGGCAGATTGCGCAAGCGCTGGCCGGTCGCCGCAAACACCGCATTGGCGACCGCGGGCGCGATCGGCGGCGTGCCGGGTTCGCCGCAGCCGCCCATCTTGTCCGTGCTCGGCACGCTATACACCTCGACCTGCGGCGCCTCGTTCAAACGCAGCACAGTATAATTGTGGAAATTGCTCTGTTCCGGCTTGCCGTCCTTGAACGTAAGCTCCGAGTGGAGCGCGGCCGCCAGGCCGAACATGATGCCCGATTGCATCTGCGCCTCGACCGTGAGCGGATTGACGACCGGCCCGCAATCGATCGCGCAGACGACGCGATGCACCTTGAGTTGCTTCTTGTCGTCGACCGAGACTTCGGCGATCTGCGCGACGTAACTGCCAAACGATTCGTGCACTGCGATGCCGGCACCGTGGCCCTTCGGCAGCGGCTTGCCCCAACCGAATTTTTCCGCGGCAAGGTCGAGCGCGAGGCGTTCGCGCGAACTCGAAGGTAGCAGCGCACGGCGATATTCGAGCGGATCTTTCTTCGCCGCATGTGCGAGCTCATCCACGAAACTTTCGACTACGAACGCGGTGTGCGAATGCCCGACCGAGCGCCACCACAGCACCGATATCGGGCTTGTCGGCGAATGCAGCTCGACATGATGCGCGGGAATGCTTTCGAGATACGGCGAATCGGCGGCGCCTTCGACGCTGGTCGTATCGATGCCGTTTTTGATCATCATCGGCGCAAACGGCGTGCCGGCGAGGATCGACTGCCCGACGATCGTGTGCGCCCAGGCGGCGGGCTTACCGTCCTTGGCGAGTGTCGCGCGCAGGCGCGAATGCCACATAGGACGGTAGTAGCCGCCTTGGATATCGTCCTCGCGCGTCCACACGACTTTGACCGTCTTGCCCGAGGCCTTGGCGACTTCGACCGCCTCGGTCACATAGTCGCAGGTCGGATTTGCGCGCCGGCCGAAACCGCCGCCGAGAAACGTCGTGTGGATGCGCACCTGCTCGGGCTTGAGTCCGAGTATCTTCGCCGATAGCTGCTGATCGAAAGTCTGGAATTGCGTGCCGGTCCAGATATCCGCGCCGTCCTTGCCGATTTCCACGGTGCAGTTTTCCGGCTCCATCGGTGCATGCGCGAGAAATGGCACGGTGTAATCGGCTTCGATGACTTTCGCGCCCTTGAATGCAGTCTCGACGTCACCTGCTGTCTTCGCGACGGCGCCGGGCGTGCGCGAGGTCTTTTGATACTGCTCGCGCATTGCGACGGAAGACAGCGTTGCGCCGGCGCCTGCATCCCATTCGATCGCGAGCGCGTCGCGGCCTTGCTTGGCCGCCCAAAAATGCTTGCCGAGCACGGCGATGCCGGTAGGCACCTGCACCACATCGATCACGCCGGGCACGGCTTTCGCCTTCGACGCATCGAAGGATTTGACCTTGCCGCCCGGTACGGGCGAGCGCGCGACGACCGCGACCACCATATTCGGGCGCTTCACGTCGATGCCGAATTCGGCCGTGCCATTGACCTTCGCCTTGCTGTCGAGGCGCTTGGTCGGCTTGCCGATCAGGGTGAAATCCTTCGCATCCTTGAGCTTCACTTCGGCCGGCAACGGCAGCTTGGCCGCAGCGTCGGCAAGTTCGCCATAGGTCGCCTTGTGCTTACCGCAGATCACAACGCCTTTTTCGGTATGGCAATCACCTGCCTGTACTTTCCACTTCTGCGCTGCGGCGGCGATGAGCAAGGCGCGCGCCATCGCGCCGGCCTTGCGCAACTGATCGAACGACTCCCAGGTGCTGGTCGAGCCGCCGGTCATCTGAATGCCGAACGCCGTATGCGCGTAGGCGGGCGCGGCGGGCGCGTGCTCGACGCGCACCCTGGACCAGTCGCAGTCGAGTTCCTCGGCGACGACCATCGGAATCGACGTCCACACGCCCTGGCCCAATTCCGAATGCTTGAGCAGCACCGTCACGCTGTTGTCGGGTGCGATGCGCACGAAAGCGTTCGGTGGAATCACCGGCGCGGCGGGCTTCGGCGCGTCCTCGGCGAATGCGCGGCGCAGGCCGAGCGGGATGAAGCATGCGACGACGAGACCGGCCGACAGGGTTGCGGTGGTCTTGAGAAAAGCGCGGCGCGTTTGTGCGGCTTGCAGGGAAAGGTCGTTACGCATGGCTCTTCTCCTTCGCAGCAGAAGCGGCCATCAATTCGGACGCGCGATGCACCGCGGTGCGGATGCGTTGGTAGGTGCCGCAGCGGCAGATATTGCCGGTCATCGCTGCGTCGATCTCGGCATCGGTCGGCTTCGCATTCTGCGCGAGCAGCGCGACCGCAGACATGATCTGGCCCGACTGGCAGTAGCCGCACTGCACGACATCGGTTTCGATCCACGCGCGTTGTACCGGATGATCGGCATCTTTCGACAGGCCTTCGATCGTCGTGATTTTCTTGCCCGCGAGCGCAGCCGCCGGTGTGACGCACGCGCGCAGCGGCGCGCCGTCGACGTGCACCGTACACGCACCGCATTGCGCCATGCCGCAACCGAACTTGGTCCCGGTGAGGCCAACTACGTCGCGCAGCACCCATAGCAGGGGCATGTCGGCCGGCACATCGACATCGTGCGTCTGGCCATTGATTTCGAGTTTCATGGCGCGTTCCTCGACGTGTGCGGGGCGGTCAGATTACGCCGCCGCAATGACAACGACAATACGAATCAACGCAACAAAAACTTCACGTTTTTCCCGGAAGTCACGTTTCGAGCCAATGCAGATCGACTGCGCGATCGATGTCGATGGCAAGAGCGGCTTTGTCGATCGCGATCACCTCGCCGCTGCGTTGCGCAAGCAGGGCGCCCGCGCCGCGGTCGCCTTCGAGCCGCTGCAGATCATCGAACCATGCGCGCGGAAGTAGCGCGGGCACGCCAAGATGGCCGGCGTAGCAAGATGCTGCTGCGCGGCGTGGATCGCTGCGCCATGCATCAATGAGTGCTGCGAGGTGCTCGGCGTCGAGCGCGATCTGATCGCACAGCAGGATCAACGCACCCGCACATTCGGGCGAAAGGGCGGCGACGCCCGCGCGCAACGAGTGACTCAATCCGAGCGGCCAGTCCTCACTGTCGACGGCGCGGATAGGCAGATCCTGTACGTTCGCCAACATCGCGTCGGCATGTGCGCCGAGCACGATCAGCGCATCGGCTGGAGCGGTCGCGAGGCCGAGCCGCGCGGCGCGATGGATCAGCGTTTCGCCGCGATGGCGCAACAGTTGTTTCGGTTCGCCCAGGCGCGAGGAATCGCCTGCGGCAAGTACGATGAGGCCGTGCGCTGCGCTTGCCTCAGGCACGGCGCGCGGAAAAATATTGCTGCAGCTCGGCGGCGACCGCGAGCGCGACGGCCTCGCCGCCATGTCCGCCGAGATCGAGCCCGACTGGCGCATGCAGGCGCGGTAGCAGCTTCGCGGCCAAATCGTCGCCCAATTCTGCGAGCAACGCATCGCGCCGCGCACCGGGGCCGAGCAGGCCGATATAACCGATCGCGCTCAACGCGCACGCGCGCAAGTGCGTAAGATCGATCGCATAGTTGTGGCTCATCAGTATCACCGCATCCGTGCGCTCACTTACGAGCCTTGCCGCCGAAGCCTCAGGCGCGAGATCGATCAGCTCGTCGATCGTCGCCGCACGGGCAAAAGCGGCCCAGCGGCCGCGATGCTCGACCACATTGACGAACCAGCCGAGCCGTCGCGCAAACACCGCGAATGGCGCCGTCTCAGGGCCGGCGCCGAGCAACAACACCTGCGGCGGCGGCGCGATGCGCAGGCGATGCGCAAGCGCCAGCGCATCGTCGCGGCGCGATTCGTCGCGTCCGCTCGCGTCCCAAATAAAATCCGAATGCGGCGTGGGATTTCCCACGAAACCTGCCCGACCCATGCCCATGTCGGCGCCCTCGACGCATAGCGCGAGATCGAGGGCGGCGCCGTGTTCGACTACACCGAATAATGCCCGTGCGAGTGGCGCCCGCGGCGGCAGCGGCAGCAACAGCAAGCGCACGCGGCCGCGGCAGCCGATACCGCTGCCGAACAGCACGTCCTCGTCGCTGCGTGTGTCGAATTCCGTGACCGCCGCGCGGCCGCCTTCGAGCACCGCACGCGCAGCTTCCTCGAGTGCGGGTTCAAGACAGCCGCCGCTGATCACCCCGTGGCGCAGGCCCGCGCGGTCGAGCAGCACGAGCGCATCGCGCTTGCGATAGGTCGAGCCTTCCGTCGCGATCACCATGCCGAGCACGGCGGTGTCGTCGTGTTTGTGCACGCGCCACAGCGCATCGGTCAGGCCGCGCAGGCCGCAGCAAGATTCCGAATCGGTACGAACAGATGGCGCGTCAGTCATGCGCGCCAGTTTACGCGAGGGGCGGGCTTATGCGCGCACCGTCGCAAGGCGGCGATACTGGATCGCTTCGCTCAAATGCACGGTGTCGATGCGCGCGGCGCCGGCGAGGTCGGCGATCGTGCGCGCGACGCGCAGGATGCGCTGGTAGGCGCGCGCCGACAGCCCCAGCTTGTCCAGTGCGCGTTCGAGCAGCGCGCGATCAGCCGGAGCGAGCACGCAGTCGCGCTGCACTTCGCGATGCGACAGACGCGCGTTCGCTTTACTGGCACGTTGCATCTGGCGCTCACGCGCCGCGGCGACGCGTGAGCGCACGACCGCGCTCGATTCGCCGGCGGCCGCCTCGCTGCCAAGTTCGGCCAGCGCGATGCGCGGCACTTCGACTTGCAGGTCGATGCGGTCGAGCAGCGGCGCCGACACGCGTGCGCGGTAGCGCCGGATCGATTCGGGTGTGCAGGCACAGCGCCCAGACACATCGCCGGCATAACCACAGGGGCAGGGGTTCATTGCGGCGACGAGCTGGAACGCCGCGGGGAATTCGGCCTGCCGGGCCGCCCGCGATATCGCGATCTGTCCGGATTCGAGCGGCTCGCGCAACACTTCGAGCACGTGACGATCGAACTCGGGCAGTTCGTCCAAGAACAACACGCCGTGATGCGCTAGCGAAATTTCGCCGGGGCGCGGAATCGACCCCCCGCCTACAAGCGCTACCGCGGACGCAGTGTGATGCGGCGACCGAAAAGGTCGCATTTTCCATTTGTGGAAATCAATACTCTGGCCGGCGACCGAGCGCACCGCGGCCGATTCCAGCGCCTGTTCCTCGCTGAGTGGCGGCAGAATTCCGGGCAGTCGGCTCGCGAGCATGGTCTTGCCGGTGCCGGGCGGACCGACGAACAAAAGATGGTGCGCGCCTGCTGCGGCAATCTCGAGCGCGCGCCGCGCCTGCGCCTGGCCGCGCACGTCGGCGAGGTCGGGATAGTCGATCGGCGGTGCGGTTGCGTCGTCTGCCGCGCCGGTTGTCGCCGCAACGCCCGCGGGCAATTCGCCGGCGCCGCGCAGAAACGCGAGCACCTGCAGCAGCGAATCGGCACTGCGCACGTCGGCTGCGGCGACGAGTGCCGCCTCGTTGCCGTTCGCGCGTGGCACGATCAGCGCGCGTCCGCTGAGCGCGGCCTTGAGGGCCGCCGGCAGCACGCCGGTGACCGGGCGCAGTTCGCCCGATAGCGCAAGTTCGCCGAGAAATTCATAACGATCGAGCGCGTCGCGCGGTATGTGGCCGGCCGCGGCGAGAATGCCGAGGGCGATAGGTAGATCGAAGCGACCTCCGTCTTTCGGAAGGTCCGCTGGCGCCAGATTCACCGTTACGCGCCGCGCCGGATACTCGAATTGCGCATTCTGGATCGCCACACGCACGCGATCACGCGCCTCCTTCACCGCCGTCTCGGGCAGGCCGACGATCGAGGTGCCGGGCAATCCGCCAGAAAGATGCACCTCGACCGTGACCGCGGGCGCCGCGACGCCATCCTGCGCGCGGCTGTGGATTGTCGCCAAGCTCACGCAGCGCCCCGATTGGAAAGAATGCGCTTGTGGGGGAGTGCGACCAAGGATGGCCGCTCGTCACCCCCGCGCTCACGGACGAACGCATAAAATTCCGCCGGCGGCCGTGCCAGTCTCAATTGCTGTCCGTGCAAAAGCGTCTGCATCGCGCAGGGCACTCGACCGGACGACGAGCCGTGATCGTCGCAACGCGCGGTTTCTGGGGAGAAACCGCGGTATCGTTCACGGTCGCCAGCGGAAAGGGGCATCGCCAGCGTCCTTGCCGGCGAACTCGGTTCAATGCGAGATCGGGCGATTGCCGGCCAGTGTCTCGAGCTCGGCGATGCGGCGTTCGAGCGCCTCGACCATCGCGCGCGTGCGCAGCAGCACGCTGCGCTGCACGTCGAACTCCTCGCGGGTGACGAGATCGAGTTTCTTCAGGCCGCTGCGCAGCGTGTCTTTGAAATTCGCGGCAAGATCGTCGCGAGCCTCACGCGTGGCATTGACGAAGCCCTCGGCCTGGGCGGAGGGGACAAGTTCGAGCAGGCGACGCGCAAGCTCGTCGATCGGAGTAACGGTAGCCACGGCGGATACCCTCGTATTGAATGGATGGTTTGCAACGGACGAAAAGCAGTGTAGCGGCGTGCAGTCTCACGCGCGTCGGCGCGGTTCGGAAATTCACGTAGGTAAAACGCCTACACGCGCAGGCGCGTACGACTTGGTATAGTCCTAAGAACGCATCTCAAGGCGCGAGGCAGGCCATGAAACTCGTGACGGCGATCATCAAACCGTTCAAGCTCGACGACGTGCGCGAAGCGCTGGCGGAAGTCGGGGTACAGGGCATCACCGTGACCGAGGTCAAGGGCTTTGGCCGGCAGAAGGGTCACACCGAGCTATATCGCGGCGCCGAGTACGTCGTCGATTTTCTGCCCAAGATCAAGATCGAGATCGCCGTGCCCGAATCGATCGCCGAGCGCGTGGTCGAAACGATCCAGCACGCGGCCAACAGCGGCAAAATCGGCGATGGCAAGATTTTTGTATACGATCTGGATCAGGTGATTCGCATCCGCACCGGGGAAACTGGGGCGGATGCGCTGTAGATCCCTGGTGGCGCCGTCGTGCAGCGTGCGCGACATTGATCCCTGCAATGACGACTTGAGGTTTCCTATGGGCACGTGGGAATGTGACAAATGCGGAGAAACGGTCGGTACAGAACTCTCCGTTTGCTGGAATTGCGGGGCGCACGAGGATGGCAGCGCGCCTGACGTCGGCTTCGTTCGCGCTGACGAACCGATATTCTCCTCGGAACCCAAGCCACGGCAGTTGAACTGCGTGCGCTGCGGTAAACCGATGGAATTGGTCGGGCGCAAACGATTCTATGAGGGACCCCCGGCCGCACCTATCCGGCTTGGCGAACTGTTCGTCAACCGTGAAGTATTCGATATCCATGCCTGCACCGGCTGCGGCAAGGCGGAGTTGTTCGTGGCCGAGGTTTAATTCGGCCTTCTAGACGGCCATAAAAATTCCTTTGACGCGCCGCAACAATTATGCTTTATTCGCTATAGACATATTCCGGTAACGAATGCCGGCGCAAAGGAGCGGTAGTGCGCCGGTCAAAAACCGGCGGTGCGTGCCGGGGAAAGCGCGTCCGCCGCATTAGGCGGGCGTCATGCAGCAAGCAAAATCCTCAGGTCTGTACGATCCGTCGTTCGAACACGACAGCTGCGGTTTCGGGCTGATCGCCAACATCGACGGCAAAGCCAGCACCTGGCTGGTCGATCAGGCCTTCCAGACGCTCGCCAAGATGTCCCATCGCGGCGGCATCGGTGCCGACGGCATCACCGGCGATGGCTGCGGAATTCTGCTTTATCGCCCATTTGCATGGCTGCGCGCGCTCGCGCGCGAGGCCGGCTTCGAGCCCGGCGCATTGTTCGCTTCCGGCCACGTCTTTCTCGATCCGCAGGATGACACTCACGCGGCGGCGCAAAAAGCCGCGTTGGAAAAGCAATTGATCGCCGCGAGCTGCCGCATCGCCGGCTGGCGCGAAGTGCCGGTCGATGCGGCAGCCTGTGGCCCGATCGGCACCGCGCATCGCCCGCGCATCGCGCAGATTTTCATCGATGCGCCGGCGGGGATGGACGAAGCCAAATTTGAGCGCGTGCTGTTCCGCGCGCGCCGCCTCACCGAGAAGGCACTCGCGGACGACACACATTTCTATGTGGTCACGCTGTCGGCGAGCACGTTCGCCGCCAAGGCGATGGTCGCGCCGGGGCATTTGCGTGAGGCGTTTCCGGATTTTGCGCATCCAGAACTGGCGGCCTGTGCCGCGGTGTTTCACCAGCGCTACTCGACCAACACGATGCCGCATTGGAAGCTTGCGCAGCCGTTCCGACTGCTCGCGCACAATGGCGAGATCAACACGATCAAGGGCAATCGCAACTGGGTCACCGCGCGCGCGGCGAAGTATCAATCTCCACTGGTGGAATTGTCCGACATCGGCCCGCTCGTGAGCCTGACCGGCTCGGATTCGCAGAGCCTCGACAACATGCTCGAAGTGCTGGTCGCGGGCGGGCTCGACGTGCTGCTCGCGATGCGCATTCTGATGCCGCCTGCCTGGGCTTCACGCGAAGACCTCGACGAGGACCTCGAAGCGTTCTACGAGTATTACGCGTTGCACAGCGAACCCTGGGACGGCCCGGCAGGCATCGTGCTGTGCGATGCGCGTCACGCCGTTTGCACCCTGGATCGCAATGGCCTGCGTCCCGCGCGGTGGGCGCGTTCGGACGACAACCACATCATCATCGCGTCCGAAGCCGGATTGTGGGACGTGCCGCCTGAGCGCATTGTCGCCAAGGGCCGCCTCGGACCCGGCGAGATGATCGCGGTCGATCTCATCGAGCACAAGCTGCTCGACAGCGCGGCGGTCGACGCGATCAACCGGGCGCGTGCGCCGTTCAAGCGCTGGCTGCGCGAGAAACTGCACTACCTCGAATCGCATTTGATCGATCCTGCGCTTGCGGCCGAGCCTTTTTCGTCCGAGACGCTCGCGCGCTACCAGAAGCAGTTCGCACTGACGCGCGAGGAGCGTGACGTTGTGCTCAAGACGCTGGCCGAGGAAGAGGCCGAGGCGACCGGATCGATGGGCGACGACACGCCGATCGCCGTGATGTCGCGCCAATCGCGTCCGCTGTACGAATACTTCCGTCAGGCTTTCGCGCAGGTCACCAATCCGCCGATCGATCCGTTGCGCGAACGCCTCGTGATGTCGCTGACCACGCAGATAGGGCTCGAACGCAACGTATTCGAACTCGCGCCCGAGAACGCGAGCCAGGTGCTGCTCAACTCGCCGATCCTGTCGCAGCGCAAATTGCGCCAGATACTCGCACTGCCGCACATCGCGCCGGCGCATATCAAGCTCGACCTGTATTACGACGCGAAGGTCGGCCTGAAGGCCGCGATCGAAAAACTGTGCGATGAAGCCGAGGCGGCGGTACGTAGCGGGGTGATCCTGATACTGCTGTCGGATCGCTATCCGGCGCCGGGCCTGCTGCCGGTCCATGCGCTGCTGGCGATCGGTGCGGTGCACGCGCGCCTGACGCAAAAGCAGTTGCGTTGCGACTGCAATCTGCTGGTCGAAACGGGCAATGCGCGCGATGCGCATCACTTCGCCTGCCTGATCGGCTTCGGCGCGACCGCGGTGTATCCGTATCTGTCGTACCAGACGCTGTACGACATGAACCGCCGCGGCGAGCTCAAGGGCCGCGCAGGCGAACCGCCGAGCGAGATCGGCCGCAGCTATCGACGCGGCATCCAGAAGGGCCTGCTCAAGATCATTTCGAAAATGGGCATCTCGACGATCGCTGGCTATCGCGGCGCGCAACTGTTCGAAATCGTCGGACTCGATCGCGACGTCGTCGACTTGTGCTTCCCCGGCACGCCGTCGCGCATCGGCGGCGCCAGTTTCGTGGATATCCAGAACGAATATCAGGCGCAGTCGATCGCCGCGCGCGATCCGAACTATGCGCTGCCGCCGGGTGGCCTGATGAAGGCGCTGCCGGGCAGCGAGTACCACATGTAGAACCCCGAGGTCGTCGGCGCGCTGCAGCTCGCGGTGCGCACGGGCGATGCGCGCTTGTATAAAAAGTACGCCACGGCGGTGGACGAACGCGCGCCGGCGGCGTTGCGCGATCTGCTCGAAGTCACCGGTGCGCAGCAGGCGATCGCGATCGAGGAAGTCGAACCGGTCGAGTCAATCCTGCAACGCTTCGACTCCGCTGGCATGTCGCTCGGCGCGCTCTCGCCCGAGGCGCACGAGGCGCTCGCGATCGCGATGAACCGCCTCGGCGCGCGCAGCAACTCGGGCGAGGGAGGCGAGGATCCCGCACGCTACGGCACCGAGAAGATGTCGAAGATCAAGCAGGTCGCGTCGGGGCGTTTCGGCGTTACGCCGGCGTATCTCGTCAACGCCGAGGTGCTGCAGATCAAGATCGCGCAGGGCGCCAAGCCCGGCGAAGGCGGCCAGCTGCCCGGGCACAAGGTCAATGCGCTCATCGCGCGATTAAGATATGCGCGGCCGGGCATCGGCCTGATTTCACCGCCGCCGCATCATGATATTTACTCGATCGAAGATCTGGCGCAGCTGATCTACGATTTGAAGGAGGTCAATCCGGGCGCGCTCGTATCGGTCAAGCTCGTCGCGCATGCGGGCGTCGGCACGATCGCGGCGGGTGTCGCGAAAGCCGGCGCCGATCTGATCACGATCTCCGGTCACGACGGCGGCACCGGCGCCAGTCCGCTCACCTCGATCCGCTACGCCGGCGTGCCATGGGAACTCGGTCTCGCCGAGACGCAACAGACCCTCGTACGCAACGGCCTGCGCGAACGCGTGATCGTGCAGACCGACGGCGGCTTGAAGACCGGTCTCGACATCATCAAGGCCGCCTTGCTCGGTGCGGATTCGTACGGCTTCGGCACCGCGCCGCTGGTCGCGCTCGGCTGCAAGTATCTGCGCATCTGCCATCTGAACTCCTGTGCGACCGGCGAACGGCCCGGCCGAGCAGGCCGAACAGTTTTTCCGTTTCGTTGCCGAGGATGTACGCGCGCGGCTCGCCGCACTCGGCGTGCGCAGTCTCGCCGAACTGGTCGGGCGCAGCGAGTTTCTCAAGCAGCGCCAGGGCGTGACGGTCAAGCAGAACCAGATCGATTTATCCGGTCTGCTCGGGCATGATCTTGCAGCGACCGAAGTACCAGGCTGCGTCGCAGCGCCGATTCCGGACAGCGAACTCGCACTGCGGATAGCAGCGGAAACAAAGCAAGCAGTAAACAATTCCATAAGTGGAGAATTCCACTACGCCGTCCGCAACACCGATCGCGCGATCGGTGCGCGCCTGTCGGGCGATGTCGCGCGCCGGCATGGCGATCAGGGCATGGCAGCCGCGCCGATCACGTTGCGTCTAAGCGGCGCGGCAGGGCAGAGCCTGGGCGCGTGGAACGCGGGCGGCGTGCATATTCTGCTCGACGGTGAGGCAAACGACGGCGTCGGCAAGGGCATGGCCGGTGGGCGCATCGTGGTGCGTCCGCCCATGGGCGCAGCTTGGCGCGCGCACGAATCGGCGATCGTCGGCAACACCTGCCTCTACGGTGCGACTGGTGGCGAACTCTACGTCGCGGGGCGCGCGGGCGAACGCTTCGGCGTGCGCAATTCGGGCGCGCTCGCGGTGGTCGAGGGCGTCGGCGATCACTGCTGCGAATACATGACCGGCGGGTCGGTCGTCGTGCTCGGGCGCTGCGGCGTCAACTTCGGCGCGGGCATGACCGGTGGCTATGCTTTCGTGTTCGACGAGGCACGCGATTTCGTCGACCGCTACAACCACGAGCTCGTCGACATCACGCGCATTTCGCATGAGGGCATGGAAAATTACTGGCAGCATCTGCGTCAATTGCTGATTGCGCACGTGCAGTACACCGGCAGCGCCTGGGGCAAGCGCCTGGTCGATGAATTCCGCGAGCATGTGCATAAGTTCTGGCTGGTGAAACCGAAGGCGGCGAGCCTGGATTCGCTCACCGAGGAGCTGAGGCGTGCGGCGTGACATGAGCGTGCGGTCGAGCGCGATAAAATTCTTGTTCGTCACCCAGGCGAAAGCCAGGGGCCATCTTGGTTTTGCGCAAAGGACACTGGATTACAAACTGCATCTGCAGTTTGCCCTTCGGGCCATTCGCTACGCGAATGTTCGCTTCGGCATCCTGCCTAGGCAGTCCGGCTTTCGCCGGAATGACGGCGAAGAACAGACGAGGCGAATGTGTAAGTGAAAAAAGATAATTTTCCATTTTTGCGCTTCCCGCGTGAACTGCCGCGTGAGCTCAATGTGCCTGTGCGCGTGCTCGGCTATGGCGAGATTCATGGCGATTTCACGCCCGAATCGACGACCGAGCAGGCTTCGCGCTGCATCGATTGCGGCAATCCGTACTGCTCGTGGGGCTGCCCGCTCCACAATCACATTCCGCGCTGGCTCGAACTCGCG
>VBNZ01000016.1:15178-24852 GCA_005877675.1 Gammaproteobacteria bacterium
GACCAATCCATTGCCCGAAATCTGCGGCCGCATCTGCCCGCAGGATCGTCTGTGCGAGCAAGCCTGCACGCTCGAAACCGGCTTCGGCGCGGTAACGATCGGCGCGATCGAGCGCTCGATCACCGACGAAGCTTTCCGCCGCGGCTGGCGACCGAAGCTCGACGAGGTGCGGTCGAGCGGCAAGCGTGTCGCAATCGTCGGCGCAGGACCGGCCGGACTCGCCGCCGCCGACGTGCTCGCGCGTTCGGGCATCGCGGTCGAGGTGTTCGACCGCTACGAAGAAATCGGCGGCCTGCTTACGTTCGGCATACCACCATTCAAGCTCGACAAGGCCGTCGTGAGTACGCGCCGTGAGGTGCTCGAAGGCATGGGGGTGAAGTTCCGCCTCAACAGTGAAGTCGGGCGCGATGTGGATTTTTCCACATTGGTAAACAATTACGATGCGGTATTTCTCGGCACCGGCGCGTATCTATTCGTCGATGGCCAGTTGCCGGGGCAGGATCTGCCCGGCGTGCACGCGGCCTTGCCATTCCTGATCGCCAATATGCGGCGCCTGCTCGGCACCGCGACAGAGAATGACGCGCTGCCCGAACTGCTCGGCCGCCGCGTAGTCGTGCTCGGCGGCGGCGACACCTCGATGGATTGCGTGCGCACCTCGGTGCGCCACGATGCCGAAAGCGTCATGTGCGTCTATCGTCGCGACGAAGTCAACATGCCCGGGTCGCGCCGCGAGGTGAAATACAGCCGCGACGAAGGCGTCGAGTTCGTGTTCCAGCGCCAGCCGCTGGAAATTCTCGGCGATACGAACGGCGTGACCGGCGTGCGCGTCGCGCAGACGCGCCTCGTCGACTCCGCGGACGGCCGCTCGCGCGCGGAAATCGTGCCCGGCACGGAAGAAGTGCTGCCGGCCGACGTGGTGATCCTCGCATTCGGCTTTCTGCCCGAACCGCCCGCGTGGGCGACCGCACAGGGCATTGAATTCGAGCGCAACGGCAAGATCATCGTCGGCGGCGTGCAACGCCTGCCGCAGCAGACGACGAATCCAAAAATCTTCGCCGGCGGCGATATGTGGCGCGGCGCCGACCTCGTCGTACGTGCCGTGCTCGACGGGCGTGAGGCGGCGAAGGCGATCAAGCAGATGTTCGCAGCGCAAGAGTTTGAAGCGCAGGACACTGCGGATACCGCCGCGACAACGGCCTAGGCCGCGCGCAGCAAATCCGCTTCTGCGCCCGCATCCAGCGCTGCGAGGACAGGCAGATCGTGCAGCGCGTTCGCGTGCTGCGCGCGCGCCTGTCGCACGATTTGCGCGGCGAGTCGCTTTAACAGCTGCGCGTGGTCTTCGATGCGTTGCTGCAACTGTGCGCTGTCGAGTTGATCGCACAGGCCGCGATTCAGTTCGGCGAACCACGGCAGCTGGTATTGATCGATCATCTGCGCTGCGGTGGCGCCGACATCGCTGCCCGCGACGCGGCGCAGCAGCAGCTGCATCTCGTGATTGATTTCATTGCACGCTGCCAGCGGCTCGGCCAGGCGCGCGAACAGCGCCAGATCGGTCAGGCGGCGCTGAAAGAAGAACTGGCATAGCACGCCCCAGTACCAGGCGTAGTCCCACAACACCTTGATCGGCATCCACTGCGCGTGGCCGAACATCGGATATTGGCCTTCGTACAGTGTGAGCATGTTGCGATAGAAAGAAAAATACAGGCTTTCATACTGCCGTACCTGGCGTGCGAACGCTTCGCCGCGCGCGTCGCGCGCTATCAGGTCGGCGATATACGTGTTGGCGAATGCGATGTAATCGGTGCCAGGCGAATAGAACGGGTCGAGAAACACGCCGGCGATGCCGCTGATCGCCCAGCGCTGCGCTGAGAACACCTGCTTGCAGCCGTTGGAAAAATGGCGCTGGAACGCGAAGTCCTGCAACTGGTTCCGCTGCGGTTCTAGCGCGCGATGCAGCTGCGGCTGATGGCGTGCGAACCAGGCCAGCGCCTTGTCGAAGCTGTTGATCGATTCGAGTGGATGCAGCTTCGCGTCGGCGACGATGCCGACCGAGTGCGAGCCCGACGACAACGGAATCAGCCAGGCCCAATAACCCGGCCCGCATAGGTGATTGGTTGAACGCCAGCGCTCGGGCGGATCGCAGCGCCGCGCCCAGTCACCGCCGTGCCAGTCGTCGATCGCGATGCGCGCAGAGATGCGAAACCAGATCGCATTCGCGTCGTGCGCGTTGGTCTCCTCAAGACCGAGCTTGCGCTTGATCAAGCCGATGCGTCCGCTCGCATCGATAAGCCAGCGCGTATGCGCGATGCGTTCGACGCCGTCGCGTGCGTAGCGCACGGCATGATCGCCATCGTCCGCTGCAATATCGAAATCGCGCACGCTCGCGCCATCTGAAAATTCCACACCGAGCGCGCTCGCATGTTCGGCGAGGAAGTTCTCCAGTATCCCGCGATCGAGCTGCCAGGTCGGTGTCGGAAACACGCGGCTCACGCCGAGTTCGGTGCAGTTATCGAGCGTCTGGCTGCCTTCGTTGAAGAAAAAGCGGAAACCGAATTTGCGCAGCTGGCGCGCTTCGAGGTGATCCTTTAGGCCGAGCACGGTGTCGAGATAATGCGCGCCGATTTCGACCGTCGATTCGCCGATCTTGAATGCAGCTTCAGGTACCGGATGGCGATTGCGTTCGAGCACGCGCACGCTGAGCATGGGCAATTCGCGACGCAGCTGGATCGCCAGCGTGAGCCCTGCCAGGCCGCCGCCCATGATCAACACATCGCTGCGATCGGCCTGCGTCATGCAAAGCTCCGGCACGTGCTGTGGTGGAGTCTAGCAAGCGCAGCGCGCAAGTGCAGGCTTAAGCCGACAGCGCCTCGCGCAGCACCGCAAGTCCGCGTCGCATTTCGGGCAGATCAACCGCGCCGCAACCAAACACAAGGCCATGGCGCGTCGCGGGACCGCAGAAGTAGCGGCCGAAGGTGTGCAGCTTCACCTGGCGCTCGCGCAAGCGTTCCGCGATGGCGTCGAGATCGGGCGAGCCGCGCACGCTCGCGGCGATATGCATGCCGTAGTCCGACGGAATCGCTTCGAGCCAGCGCGCGAAGTCCTCGTGCAGCGCGCGCAGCAGCAGCTGCCGCCGCCGCTGGTAGATCGCGCGCATCTTGCGCACGTGATGCGTCAGGTGGCCTTCGGCGATGAATGCGGCGACGCCGAGCTGCACCGGCACTGCGCAATGCCAGTCCAGGCCGTTCTTCGCGGCGATCAGCGTGCGCAGCGCCCACGGCGGCGCGACGATGAAGCCGAGGCGCAGCGAGGGCAGCATGCATTTGGAAAACGTACCGACGTAGAACACGACATCCGCCGCATCGGCCGTGCGCAGCGCTGCGAGCGCGCTCGTGCCGAAGCGGAACTCGCCGTCATAGTCATCCTCGACGATGACCGCACCGCGTGCGCGTGCGAACTCGACCAGCGCGCGGCGCCGCCGCGCCGACATCGTCACGCCGAGCGGAAACTGATGCGAGGGACATACGCAGATCACGCGCACGTCGGCGGGCAGCGCGTCGACGATCAGGCCCTCCTCATCGATACCGACCGGTACGAGTTTTGCGCCGGCGGCGGCGAACGGCACGCGCATCGGCGGGTAGCCGGGGTCCTCGATCGCAACCACCGTTTCGCCCGGCGTCACGAGCACGCGTGCGATCAGATCGAACGCCTGCTGCGCGCCCGCGGTTACAAGCACATCCTCAGGGGCGCAGACGACTGCACGGGTCAGCGCTATATGTTTGCCGATCGCCGCACGCAGATGATAGTTGCCCTGATTGCCCTGCGGGCTCTTGAACCGCGCGGGCTTGCGTTCGAGTCCGCGCAACTGTTTTGCGCTGACGCGGCGGAATACGTCGAATGGAAACAGGCGCGAGTCGACCAGCGCGGGGCGAAAGTCGATCGCAGTGGTCTTCGTGCGCAGCGTCGCCGTCGCGCCGTGGTCGCGCCAGAAACCGAGTGCATCGCTTACTTCTGCGCGCAGCCAGAACGGATTGAGGCGCGGATCGGGTGGCTCCGCATCGCGGGCCGTCGCAGGCGAGGGCGCGTGCGGCGACAGTGTCTCGGCGACGTAGGTGCCCGCACCATGACGCGTGACGACATAACCTTCGTGCAGCAGGCGATCGTAAATCTCGCTCGCGGTGTTGCGCGAGACGCCGAAAAAATCGGCGGACTTGCGCGTCGGCGGCAGCTTCGCGCCCGCGGTCAGGCGGCGATCGAGTATCGCCGCCTTCAATTGCTCGAACAGCGAGCGCGCGGCATCGCGCGAACCTTTCGCGGGCAACTCAAGTTCAATTTCGAATAATGGGTCCATCAAGCGCCGAATGATAGCAATGCGCAGCGCGTGGCCCAGATAATTTTTCGCGATGTGGGCCTTCTGGTGCTGCTGCAGTCGAGCGACCATTTCGTCCGACGCCGCAACGCATTGCGCAGCGCTGTGTCCAAGCATCACCGCAATACTGGAGAGAGTCGTGGCGCATCGATCATTCAACTTACCCAAACTTATTCTTGCCTGCGCGCTCGCCTGCGCGTTCGCGAGCCAGGCGTTGTCGCGCGATACGGCGAATGAGGCACTCAACGCCGCGATCGCCGCAGCGATCGCCGACCCCGCGCGTCCCGCGACAGATACGGTGCGCGACGCCAACCGCAAGCCTGCCGCGGTGCTCGCGTTTGCCGGCATCAAGGCCGGCGACAAGATCGCCGACTATGCCGTGGGACAGGGCTATTTCACGCGGCTGTTCGCCAATCTGGTCGGCGCGCGTGGTCATGTCTATGGCAGCGTGCCGAACACGCTGTACAAGTATCCGAACATCGTCAAAGGCACAGCCGACGTCGAGAGCTACCTCTTCACGCACCCGAATGCATCGTTGAATTTCGGCGCCGCGCTCGAAGTCGCCAAGTATCCCGAGAAACTCGACGTCTTCTGGATTTCGCAGAATTATCACGACCTGAAAGACAAATTCATGGGCCCGGTCGACACGGCGGCATTCAACCGTGCAGTGTTCGACGCGCTCAAGCCCGGTGGCGTGTATATCGTGCTCGATCACGTCGCCGCGAAGGGTGCGCCGGCGGACGTGACCGAGTCGCTGCATCGCATCGAACCCGCGCTCGTGCGCCGTGAAGTCGAAGCGGCGGGATTCAAGTTCGAGAGCGAAAGCAGCGTGCTGGCTAATCCGGCCGATCCGCATGCGGCCGAGGTGTTCGATCCGTCGATCGTCGGACACACCGATCAGTTCATCTACAAATTCAGACGCCCGTAATCCCGCAGGAGATGTTATGAGATTTGTTTCACCCAGAACCGTAGCGGCGCTTGCCCTGCTCGGCGCGCTTGGCAGCGTATGTTGCGCACTGCCGGCGCGCGCCGACACTCCCGCCGCACCTGCGGCCGCACCGGCCGAGCGCGATGGCGCACACGACTTCGACTTCAACTTCGGTCTGTATCGAACTGAATGGAACGGTCACTGTGCGCAAAGTGTGGGGCGGCCGCGCGGCGCTCGAGGAAATCGAAACGGATGGCCCGCAGGGGCATTGGCAGGGCATGTCGATGTTTCTCTACAACTCGAGCGCGCACCAGTGGAGCCAGACGTTCATCAACAGCAAGTCCGGTGCGTTCGCAGGCGGGCTGATTGGCGGTTTCAAGGACGGTCATGGCGAGTTGTTCCAGTCGGACACGTTGAACGGCCGCGCGATCCTGGTGCGCGGTACCTGGTCAGAGATCCAGGCGAAATCGCATCGCTATGAAGAAGCCTACTCAATCGACGGCGGCAAGACCTGGGAGATCGAACTTACAGCGAACAAAACCAAGCTGGCGGACAGTGAGCCGACGCCGGCGGCCAAAGCCGATCATGATGGCAGCCACGAGTTCGATTTCGATTTGGGAAACCGGAAGACCCATTCCAGGCGTCTGCTGCATCCGTTGACCGGATCGAACGACTGGGTCGAGTTGGAAGGCACCACCAAGGTGGCGCCGGTCTGGGGCGGCAAGGCCAATCTCGCCGAGTTCAATGCGAACGGTCCGAATGGCCCGCTCGAGCTCCTGGCGTTGCGCGTGTACAACCCGACGATCAAGCAGTGGAGCATCAACTTCGCCACGCCGAAAGTCGGCATGCTCGGCGACATACCCGGCGTCGGCGAGGCGCACGACGGCCGCATCGACTTCTACGATCAGGAGCCGATCAACGGCAAAGCGACGCTGGTGCGCTTTTCGATCTGGGGCATTACGCCCGACACAGCCCAATCCGAACAGGCGTTTTCCGCCGATGGCGGCAAGACCTGGGAAGTGAACTGGGTCAACAAATACACGCGTCTGGCGCAATAACAAGCCACTGCGCTCGGCATCGCGCGCGCCGGCGGTGCGCGGAATCTTCACGTACGAGAAGTACGCGCTGATTCCTATGCTGCGGCGTCACGCGACCTGCTTTCGACGTTTCTCAGGCTAACGGTGCTTAGCGTTACCCGGGATTCCCCGGGGTTTTTCCTTTACGGTTTTGATCCACATTACGCGGCGCCGTTGCCTGCGCTGGCGCGTGAGTTCTGACGCTGGCGGAACTGCTCGCCGGCAGCGAGAATCATGCCAGTGATCGTCTCGATCGCGTTGCTATTGCGGCCATCGCCGCCGACCAGCACCTGCTGGCACGACCGGCAATTTGCC
Organism: Gammaproteobacteria bacterium; assembly: GCA_005877675.1. Taxonomy (GTDB): domain Bacteria; phylum Pseudomonadota; class Gammaproteobacteria; order Xanthomonadales; family Rhodanobacteraceae; genus Rudaea. The sequence continues at coordinate 21,864 of VBNZ01000016.1, forward strand.
TTCGGCGATCGCGCGCGTGATCTGTGCGGAGATTTCTTGATGTACGCGCCGTTTTCAAGTGTGCGCGCCGCAGCGCATGCAAGTGAATGATTCAGCGGCTAGAATCGGCGCAAGCGACCAACGCGTGGGGAGAGCCGATGTCGGATTCGCAGTTACATGTTTCACGCCGCGTCCTGGCGGCGCCGCTGCAGGCATCGGCGCGCCGCGTCGGTGCGATCGTCGGCGATACGGCGGATTTATTGCAGCGCAGTGGGGATTTGCGCCAGGGCCGCGCGTTGATCAGTACGGTGATCGCGCTGTTGCTGGGGGCGTTGAGCCTGCTCGCGGTGCTCGCGTTTCACTTTCCCGAATATCTGACCACGCCAGAACTGCGGCACAAGTACTCGGTCGATATGCTGCGCCAGCTTTTGCTCGGCGGACTGCTCGTTGCGGGCGCGCTGTCGCTGACCAATCTGATTTTCGGACGCCGACGCAATCTCAACCTCGTCGCGTTCACGCTCGTGCTTGCCGCAGTTGTGCTCGGCGGATCGCGCGTGCCGGTCGGCGACTTCCCGGACAACACGCCGTATATCGGCCTGGATTGGTTCATCCTCGACCTGCTCGGCTCGACCGTCGTGTTCGTGGTGATCGAAAAACTGTTTCCGCTGTACAAGGGTCAGTCGGTGTTCCGCCCCGAGTGGCAGACCGATCTCAAGCATTTCGCGGTCAATCATTTTCTCGTCGGCCTGATCCTGCTCACGGTGAATTTCCTGATCCACCATGTGTTCGGCTGGCTCGTGCAGCACGACTTCCAGCAGGCGGTGCAACGCATCTGGTTCGTGCCGCAATTACTGCTGTGCATCCTCGTCGCCGATCTCGCGCAGTACGCGACGCACCGCGCCTATCACGAGGTCGGCTTTCTGTGGAAGTTCCATTCGGTGCATCACAGCGCCAAGACGATGGACTGGCTCGCAGGTTCGCGCCAGCACATGCTGGAAATCATATTCACACGCGTGTGCGTGCTCGCGCCGCTGTTCGTGATCGGTTTCAGCGAGGGCGTGATCAATGCCTACATCATTATTGTAGGCTTTCAGGCCGTGTTCAATCACGCCAATGTCCACTTGCCGTGGGGGCCGCTGAAATATCTGATCGTGACCCCGGATTTTCATCACTGGCATCATTCGCAGGACACCGAGGCGATCGACCGCAACTACGCCGCGCACTATGCGTTTCTCGACTATATTTTCGGCACTGCGGTGAAATCGGAAAAACGTTTTCCGGAACGCTACGGCGTGGTCGGCGATTACATGCCGGATGGTTTCGTCTCGCAGCAGCTGTTTCCGTTTCGTGCGATGGTGAAGTCGGACTAGCAGCACCGAAGTTTGCAATGCAACGAGGAGGAAGCATGTTTACGACAACCGCGGACATGAGAATGCGTATGGCGCTGACAGCGCTCGCGCTCAGCGCACTGAGCGCGCCGGCATTCGCGCAGGACACCGCAGCCAAGGCGCCGGAAACCGCAGCCGCCAGTGCCGCGCCCGAGGCGATGAAACCCGAGCAATTCCACGAGCTCGTGCAGCGCGTGACGTTCTATCGCGGCGCCTATGCGCGCGAAATCACCGGCTTCTCCTTCACGATACCGAAGGGCTGGCATCTTGCCGACAATGCTGATGCGCGTCGGCTCGAAGCCGCAACGGGGCGTCCCGAGGATCAGTTTCTCGCCGCCTGGGTCACGCCCGAGGCGGTACCGTTGACGCAGACCTCGCCCGTCGTGCGCGTGCGCTGGCGCGGCGATGGCCTGATTACGACCGGAACGATCGAAGACATCGCGCCGGATCTGCTGGTGGCGTTTGCCGAAAAGCACCCGCCCGAACAGCGCCTGGCATCGAGCCCGGGCAAGTTCATACGCTACGTCGCGCCACCGCTGCTCGACAACAAGACGGCGTTGTGGGTCGAGGAACGCGCCGATGCGAGCGGCAAGGGCAGCGTGTTCGACTGCCACGCGGTGCACCTCGCGCGCCGCGGCTTTCTCGAATTCTCGATGATCGGGGCCGATACGAATACGCAAAAGACCTGTCCGGCGACGCTGCGCATGTTCGCCGATTCGCTCAAATTCGATCCGGCGCGCGACTATCCGGCATCGACCGAGGGCTATGCGAAGGCGCCGTATAACCTGGCGCAGCTGATCACGCAGACGAAGTAGCGCCGCTTCCAAACAAGCGTTTGCATGCCCGCGTGACGACCTGCGCGGGCGTCGCTTGGCGCACCTTGGGAATGCGGTACACCTGCCGCGCACGACGCCGATGCTAAAATACGCATCTTTCCTTTGCGCGCGCAGGTGATTCCATGGCGGTTCCCGCTGACAAGCTCGATCTCGACTACACGCTCGAGCACAAATACACCCGCACGCAAGGGCGCATCTATCTTTCCGGTGTACAGGCGCTGGTACGTCTGCCGCTGATGCAGCAGATGCGCGATCGCGCGGCGGGCCTCAACACCGCCGGTTTCATCTCCGGCTACCGCGGCTCGCCACTGGGCGGCTTCGATCTCGAACTGTGGAAGGCAAAAAAGCACCTCAAAGCCGCGGCGATCGAATTCCAGCCGGGCTTGAATGAAGATCTCGGCGCGACCATGGTCTGGGGCACGCAGCAGACGAACCTGTTTCCCGGCGCGAAGTACGACGGTGTGTTCTCGATGTGGTACGGCAAGGGCCCCGGCGTCGATCGCAGCGGCGACGTGTTCAAGCACGGCAATGCCGCGGGTACGTCCAAACACGGCGGCGTGCTCGCGCTCGCAGCCGACGATCACGCCTGCCGTTCCTCGACGCTGCCGCACGGATCGGAACTCGAATTCGTCTCCGCGATGATGCCGATCCTCAACCCCGCCGGGGTACAGGACATCCTCGACATGGGTCTGGTCGGCTGGGCGATGTCGCGCTTCACCGGGCGCTGGGTCGGCTTCAAGACGATCGCCGAAACAGTGGAATCGTCGGCGTCGGTCAACGTCAATC
>VBNZ01000016.1:24862-25684 GCA_005877675.1 Gammaproteobacteria bacterium
TATCGTCGTACCGACGGACTTCGAGCTGCCGCCGGGCGGACTCAATATCCGCTGGCCCGATCCGCCGCTCGACCAGGAAATGCGCCTGCACAAATACGCCGTGCAAGCCGCGTGCGCGTTCGCGCGCGCGAACAAGATCGACCGCGTCGTGATCGATTCGCCCAAGGCACGCCTCGGCATCGTGACAACGGGCAAAAGCTATCTGGATGTGCTGCAGGCGCTCGAATATCTGGGCATCGACGAGAAGGCAGCGGCCGACATCGGCATCCGCGTGTACAAGATCGGCATGACCTGGCCGCTCGAACCGATCGGCATCCGCGATTTCGCGCGCGGGCTCGAAGACATCATCGTGGTCGAGGAAAAGCGTTCCTTCATCGAATCGCAGATGAAGGAGCAGATGTACAACTGGCCGGCTTCAGATCAGAGCGGGACCACGCGTCCGTCGGTAATCGGCAAGTACGATGAAGCCGGCAACTGGATCCTGCCGTCGACCGCGGAACTCACGCCCGCGATGATCGCGCTGGTGATCGCGCGGCGCCTGTCGCGCTTCTTCTCGACCGACACGATCAAGGCGCGTGTCGCCTGGATCGAAGCCAAGGAAAAAGAACTCACGCTGCCGCGCGCAAACTTCCCGCGTGCCGCGCATTACTGCCCGGGCTGCCCACACAATACTTCAACCGCCGTGCCGGAAGGCTCGCGCGCGCTCGGCGGCATCGGCTGCCACTATATGGTTACGTGGATGGACCGGCGCACCGACACGTTCACGCAGATGGGCGGCGAAGGCGCGACCTGGTGCGGCCAGGCGCCGTTCACCGAGACCAA
>VBNZ01000016.1:25734-27927 GCA_005877675.1 Gammaproteobacteria bacterium
AGATTCTGTACAACGACGCGGTCGCGATGACCGGCGGTCAGCCGGTCGACGGTACGCTGACCGTGCCCGATATCGCGCATCAGGTGCGCAGCGAAGGCGTGCACACGATCGTCGTGATGAGCGACGACATCGAAAAATGGTCCAAACGCGAACTGTTCCCGAGCGGCGTCGAGTTTTTCGATCGCACCGAGTTCGATACGGTGTCCAAGCACCTGCGCGAAGTCGAAGGCGTGTCGGTGCTGATTTACGATCAGGTCTGCGCGACCGAGAAGCGCCGCAGGCGCAAGCGCGGCAAGCTTGAAGATCCGAAGAAGCGCGTGTTCATCAACTCGCTGGTCTGCGAAGGCTGCGGCGATTGCGGCGAGAAGTCGTTCTGCGTCTCGGTGCTGCCAAAAGACACCGAATATGGGCGCAAGCGCGAGATCGATCAGTCCAACTGCAATAAAGACTATTCCTGCGTCAAAGGCTTCTGTCCGAGTTTCGTCACGATCAAGGGCGGCGAGCTGAAGAAGCGCAAACCGGATAGTGGAAGAGTGGATTTCTCCACTTTGCCGCAACCTGCGTTCGCGACGGATCTGGAGCAGCCGTGGAATATCCTCGTCACCGGCATCGGCGGCACCGGCGTCGTCACGATCGGCGCGCTGATCGGCATGGCCGCGCATCTCGAAGGCAAGGGCAGCACCGTGCTCGATCAGACCGGGCTGGCGCAGAAGGGCGGCGCGGTGACCTGTCATTTGCGCATCGCGCGCACGCCGAACGATATTCATGCCGTGCGCATCGCCGCGGGCGAGGCTGACCTCGTGCTTGGCTGCGATATGGTCGTCGTCAACGACTATTGGGCGTTGTCGAAGATTCGCGCCGATCGCTCGCGCGTCGTGCTCAACACCTACGAGGCGATGCCGGGCACGTTCACCACACGGCCGGACATGCAGTTTCCGGCCAAACAGATCGTCGAAGCGGTGAAGACCGCACTCGACGGCGGCGCGCCCGAACTCGTCGATGCGACCGACCTCGCTACCAAGCTGTTGGGGGATTCGATTGCATCGAACCTCTTCATGCTCGGCTACGCCTGGCAGAAAGGCTGGGTGCCGTTGTCCCTCGATGCCCTCATGCGCGCGGTCGAGCTCAACGGTGCGGCGGTCGCCATCGATCTCGCCAAGGTGCAGGAAGCCGCGCGCGGCACGGCTGTTGCGGCGAAGGGTATCGCTGCCGGCCCGCTCGAAGACGCCACGCTCAGCGCGACGCTGGACGATCAGATCGCGCGTCGCGTCGCGTTCCTGACCGACTATCAGGATGGTGCCTATGCGGCAAAGTATAGAAATCTCATCGACAAGGTACGTAGCGCCGAACAGCAGAAGACGCCGGGCTCGACCGTGCTGACCGAAGCGGTCGCGCGCTATGCGTTCAAGTTGATGGCATACAAGGACGAATACGAAGTCGCGCGCCTGTACACCAGCGGCGAGTTCGAAAAGCAGATCCGCGAGACCTTCGACGGCGACTACAAGATTCACTTCAACCTTGCACCGCCGGCGTTTGCGAAGAAGGATGCCGACGGGCATCTGGTCAAGCGCGAGTTCGGTCCGTGGACCTTCCGCGCGTTCAAACTGCTGGCCAAGTTCAAGGGTCTGCGCGGCGGTGCGCTCGATATTTTCGGCAAGACCGCAGAGCGGCGCATGGAGCGCCAGTTGATTGCCGATTATTTCAATCACGCCGACGAACTGCTCGCGACGCTCACGCGCGATAACGCCAGGCTCGCAGTCGATATCGCGTCGATTCCCGAGCAGATCCGCGGCTATGGTCACATCAAGGAGGCAAACATGGCCAAGGCCGCAACCAGGCGCGAGCAGTTGCTTGCGGCGTGGCGCGCGCCGCAGAGCGCGAAGGCTGCGGCCTGACGCGTTAGGCTTCGATCAGGTCGATGTACTGAAAGCGCCCGTCGCGCAGCACGCGCTCGCCGCGTGTCAGCGCGATCGGCTCCCGCCATAGCGGGGCGGCGTAGACGAGCGTGTGGAATTCGCCGTTTTCGCCGCAGGGATCGCAACTCGCTGGCAGATCGTCGAGCAAGGCGTCGTCGTATTCGCGGCCGCAGAAGTCCGCGTCGAGCTGCTGCGTGTCGACGCAGGTCAGCACGGCGCGATAGCCGCGATTGACGATGCTGCGCGCGAGCGCCGCGGTGTTTTCGCCCCACAGCGG
>VBNZ01000260.1:0-845 GCA_005877675.1 Gammaproteobacteria bacterium
CGCGCTTGAGCTGCGATTCCTGCAGTTTCTTCAGCGCATCTTCGCGCTCGGCGTTGACGCCCTGCTCGGCGCCGATTTCGCTGCGCTTGATATACGTACGCTTCTGACGCACTTCGACGTTGACGGTTTTGCCGCGCGTCGCCCCCTGGTTCACTGTCAGCTCGCTCAGCGTGCGGCGCTTCAGCGTCACCTGACGCGGTGCATTGTCTTCGACCTGCTGCGCTTCGCCCTTGCCATGCGTACGACGCAGGAAGCCGAGCAGCTTGACCTTCTCGGTGTTCGAGACGACCTGGTCGGGGTTCGAAAATTTCATGCCGGCGCCGTCAAGCTGGGTTAGCAGCTTTTCCACGCTCATGCCGAGTACACCGGCGAGTTGTTTGATCGTTACGTCCGACATGCGTCGTTTTCTCCGTTTGCGCTTCGCGTCGTCAGTGACTACGCGAGGCGCTTTTGCTTTTTCCGCCATTCCAGCTTTTCGCGGGGAATGACGATTTGAGAGTTCAAGTGTTCATGAAGACACCCGTATTCGAAAGACCTTGCCCGCGCGTTACGCAGCAGCCGCCTGGCGTGCCGCCATGATCAGCGCCGACGCCTGCTTCTCGTCGAGACCATCGATTGCGAACTCCATCAGCTCGTCGGTCGCGAGATCAGCGAGGTTTTCGCGCGTGACGACCTTGTGCTGCGCCAGCACGTAGGCGGTGGCCTCGTCCATGCCCGGCACGGCAAGCAGATCGGCCGCGGGCTTGTGCTCTTCCATGTCTTCTTCGACTGCGAGCGCATCGGTGAGCAGCGCATCGCGCGCACGTGCGCGCAACTCCTCGACGATGTCCTCGTCGAAGCCTTCG
>VBNZ01000260.1:870-2340 GCA_005877675.1 Gammaproteobacteria bacterium
GGACGAGGATGCCGGCGATTTCCGCATCGACCTCGAGCTTGGCCTGAAACAGTTCGCGTGCCGCGGTCTGCTCCGCCTCGGATTTCTGCGTGACCTGATCCTGAGTCATCACGTTGAGCTGCCAGCCGGAGAGCTTGGAGGCCAGACGCACGTTCTGGCCGCCGCGGCCGATCGCCTGCGAGAGCTTGTCCTCGGCGACGGCGATGTCCATCGAATGCTTGTCTTCGTCGACGATGATCGACTGCACCTCGGCCGGCGCCATCGCGTTGATTACGAACTGCGCGGCATTCTCGTTCCACAGCACGATGTCGATGCGCTCGCCGTTGAGCTCGTTCGATACCGCCTGCACGCGCGAACCGCGCATGCCGATGCAGGCGCCGATCGGATCGGTGCGATGATCGTGCGCAAGCACGGCGATCTTGGCGCGATCGCCTGCGTCGCGAGCGGCGGCCTTGATCTCGACCAGGCCCTGTCCGACTTCGGGGACTTCCAATTTGAACAGCTCGATCATGAACTCTGGCGCAGTGCGCGAGACGAACAGCTGCGGGCCGCGTTGCTCGGCTTTTACTTCGTACAGATAGCCGCGCACGCGATCGCCGGCGCGCACCGCTTCGCGCGGAATCGCCTTGTCGCGCGCGATGTAGGCTTCGGCATTGCCGCCGAGATCGAGGTAAATGCTGCCGCGTTCGACGCGCTTGACCACACCCGTGACGAGTTCGCCGACGCGATCCTTGAACGCATCGACGACCTGCGCGCGCTCGGCCTCGCGTACATGTTGCACGATGACCTGTTTCGCGGCCTGCGCGGAGATGCGGCCAAAATCAGGATTGTCGATGTGTTCCTCGACGAACTCGCCGACCTGAATATCGGGCTTGACGTCGACCGCGTCCATCAGGCGCAGCTGCCGATCGGGCGATTCCATCACCACGTCGTCGGCAACGACTTCCCAGCGGCGAAACGTTTCGTACTCGCCACTGTGGCGATCGATCACGACGCGCGTGGACACGTCTTCATCGTGGTAACGCTTTTTTGCAGCTGAGGCGAGCGCTGCTTCGAGCGCATGGAAAATCACTTCGCGATCGACGCCTTTCTCGTTCGCCACCGCTTCGGCAACCATCAGCATTTCTTTGCTCATTTTCGACTCTTCTCCCGAATCCGCTGCGCGGGTTCGTAAATTCAATTCTCGGCTCTATACAATTTTACTTGTCGCTTTTTGCCTTTTTAGGCGTCTTGCCAGGCTTTGCCGGCGGCGCAAATTCCGCCACGAGCTTGGCCTTGTGCATATTGCCGCTGGCGATCTTTACCGCAACGCCATCCTGCTCGATCACGACCGCATCGCCTTCCACCGCGAGGATCGGTCCCTGAAATCTGCGGCGCCCATCGAGCGGCAGATTCAACTCCAACTTCGCTTGCTGCCCGATGAAGCGGGCGAACTGCGCCGGCGTATACAAAGGCCGATCCAGTCCCGGT
>VBNZ01000260.1:2373-2966 GCA_005877675.1 Gammaproteobacteria bacterium
CGCCTCGCAATCATCCACCGTCACCGCACGCTCGGCGCAGTCGATGTATACGCGCACCAGCGAATTGCCGTGCGACGGACTGTACTCGACGCCGAGGCATTCGAGTCCCAGATCCGCGATCGCAGGCGCTATCAATTCGGTCAGTTGCTCGTTACGCATTGCTCGCACTTCACACAGCACTGGATTTCGGCAACCGCCGCAAGCTGCTGCTGCCTGCCGCGGCAAACGTGGCGCAGCTTTGCCGCGATCGTTTGCTCGCGAACCCGCGGCGGATGCCCGGTGTTCGCACAAATAAAAAATGGGCCAAAGGCCCATTCCATAGTCCGCCGTTTTGATCCAAAAACCGGCGAGTCGCATCCTGCGAAAAAAGCTTTGGTAGCGGGGGCAGGATTTGAACCTGCGACCTTCGGGTTATGAGCCCGACGAGCTGCCAGACTGCTCCACCCCGCACCGGCTGAACCGCAATTCTAGTGCGAAGTGGCTCCGAATTGCAAACTCATTGTGATCCGCGCGATGGTGGCGCAGATGAAGGAACGCACTATGCCAAACCAAACGCGCGATAGCACCAGGCGATCAACGGTCCCCAGAACAGA
>VBNZ01000260.1:3007-6885 GCA_005877675.1 Gammaproteobacteria bacterium
ATCCGATGGCAACACGAGTGCCGTGTTGTCTGCGGGCGGATCAAAATACATCACCTTGATCACGCGCAGGTAGTAATACATTCCGATGATCGCGAAGGCGATCGCGACGAGTGCGAGCCACAGCATGCCGCCGTCGATCGCCGCCTTGAGCACGAGCAGCTTGGAGAAGAAACCGAACAACGGCGGCACGCCCGCGAGCGACGCCATCACCAGCATCATGACGAAGGCATACCAGGGGTTGCGCTGGTTGAGGCCTTTGAAGTCGTCGATCTCTTCCGCTTCGAAGCCCGCGCGCGCAAGCAGCAGGATCGTACCGAAGGCTGCGACCGACATGATCGAGTAGGCGATCGCATAGAACATTGCCGCGGCGTAACCCGATGGCGAACCGTTCGAGAAGCCGAGCAGCAGGAAGCCGACGTGCGAAATCGTCGAGTACGCAAGCAGGCGCTTCAGATTGCTCTGCGCGATCGCGGCGATATTGCCGATACCGAGCGACAGCACCGCGAGCACGGCAAGCATTTCGCGCCAATGCGGCGCGAGTCCGCCGAGTCCGCCTTCAAGCAGACGATAGGCCATGCCGAACGCGGCGATCTTCGGCGCCGAGCCGATGAATGCGGTGACGGCGGTCGGCGAACCTTGATACACATCTGGCAGCCACATATGGAATGGGGCCGCACCGAACTTGAACGCGATGCCAGCGATGAGGAACACCAGACCGAACGCGAGCAGCAGCTGGTGTTCGCTGCCGGCCGCGAGCGAGGCAAGCGCGTGTATCTTCGACAGGTCGAGCGTGCCGGCGGCGCCGTAGATCATCGACATGCCATAGAGCAGAATGCCCGAGGCCATCGCGCCGAGTACGAAGTACTTCATCGCCGCTTCCGACGACAGGCCCGAATCGCGATTTAGGCCGACCAGCGCATACGACGACAGTGTCAGCAATTCCAGGCCCAGATACACCATCACCAGATTGCCCGCCGAGACGAGGAGCGTCGCGAACAGGACTAGCAGATAAAACTCGCCGATATGGATGCCGCGATCACGCAGATACGCACGCGCGTACACGAACACGGTTGCGACCACACCGAGGATGAACACCTTGAGGATCGCTGCGATGCCGTCGTGCACGTACATGCCGCTGAACGCGCGCACATCGGGCTCGTGATCGGACAGGATCAGCGCCATCGTCACGAGCAAAGCCGCGACCGACAGCCAATGCGTGATATTGCGCTGCGCGGGTTTGATGAAGAGATCGATCGCGAGGATCGCGCAGATCGCAAGCAGCAGGAAATTCTCCGGCAGCAGCACCGCGAGATCGTGATAGTTGAAAATGATGCTCTGCATATTTAGACGGCCTTGACCACGAGCAGCTGATCGACGATGTGCTTGATCGATGCATCCATCAGATGCGTGATCGGCGCGGGCCAGATGCCGAACAGCAGCGTTGCCGCGGCGAACGCGCCGAGCACGAGCGCTTCGCGCGCGTTGATGTCGGTCAGTTCGGCCACATGCTTGTTGGCGACGTCGCCGAAGATCACGCGCTTGACCATCCACAGCGTATATGCGGCGCCGATGATCAGCGTGAACGCGGCGAGCGCGGCGAGCCAGAAGTTGGACTGGAACGCGGCCAGAATGACCATGAATTCGCCGACGAATCCGCTGGTGCCGGGCAGGCCGCAGTTCGCCATCGCAAAGAGCACCATGAACGCCGCGAACCACGGCATCGTGTTCACCACACCGCCGTAGTCCTTGATCATGCGCGAATGCATGCGGTCATATACGACGCCGACACAGGAGAACATCGCGCCCGAGACAAAGCCGTGCGAAATCATCTGCACCATCGCGCCCGAAACGCCCAGATACGCCGCGTCCTTGTTGCCGGTCACGCGCACCAGCGCGAGTGCGATGAAGGTACCGAGCGTAACGAAGCCCATGTGCGACACGGACGAATACGCGATCAGCTTCTTCATGTCGTCCTGCACCAGCGCGACGAAGCCGATGTAAATCACCGCGATCAGCGACAGCGCGAGCACGAGCCACGCGAAGTGCTGCGACGCGTCGGGCGTGATCGGCAGTGAGAACCGCAGGAAGCCGTATCCACCGATCTTCAGCATGACCGCGGCCAGGATCACCGAACCTCCGGTTGGCGCCTCGACGTGCGCATCCGGCAACCAGGTGTGCACGGGCCACATCGGCACCTTGACCGCAAACGCGATCAGGAATGCGAAGAACAGCCAGGCCTGCGCCTCGCTGCTGAGCGGCAGTGCGGCGAAGGCGGACAGCTCCCAGCTGTTCGCATGCAGGTAGAGATAGATCAGTCCGATCAGCATAAAGATCGAACCAAAGAACGTATAAAGGAAGAACTTCAGCGTCGCGTAGATGCGCCGCGGCCCGCCCCAGACACCGATGATCAGGAACATCGGTATCAGCATGCCTTCGAAAAACACATAGAACAGCAATGCATCCAGCGCGCAGAACACGCCGATCATCAGGCCTTCGAGCACGAGGAACGAGGCCAGATACTGGGCGACCTTGTCCTCGACCGAACCCCACGCGCCGAGGATCACGAGTACGGTGACGAAAGTAGTGAGCAGGATCAGCGCAACCGAAATGCCGTCGACGCCGAGATGGTAGTTGGCATGGATTGCGGCGATCCAGTTCTTGCTCTCGACGAACTGCATCGTGCCCGCCGCCGCATCGTAGCCGGTGAACAGCGGAATGCTGACCGCGAACGTCACGATCGCGAGCGCGAGCGCAAGCCAGCGCGCCGTGTTCGCGCGCCCGCCGAACAACAGCACGACCGCGGCGCCGGCTATCGGCAGCCAGATAAGTAAACTCAACAATGGCCAGCTTGCTTGCATTTTTTATCCTGTTTCCCTGCCACTTCTCTGCTGGTCGTTCCCGCGGCAGCGGAAATCCAGTTCCTTGCTCTCGCTCGAAAAACAGAAAAGCAGACACTGGATTCCCGCTGAGAACACGCGGGAATGACGAGCTAAAAACTCAGACCCTTCACCGCCCACCATAAGCCGGCAAGCAGAGCCACGAGGCCCAAAATCATCGCGAACGCATAGTGATAGAGATAGCCGGTCTGCACGCCGCGTACGACACCCGCAATGCGCGCGACCGTGCTGGCCGAACCATCGATCAGCACGTTGTCGATCACGCCGACATCGCCGCCCTTCCAGAAAGCGCGGCCGAGCAGCAGGCTGCCGCGCGCGAAAATCGCCTGGTAGATCGGGTCGAACCAGTACTTCTTGTCGAGCATGTTCCAGAGCGGATGCAGCGCGGATTTGGTCTTGTCCGCGATGGACGGATTGAACAGGTAGACGTAAGTCGCCGCGATAAAGCCCGCGAGCGCGAAGAAGAACGGTTCGCCTGCGAAACCTTCGAGTGCGGTCTTGAGCCAACCGGCAAATTCGTGGCCGCCCTCGCCTTCGCCATGCGCGTTGAAGATCGCGTGGCCGAAAAAATCACCATGCAGCATCGTGCCGACCGCAATCGCGCCGATCACGATCGACGGGATCGCAAGCAGGATCAGCGGCAGCGTGACGACCAGCGGCGATTCATGCGGCGCGTGATCGAGATGCCCCGGCTCGTGATGCGGATCTTCCTGCGGTGCGTGCTCGCCGTTTTCCTCGACATGCGCAGCATGCTTGCCGGCGCCGACGACGAAGCGCTCCTCACCGTGGAAGGTCAGATACAAAAGTCTAAAACTGTAAAACGCGGTCACGAACACGCCGAGGAGCACGCACAGATAGGCATAGGTTGCACCCCAGCGATGCGACTCGCCGACCGCCTCGATGATCGCGTCCTTGGAGAAAAATCCCGCGAAACCCGGCATACCGGTCAGCGCGAGCGTACCGATCCACGCGGTGATGAAG
>VBNZ01000260.1:7011-8530 GCA_005877675.1 Gammaproteobacteria bacterium
CATATAACCGAGCTGCGACAGCGTCGAGTAGGCGACCACGCGCTTGATGTCGTTCTGCACGATGCCGATCAAGCCGGTGAAGAACGCGGTCGTTGCGCCGATCACGAGCACGAAACTCAGCGCCGTTTCCGACAGCTCGAACAGCGGCGACATGCGCGCGACCATGAAGATGCCCGCGGTCACCATCGTCGCGGCGTGGATCAGCGCGGAGATCGGTGTCGGACCTTCCATCGAATCGGGCAGCCACACGTGCAGCGGCACCTGCGCCGACTTGCCCATCGCGCCGATGAACAGGCAAATGCAAATTACGGTTGCCGCCGACCACGCATGGCCACTGATGATTTCCATCATCTTGCCGTTGAGCACATCGGTGTGCGCGAACACCGCCGTGTAGTCGAGCGTGTGGAAAAAATACAGCACGCCCGCGATACCGAGCAGGAAGCCGAAATCGCCGACACGGTTGACGAGAAACGCCTTGAGATTCGCGAAGATCGCCGTCGGCCGTTTGAACCAGAAGCCGATCAGGAGGTAGGAGCACAAGCCGACCCCCTCCCAGCCGACGAACATCACCGGGAAGCTCGCGCCGAGGACCAGCGTCAGCATGAAGAACACGAACAGGTTGAGATACGCGAAGTAGCGGGCGTACCCCGGGTCCTCGTGCATGTACCCGACGCTGTAGACGTGGATGAGCGCGCCCACGCCGGTGACGACGAGCAGCATGACGGCCGAGAGCTGGTCGAGCTGGAGCGCGACGGCCACGTGCAGCGCGCCGACGGGCATCCACGACCAGTAGCGGACCACGAGCGGGCCGCCCGGGTTCGTGCGGGCGAGGTCGAGCACGACGGCGGCGGCGACCAGGAACGCGGCGCCCAGGACGCCGACGCCGATCACCGATACGGCGCGCTTCTTCCCGGGCGCGAGCAGTGCGAGCGCGCCGTTCGCGACGAAGCCGGCGAGGGGCAGGGCCGGCACGAGCCACAGGACGGGCAGCAGGGTGCCGGGCATCAACCCTTGAGGAGGTTGATGTTCTGGAGGTTCAGGGTCGCGCGGTGGCGGTAGATCGCGAGCATGATCGCGAGCCCGACGGCAGCTTCGGACGCGGCCACCGCCATCACGAAGAAGACGAAGATCTGGCCGGCGATGCCCAGAGTCTGCGCGAGGGCGATGAACGTCAGGTTCACGGCGTTGAGCATCAGCTCCACGCACATGAAGATGATGATGGCGTTGCGCCGCAGCAGCACGCCGGCGACGCCGAGCGTGAACAGCAGCGCCGACACGAACAACGCGGGTCCGAGCAGCATCACAGGCGCCGCTTGGCGAGCACCACGGCGCCGACCATCGCCGCCAGCAGGAGTGCGCTCGTGATCTCAAACGGCACGAGATACACCTCGAACAGCGGGTGCGCCACGGCGGCCACGATGCCCTCCGCCTGCTGCGCGCCCCGCAGGGCGCCGGTGGGCAGCATTACCTCTGCGGGGGGGGCGGCGCGCAGCACCACGAAGAGCTGCAGACCCATCGC
>VBNZ01000260.1:8569-10852 GCA_005877675.1 Gammaproteobacteria bacterium
AACAGGAACAGCACCATGATGGCGCCCGCGTACACGAGCACCTGGAGCACGGCGATGAACTGGGCATCGAGCAGCACGAACAGGGCCGCGAGCTGGAACAGCGTCACGACGAGCCACAGAGCGCTCGCCACCGGGCTCTGACGCGTGATGCAGAGCAGCGCGCTCGCGACGGCGATCGCGGCGAACGCCCAGAAGAGCGCGACCGTCGCGGGCATCCCCTACTCCCCCTTGGGATCGGACGGATCCCACAGGCTGGACACGGGATGCGTCTGCGCGCACAACCGCTCGAGGTCGTACACGAAGCGATCGCGCGAGTACTCGGAGTTCTCGTAGTGCACGCCCACGTGGATCGCTTCCTCGGGGCAGACTTCCTGGCAATAGCCGCAGAAGATGCAGCGGAACTCGTCGATCTCGTAGATGAGCGGATAGCGGTTCCCCTGCTCGTCCTCTCCCGGGACGAGTTTGATGCAGTTGGCGGGGCAGATCTGGGGGCAGAGGCCGCAGGCGACGCACTTGGCGCGCCCCTGCTCGTCGGTGAGCATGCGGTGCGTGCCGCGCCAGCGCGGCGCGATCGTCCAGTCCTTGCTGCTCCGCTCCTCGGGGTACTGCATCGTCACCTTGGGCCGGAAGAGGTGGCTGAGCGTGAGCGCCATCCCCTTGAGGGTCGCGCGCAGGTACGACGTCTGGCCGACCGGGCGCTTGAGGACCTTCACGCCGATCGCCATCAGACGCGCGCTCCCTCGTCCGCCACCGAGCCCCCGATCACGTGCCCGCGATCGAGCACGAAGAAGAGCGGCACCGCGAGCGCCATATTGAGGCCGAGCAGAGCCAGCGCGAAGCGCGTATCGTACGCCCATCCGAGCCGGTCGTGCAGCACCCAGAGCGCGGTCGCGAGGAGCGCCAGATACACGAGCGCCAGCGGCAGCATCACCTTCCATCCGAGCGCCATCAGCTGATCGTAGCGGAACCGCGGCAACGTCCAGCGCACCCAGATGTAGAGGAAGAGGAACCAGCACACCTTGAGCGCGAAGACGCCGACGGTGGCCAGGGACTTCCAAACCGTCCAGGGCGGCCCGTCGTCCCAGTGGGTGAACGGGATGTCCCAGCCGCCGAAAAACAACGTCGCCATGAGCGCGGACGCCGTGACCATGTTCGCGTACTCGGCGATGTAGAACATCGAGAACTTCATGGCGCTGTACTCGGTGTGGTAGCCGGCGATCAGCTCCCCTTCGGCCTCGGGCAGGTCGAACGGCAAGCGGTTGGTCTCGGCGAACGCGGCGACGGTGAAGATGAAGTAGGCCAGGCCGAGCGGGAACACGTTCCAGGTGAGCATCGAGTGCTGCTGGCGCGCGACCACGTCGGCCAGCGTCACGTTGCCGGCGAGCAGGAGCACCGCCACGGTGCTCATCCCGAGCGCGATCTCGTAAGAGATCATCTGGGCCGAGGAGCGCAGGCCGCCTAGCAGCGAGTACTTGTTGTTGGACGACCAGCCGGCGAGCACGACGCCGTAGACGCTGAGCGAGCCGATCGCGAGGATGTAGAGAAAGCCGACCGGCAAGTCCGCGACGACGAGCGGCACGTCGCCCCAGGGCGTCGGCAGCGGCGTGCCGAACGGCACCACCGCGATCGTCAGGAGGGCCGGGATGAACGACAGCGCCGGCGCCAGCAGGAAGAGCACCCGGTCGGCCTGCGCTGGGAGCGTTTCCTCCTTGAGCAGGTTCTTGAGGCCGTCGGCGGCGGGCTGGAGCAGACCCTCCGGTCCGACCCGGTTGGGGCCGAGCCGGTCCTGCATCCAGGCGCAGATGCGGCGCTCGGCGAGCGTGAGCAGCGCCACGCCCACCATGATCGCCGTGAAGACCGCGACGATCTTGATGACGGAGCTGAGCAGAAAGAACGTCACGCCGGCACCCCCGCTCCCTGACCCATCCGCTTCCCCGTCAATCCCAACGCGGCGTAGGAGAGCCCGGCGAATCCCTCGACGGTGCCCGCGAGGAGATCGAACGCCGCTGCCGCGCTGTCGGGCCGGTCCGCGGCAGGCGCGTCGAGCAGCTCGCCCAGCGCCCACCAGGCGGGGCGGGCCATGCCGGGCGCAGACTTCGCCTGGAAGTACCGCTGGACACGCCCATCTCCTCGGCCACGTTGGCGATCGGCAACACCACGTCCGCGTGCAGCGGTCCTCCCCCTCCCCCTCCTCCCCCGTCGCCGTCGGTCGCGTCCTCGGGCAACACGGTGCCGAGATAGATGAGCGAGCCGGCGGGCTTTTGGGGGAGCGTCACTTCGGGG
>VBNZ01000260.1:10944-11880 GCA_005877675.1 Gammaproteobacteria bacterium
GAGCGGCGCCTCGTCACCCATCACGACCTGGAAGGCGCCGCTCCACGCGAAGCCCGCCAGCAGCTCGCGGGCCAGGAACAGGGCCTCGGTGGACGCGCGCGGCGACACGAGAGCCACCGCGGCCCCGCCCGCGCCGCGCAGCAGCGCCGCGGCGCGCCCCAGCGCCTCGTCCCAGTCCACCGCGCGGGGCGCGCCGTCTCGCTGGCGCAGCAGCGGGGCCTCGATCCGGCGCCCGCGATTCATCCAGCGATAGTTCATGCGCCCGTGGTCGCAGAGAAAGTAGCGATTCACCGCCAGGTTGGTTCGCGGCCGGACACGCACCACGACCTCGTCCCGCGTGTCGAGGGTGACGTTGCAGCCCTGCGAACAGCCGGTGCAGATCGACGCCGTCTTGTCCAGCTCCCAGGCGCGCGCTTTGTGGAGGAAATCCTTGGAGAGGAGCGAGCCCACGGGGCAGAGATCGACGACGTTCCCCGCCCACGGATGATCGAGCCGCGCCTCCGGGTCGATCCCGATGTAGGCCCGGTCCCCTCGCTCCGACACGTTCAAGACCGGCTCCTGCGCGACGTCTTCCATGAAGCGCACGCACCGCGTGCAGAGGATGCAGCGGTTCGGCACGTACAGAACGTCGGGCCCGAAATCTTCGACGGGGTTGAAGCGCTTCGCGTAGTCCGGACTGTAGCGCGTGCTGGGGCGGCCTTCCTGGAACGTGAAGTCCTGCAGCTCGCACTCCCCCGCCTGGTCGCAAATGGGGCAATCGAGGGGGTGGTTGATGAGCAGCAGCTCGAGCACGCCCTTGCGTCCGTCCTTGGCCTGCTGCGACTGGGTGTGCACCACCATCCCGTCGGCCACCGGCGTGGCGCAGGCGATCTGGAGCTTGGGAGTCTTCTCGATCTCGACCAGGCACATCCGGCACACGCCTGCGACGGCGAGACC
>VBNZ01000261.1 GCA_005877675.1 Gammaproteobacteria bacterium
CAGCAACCTGAACATCACTTGCTCCGGTCCGCAGTCGGTCTGCGGTGCGTCACAGCAGGGTGGTTTCAACGTCAAGGAGGCCTATGCCGAGTTGCTCGTGCCGATCCTCAAGGATCAGCCGTTCGTGCATTCGCTGAACCTCGATCTCGGCGACCGCTTCTCGAAGTATTCGAACTTCGGCAGCACCAACAACTGGAAGATCGCGATTGAGTACAAGCCGATCGAAGACCTGCTGCTGCGAGGCACGGTGTCCAAGGTGTTCCGCGCGCCGACCGTGACCAATCTGTTCGCCGGTCCGGCCAGCGACTCGCCGGTTGCGGTCGATCCGCTGAACCCGAACTGCGCCGCCCAGGGCACCTGCCAGATCACCGGTATCGTCTCGGGTGCGCAGTACGCCAACACCAACCTCGGCACCAACGTGAAACTGCAGCCGGAACAGGGCAAGTCGTACGACTACGGCTTTGTCTACGATCCGCAATGGCTGCCCGGCCTGTCGATCAACGCCGACTATTACCGCATCGTGCTCGACAACTTGATCGTGTCGGGTCCCGGCACCGCGCAGACCATTCTCGGCCTGTGCTATCAGGGCGGAACGACGCCGGTCGGCCCGACCTGCTCGCTGGTCAGACGTTTTGCTGACGGCACGCTGCGCTTCGTGTTCGAGACGCCGTTCAACTCGGGTAACCTCGAAACGAAGGGCACGGATATCGGTGCTTCTTACCGTCTGCCGGAAACGCCGTTCGGCAACTTCCGCGTCGGCGCGCAGGCGAGCTACATCCAGGCTTACAACGTGAGCCAGGTGGGTTCGTCGCAGCATCTGGCCGGCCATTTCGACAAGACCTTCGGCAACTTCGCCCGCTGGCGCGCCCTGGCCAATGTCGACTGGAACTGGGGTGCGTTCTCGGCGGCGTATCAGGCCCGTTACATCGGCCATATCGCGACCGGCTATGCCGAACCGAACCTCGGCCCGTCCGCGAACGTCGACGGCGCGTACGCCAACTCGCCGTACCACAATGGCGCGTACGTGTACCACAACATCTCGTTCGGCTATAACATCGAGAAGCTCAACACGATGATCCAGGTCGGCGTTGACAACGTCTCGGACAAGCAGCCGCCGATTCTGTACCAGCAGAACGTGATCAACGCGAACACCGACGTGAACACGTATGACACGGTCGGCCGCTCCTACTTCGCCAAGGTGACGGTGAAGTTCTAAGCGTAACGTTGTAACCTTCAAAGCCGCGCGGCTCACCCCGCGCGGCTTTTTTATTTCCGGCAATCGACATGCAAACGGCCGCTGCGCTTTCCTTCGATCGCATCACCACCGCGCTGCAGCAAGGGCGTGCACAGGAAGCCGAGCGGATGACGCGCGAATATCTCGCGCTGGCGCCGCAGGATGCCGATGCGCTGCTGCTGCTCGGCCTGTGCCTGCAGGAACAAGGGCGCTCCGCCGAAGCGATCGAACCGTACCGGCAGCTGACGCAGATGCTGCCGCACTCCGCCATCCACTGGAACAATCTCGGCACCGTGCTGCGCGGCGCCGGACAAGTGCGCGACGCTGAGGACGCCTATCGGCATGCGTTGCGGCTGGATCCGCACGACTACACCACGGCGATCAATCTCGGTTTCCTGTTTCTCGAACGCGGCATCTATCCCGCCGCGCGCGACGCGTTCCTGCACGCGCATGAAATCGATCCGGTTTCGCCCGAGGCGCGCATCTACGCGGCGCAGATGTGCTATGCGCTCGACAGCCGCGACCGTGCCGAGCAACTGCTGCAACCATGGCGCAGCTGGACTGACCTGGGCGACGAACTCGCGCTCGAACTCGCCATCCTGATGACGCATTTCGGTAATGCCGCCGAAGGCACGCGCATCTTCGAGCGTCTGCTGCAGGAAAACCCCGGCAATTTGCGCGCGATCACGCATCTCGCGGCAATGCTCGAACGCGTCAATCGCCTCGACGAAGCGCGGGCGATGCTGACACGCCTGCCGTCACCGGACAGCATTGACGATCCGGCTTTGCAACAGGAAGTCATCGGCGCCCACGCAACGCTGGCGATGCGCGAAAGCGATCCCGCGCACGCGCGCGCAATCATCGAGCAGATGGTCGCGGCCCAGGAACGCAGCGCGCGGGCTCATACCGCCAATCTCTGGCGCGAAAACAATCTGTATTTCTCGCTCGCCAAGATCTGTGATCGCCAGGGCGATGCCGAAGCGACCATGCGCGCGCTCGGCAAAGCGCACGAACGCCAGGTCGAGATGGTGCGTCAGTCGCTGCCGGAACTGCTGCAACCCGATGCGCAACCGCTGCACACCGCGACGAAATGGGTGAGCGCGGAAGCCTTCGCAGCCTGGCCCGCATACGCCGCGCCGTCCATGCTTGAGTCGCCGATCTTCATCGTGGGATTCCCGCGCTCCGGCACGACGATGCTGGAGCAGATGCTCGATGCGCACCCGGGGTTGCAGGCGATGGACGAGCGTGCGTTTCTGCAGGTTGTGGTCGAACGCATGAGCGCGTTCGGCTACGCCTACCCCTTCGACCTCGGCAGGCTCAGCGCGGCGCAATGCGAGGAATTGCGCGATCTATACTGGAGTCTGACGGCAAAGGTCGCACCACGCGCGCAGGGACAACGCCTGGTCGACAAGAACCCGCTCAATCTCTTGCGCCTGCCGCTGATCAAGCGCCTGTTTCCGGAAGCGCCGATCATTCTGGCGCTGCGTCACCCGTGCGACGTGATCCTGTCCAACTACATGCAGCACTTCAACTCGAATATGTTTGCCGTGCTGTGTTCGACGCTGGAAAGCCTGGCCAAGGGCTACGTCACCGCGATGAGTTTCTGGCTGCAGCATGCGCAACTGATGCAGCCGCGCATGATCGAATCGCGCTACGAAGATCTGCT
>VBNZ01000243.1:0-450 GCA_005877675.1 Gammaproteobacteria bacterium
ACCCTCGAACACTAGGAGGCTGGAATGAAGCTGGGTTCGAGTAAGATGCCGTGCCTTTTGATCGCTTTGTTGATGTGCCTGATCTCACCGGAGGCATTGGCCCAAGTGAGAGTGGGCGACACGAAGGATGGATGCGACAAAGTTCATCCCGTCGTTTTCAATAATGTGATTGTAAACGGGGTCCCGGGGCAACAAGTCCGCGTGCACAAGGGCGAGCATCCGCCTCCCTTCGACCTGCCAACTCCCGTGCGTGAGATCGACTGGTTCTGTGGCTTTTCGTCGGAGACCAGCGCGAACGACGAGCCATTCGATCAAGTATCGGTCCAGCGGACTAAGACCGGTGCTCTCATATTCATCTTCTTCCGCAAGCAACCGAGCAACACTTTTCCTTCAATGGGTGGGAGTCTTGCGCGCACGGGCGACACCAAAGACGCCTGTGACAAAACGCAG
>VBNZ01000243.1:466-7260 GCA_005877675.1 Gammaproteobacteria bacterium
TCAGTGCTGGTCAACAAAACGTGGTTCGCGATCTGCCCGCCCCGACGACGGAAATCCACTTCATGTGTGGCACGTCGCCGGAGGTGGCGAGAAATGACACCCCGTTTGACACAGTTCGCGTCAGCCGTGCCGGCAACGGCGCGATCAAGTGGGTTTTCTTATTGAAGGCCGCCGCTCCCGATCCTGCTCACGTGTGCAATCGGGTTCACGCTTTCGGCCGCCTCGTGTTCAAGGACGAGAAAGGCAAGGTCGACGGGCTTGGTCGCGTTCAGGTCAAGCTCATGGATGAGGATTTCGGTCCCATTGATACGAAAATGGCGCAGGGGTTCACAGACAAGGACGGACGCTTCGATCTGACTGGAGAGGGCAGCGATCAGCATTGCATTGGCGCCGGCTGCGCCAGGCCGGACCCGTATGTCGAGTTTATTCTCGAGGAAGACCATCGCGTCGATGTGCAGAACCCCGTTGGCAACTCAGCGCGTACACAGACGCCTACGCGCCCAAACACGTGCGGCGATATTAATTTCAACGATGTGCAATGGTCGGGGTCGACGAAAGAAGCCATCCTTTATGCACGTGCCCAACGCGCCTACCAGAAATTTACTGACCTTACCGGTGACGTCCGCCTACCGCAAAGCGATGGTCTGGTTACGCTGATGTACCCCGACGGTATCACGAGCCAATACACATTCTTTGACACAATCCATTGGCCCGCGTTTACTGATATTGGAAATTTGTTCTTCATCCTCGATCATGAGTTCGGCCATCGCATTCGTGACGGCGCCGATGGCGACAACGACCATTGGAACTGGGACGACACACGCTTCCTTTACGGGCACGTCCACGACTTCAATACCAGAGGCCCGACGGAGGGCTTTGCCTTTCATGAAGGCTGGGCGGAGTATTTCAACAAAATGATTGACCCCGTTGGTCTGACGCCTGATCAGAACGTGCCCGATGGCAATTGGACTGGCCCACTCGATGAGAGTATTGAAGGTTTTGTTGCGAATAAATTATTCAGTCTGTCCAATGCGTGCGGTGGTTTTCCTGCGATGTGGGAGACACTGAAGGCCAACCCAGGATCCATTCATTCTCTCGCCGAGTTTGAGGCCGCTTTTTTTATACGCCATCCTCAATGCGTCCGCAGCGCAATGCTGGCCGGTAGGCCAGCATCTGGCAGCTCACCTGCTGTGCGCAACATACCTCCGCCTTCCGCGCAGTCGAAACCCATCCAGTCAAGTAGTCGTGGTATCCACCCTGACTTGGCCCAACGCGCGGAACTCAGCAGGCATATCGGAATCATCGAGAAACGCGTCGACATCGCAGGTGGCTTGACCCCGCTTCGGATTCCAACCGATCTGCCGGTGCCATCACGTGCGGTGATCGATCGACTCAATTCCCGCCGTGCCGCAACGGCGCAAGCCTTCCATACGCAGACCGCAGACGCATATCGGAAGGCCATGGAAACGCTTGCGATGATGCCACCTGCGTCGCGGCACGATGGCACTTACGAAACAGCGTTGCGCAACACCCGCGATGCGTTCGCGACGAGCGTAATCAATGCGCGCTTGCATCTGCTGCAGGAAGCCAGCAGTCAGGTGGCGGCGGAGAGGGCGCAGACTCATGAGAAGCAAGTCATGGCTTACCTCGATCATCTCTGTGCGAAATACGTTCGCGCGGAAGTGGAGCTCAATCGCATTCTGGAATCCCGGGTTCCGGGTGCGAGGATTCCCGCGGACCTGCTGCCGAAATCGTTTTGGGAAACGACGACGGAAAGTCTAGAAATAGTGGGGCTTCCGCGGAGAATTTGATTGGGGCAATGGTTTGATGTTCATTGTCCACCCCTTGATGACAGCTATATCCGGCAGACCTTCCGCTCGCTGCGTGGCTGGAGTTGGTTGATCGGCGTATTGCGACCCCGAGCTGCCGGTCGCGAGCGGCAGCAACAGGCTTCGATAGCCCATTAGTTGGGGTTGCATTGTCATGATTGATATGTATACACTGTATACATGCCTCGATTGACGACTGCGGAAAAGATACTCAAGGCCGCGCATGCGGTGTTTGAGCGCGAGGGCGCCGATGCCGTAACCATGCGCCGCGTAGCCGATGCTGTGGGTATTACGCCAATGGCGATCTATCGCCATTTCCCAAATCGGGATGCACTACTGAAGAAGCTCTCTGACGACAGCTTCAACAGCATCGCGCACGAATGGGAGTCGCGGTCCCGGAAGTCGGATGTGCTGAAGCGGCTGATGGCCTTGCTGGAACCCTATCTGGACTACGCGCTGACGCATCCGCATCTGTTCGATCACGCCTTCTCCGTGCGTCGCGACGATGCCCGGCGCTATCCGGAGGATTTCCACGCGCGCCGTTCGCCCACCTTCAATGTCGCGCTTGATGCGGTGATCGAAGGCATGGCCAAGGGCGTGCTGAAACAGGACGATCCATATGACGTCACGATGACATTATGGGCGCATCAGCACGGCCTGATCGCGCTCTATCGCGCCGGACGTTTCAGCTATGGCGAGGCGCAGTTCCGCGCCTTCTACATACAATCATTGAGGAGATTGCTCGATGGCATCAAAGCGTGACGGTTTCGCCCTGCCAGCCTGGTTGGCCGCAACCGCGCTGTCCGCTATTTGCTGGTGGTTCGGCAGCGGCCTGTACCCGCAGTGGTGGCTGACATGGCTCTCGCCATTGCCCGTGCTATGGCTCGCGCCACGAGTCCGCGCGCCCGGTGGGCTCAACATCCTGGCCTACTTGCGCACGTACATCGGCCTGCCTCTACCCGTAACCCTGTACGCCATCAGTCTGTCCGGCGTGATGCTGACACTATGCGTATTGCTGTTCCGGCGATTGCTGATGCGTGGCCACGCGCTGGCCGCCGCTCTAGCAGTACCGACAACATGGGTTGCTGTCGAGTACACCAACAGCCTCCTTTCGCCACATGCCACGTTCCTCAATATCAGCTATACACAAATGGATGCGCTTGCCATCGTCCAATTGGCCGCCGTCACGGGGATCTGGGGGATTGGCTTCCTCGTGCTCCTGTTGCCAGCCGCCGTCGCCCTGCAGGTAATACCGCACGCCACGCGGCGCGATCGAATTGCGGCGATGGCGCTTGCGGCGCTGCTGATCGTCGGCGCCGTCGCATATGGTGGCTGGCGACTTCAGGCACCGGCGACCGGAACGATGCGCGCTGGCCTGGCATCGCTTCAGACGCCGACAGCCGCTGCACTGAGCGGGCCCGATGGTCAGACACTGGCGGCGCGTTACCTTGATGCATTCGATCGCCTCGCGAAGGCCGGTGCTCGAATCATGTTGATCCCCGAGACATCGTTCACCATCACCGAGGCAACCATTCCTGCGCTCGCAGAGTTGGCGACGCAACGCGACCTGATCGTAGGGGCCGGCGTCGATTTCAAAGGCGATCCGCAAGCGGAGCGCAATATGCTGATGGTGTTCCAGCCTGGTGCTGCGTCACCCCTCACGTACAACAAACATCATCTGCTCATCGGCCTGGAGCAGTTCACGCCGGGCGACGTCTATACCATGCTTGAAGGCACACCGCGCATCGGGCTGGCGATCTGCAAGGACATGGATTTCCACGATATCGGCAACGCCTATGCGGCGCGTGGCGCACAACTGCTGTTGGTGCCTGCTTCAGATTTCATCGTCGATGGTTGGCTGCACAGTCGCATGGCGATCATGCGCGGCGTGGAAAGTGGCTTTGCCGTCGCGCGTGCCGCCCATGCCGGCCGGCTTACCCTGAGTGATGACCGCGGCCGTGTTGTGGCAGAAGCCTCTGCCGCTACGCGAGACGCGCACGCTATACGCGAGGTGGGGTGACTGGTTCGCGTGGCTCGACCTAGCCGCGCTAGCGACATGGTTGCTGCTGGCTTTCCTGCCACGCGATTGAGCACTTTGCGCCCCACCATTGCCGTGAAGCAAAATAGTAGGTGTTGGCGTCTGAGATGCGCTGGCAACTATTCGCTCAAGCGTTTAGCTCGCATGCGGTCCAACAGACGCTGATCGACCCGAAGCGGCCTGTCGGCAGCCGCACCTAGAGCAGCTTAGGAGAGGCTGTCATGGACGCGGAAGTGGCGAATTGCAGTGCTCCGAAGCACGGGCCTGGGCAGTCAGTGAAATTTCTCGCCGCGCGCGAGCATATCGATAATCAGCTTTATGCGCTTGATCTTTGTCTCTGAGCGCTTTGCTGTTTGCAATCGGTAGGCAATCGAATACACATTAGCCTTGTTGAGCGTCGCGTAGAACTGCTTTGCCTTGGCGTTACGTGCGAGCTCCTTGACGAACTCCGGAGGCATCATTGCGCTAGCGGAAGAATCGTACGCGGAGGCCCAGCGCCCGTCGGCTTTGGCCGCTTCTACCTCCTTGAGACCGGCAGGTGTCATTTGGCCCTCCTGGATAAGCCGGTCCGCATGCGCAACATTTATCTTGGACCAACCGCTTTTCGCCCTGCGCGGGGTGAATTTTTGCACCCAGGAGTTTGCGTCAAATGGCAGCTTTTGCCCATCTATCCAACCGAAACATAGTGCCTGGTCAAGCGCCTCGGCATATGTGACCGACGGAACACCAGAGTTTTTCTTGTAAATTCGCAGGAGCAGACCACGGGCTCGGGCGTGCTCCTTCGCCATCCATGCGTGAAGTTCTTTTGATGACCGAAAACTCCGCGGTCCCGGCATAGCCCGGGAAGGTAATTTGCCCATATGTGGTTCAGTTCAGGTTCGTGTGGGTTAATCGTCGTACTGTATCAAGTCGCGGGCGTGCTTCCAGCACAAATATATGACCGCTCCTGGCCGATCTCGGAAGGTCGATGATCGATGCGTCGAAGAACGGCGCGATCATTCCCGTGCGTTCCCGTCGTTTGTCTCAACAAGAAATCCGAGCGCATAGTTTGGTCGATCGAACGGATCGCACTCGTGGCCCTCGAGCAAAGAAATCGCGCTCCAAATAGCTGGAAACGCTGGCATTGTACGGATTTCGAGCCGCAATCGCGCACTTTAGAATTAGCACTAGAGTATTGATTTACAGGTCAACACACTTTGTGGCGAGTAGGCGAATTGTCAGCAGGTGCCGTGCACATGTCGACGCCGATTGCGAGGTGGCTTCAGCGGGTCCGACACGGGGCATGGATATGCTTGATGGCGCTGGCTCCCACAGTTCATGCCTTGGATCCGGCGAAAGAATTCCACGACTATGGAATCGACAATTGGAATACGAACGCGGGCCTCCCGCAAACCTCAGTGCTTACGATCACGCAGGATCGCACGGGTTACATATGGGTAGGCACGCAGGATGGCCTCGCCAGATTTGACGGCCTGCGCTTCGATGTTTTCGACCGCCGCAACAGCGACGGCGCAGACCCGCTGAACGTCAACACTAGCCTGTGCGACAGCCGCGGTCGGCTATGGTTCGGCACCCCCAACGGCCTGCTGTTCTACGAGAACGGCCGTTTCCACAGGGTCGCGAGCAGCGCTCATGCAAAGTCAGTAACCGCCATTGTCGAGAGCGGCGATGGCGAGGTGTGGATTGGAACCGCCAGCGGCATGCTGCGCTACGACGGGACTTCGTTGGTCTCGACCGCACACTCCGCGCCGGTATATTCCCTGGTGCGCGACACGAATGCCATCTGGATTGGCGGTCCCGGCACGGTTACGCGGCACGCAACCGACGGCGACAGAGTTTTCCAGATCCCTAGCGGAAAGGATGCACTGGTAACTCATCTGACGCTCGCCAAGCAGGGTTTGTGGATCGGCACTTCGGTGGGGTTGTACCTGCTGCCTAATGGTGGCGGCGAGGTCGTCGCGCAGCAGTTGAATATCGCCGCAAACTCCAAGAGTGGTGCTAGCTCGCGCATCGAAAATCTGTTCGCCGACCGCGACGACAGCCTTTGGATCGGCACTCCCACGACACTGCTGCGCCGCTATGAGAACGGGACCGTTGAACACGTGCGCGACGAGGATTTCATCAGTAGCGCCTTTGTCGATGCCGCTTTTGAAGATCGTGAGGGCAATCTGTGGTTGGGCAGCCGCACGGAAGGGTTGTTTCGTTTGTGGAACGGCTGGGCCGACCGCCTGGGCGCCAATGACGGTCTCACCGACTCGTTGATATGGAGCGTCACGCGCGATCCTGCCGGCCACATCGTGCTGGGTTCCAATTCGAACGTGATGCGTCTGGATGAAGACGGTCCGCATGAAATCCTGTCCACCAAACAAATACCGAATCTATCCGCGTACGAACTCAATTACGACGCGGATGGCAGGCTTTGGGTTGGAATGCGCGCTGGGTTGGCGATCTACGACCACGATCGGGTGGCGACTCCGCCGGTATTCAGCAGGCTTGCGCACGCGCAAGTCAACGCGATAGTTCCGCAAAACGGAGTTTATTGGATCGGTTCGCAGGACGGCTTGTTCAAATACGACGGCGAGGAGTTGCGACAGATTCCGGTCGCGCCCGGTATCGTCGAGGCGCAAGTGCGGGCCATTCATATCGATATCGACGGAACGCTGACCATCGGCACTGAAGCCGGCGTACGTCGATTGGAAGGCAATCTACTGCGCCCACCCGCGTGGGCCAAGCCGCTGGAAGGACGATACATC
Source organism: Gammaproteobacteria bacterium (assembly GCA_005877675.1). Taxonomy (GTDB): domain Bacteria; phylum Pseudomonadota; class Gammaproteobacteria; order Xanthomonadales; family Rhodanobacteraceae; genus Rudaea. The sequence continues at coordinate 7,087 of VBNZ01000243.1, forward strand.
ACTTCCGTTACGACCATCCGACCGGGATTGTTGGGCATCACCACACGCGATTCCGGTCTCGGTCTGGTGCGAGACAATCATTTGCTGATGCTCGACGATCGCAATGGCCTGCCGGTCAACAACAGCTGGGCGATGCAGACGGTGGGAGACTATCTCTACGTATCCAACATCGAC
>VBNZ01000243.1:7281-10167 GCA_005877675.1 Gammaproteobacteria bacterium
CGCGGTAATCGCACCGGAGCGCGTGCTCGGTCGTCTGACCGGCATGCAGCATGTCCATTGCTGCAATGGCGGCGTAAGGTCGCGCATCTTGGTGGATGGAACCTCGCTCTGGTTTCCGGCGATCCATGGCGCGGTGCGTGTCGACACCAAGTCCATCGTGCCGCCGCCCTTGCCGCCGACGATCGTGGTCGAACAATTGCACCATGGGGATCGTTGGTACGGCGCGCAAGACGCCATCAGCATCGACAGTCCACAACGCGACATCGAATTGCGTTTCACCGGCCTAAGCTTCCGTGAGCCGCGCGGCATTTCGTTCCGCTACCGGCTGGAAGGCTACGACACGGAATGGCACGAGGCCGGTACACGGCGTTCCGCGTTCTATACCAATCTTCCACCCGGCAATTTCCAATTCCGTGTGGAAGCCCGCACCGGAGGCCTCCTGTCCGAATTCACCACGGGCGGCAATCCCATGCTCGCACAGATGTCCTTCGAGCTCGTGCCACGGTGGTTCGAACGGCGCAGCATGCGGATCGCAGGGATCATCCTCCTGCTTGTTCTGGCCGCAATCGCACCGCTGGTCATTCGCCAACGCTATCATCACCGCGGCCTACAACTGGAAGCGCAGGTGCGCGAACGCACGCGCGAACTGCGCGATGCAAACGAGAAGCAGATTCGTGCCAACATGGCGCTGCAGGATTCCAACCTGCGCTTGGCTGAACAGGTTGAAGAGCGCCTCGCGGCGGAGCGCGCTCTACAAACCAGCAATACGGACCTGCTCGCGCTCAATCACAAGCTGGAGGATGCGCAAAACCAATTGATCCAGTCGGAGAAACTGGCATCGATCGGGCAACTCGCGGCCGGGGTAGCGCACGAAATCAACAACCCGATCGCCTACGTAGGCTCGAATCTGCGCACTTTGCAACGATACGCAGCGCAGTTGCTCGCCGCCATGGAAGCATTGACCGCCGAGCTTACACGCGGCAGCAACGCAGAGACATACGCAGAACTCAAGCAGATTCGCGCACACTTCGACGTCGACGCTCTCGCCGCGGACTTGCCGGAGCTCGTGGACGAATCACGCGAGGGCATCGAGCGCGTAGCCAAGATCGTGCGTGATCTGCGTGACTTCTCACGCATCGACCGCGACAACGCATGGGTTGTCGCCGACGTACATCGTGGTTTGGAATCCACGCTCAACATCGTCGCCAGCGAACTGAAATTCAAAGCACGCATCGTAAAGAATTTCGGTGAATTGCCGCCAATTAAATGTCTGCCATCGGAACTCAATCAGGTGTTCATGAACGTCCTCATGAACGCGGGCCAGGCGATCAAGGAGCGGGGAGTAATCACCGTAGACACGGGACGGTCGGCCGACAAGATCTGGGTTTCGATCAGCGACGACGGCGAGGGCATACCGGCCGATGTATTGCCGCGCATCTTCGACCCGTTCTACACGACCAAACCGGTCGGAAGCGGCACTGGACTTGGCCTGTCGATTTCATATGGCATCGTGCTCAAACATGGTGGCACCATCGAAGCCGCCAGCGTTCTTGGCGAGGGCACTTCGATGCGCGTCGAGCTGCCCATCGAACAACCGGCGTGATGGCACGCCGAACGAATCGGGCGCCTGCGCTACAACGGCTGAGTCGGGAAAGCGCAGGTCAAGCTTCACGAGCGGCCGCTCTGGGCAGCCGGTGGTGGGGCATTCTGAGCGGCACATATTGGCCGAAAACCGACAGTTGAACTGCGCCGATCTTCGACGCAAGCCACGCTCTCTTTTGGACCGCGCGTCTGGCCGGCTACTCTGCCAAAACCGCTCCCGACCCACCCATTTCCTTCGGCAGGTCCTTCATCTTCGGCAGGCCGTCCTGCATGCGCAACTTCGTCTCCTGATAGTTCACGTGTACGCCCGGCTGGAATGGGAGACCGGGTATCACCGCGGCATAGACATCGACGAGATTCCACGCCGGATGCTGCGTGAACAGATGGCCACCGCAGCTCTTGCACCATTGCCGGTGGCTCGCTGCAGTCTTTTCGTAGCCGCCGATATTGTCGGCGCCACGCGTGATCTTCAGCGCGTCCGGATTCCACAGCGTGAACGCGTTGACTGGGCCTGCGGACCAGCTGCGGCACGATTCACAGTGGCAGTAGCCCATCGCGGCCGGATCGCCGGTAACGGTGAACTGGACGGCGCCGCAGAAGCAGCTGCCGTTGTAACTCTTGTCGGCGCTCATTAGTTTGTCCTCGATGGTGGACGACGCCTGCGCGAGCGTCGAAAAATTGTGCGGGATCGCGAGCGTGGCTAGTATCGGCTTCGTTGCGCGTGACGTCTTCGCCGAAACTCCGCCGTCTTTGACTCAAACACCATGGATGCACTCTCCGACGTGCTCAAATCCGTGCATCTGGAAGGTGCGGTGTTCCTCAATGCCGAATTCACCGCGCCGTGGTGCGTGCGCGGCGAGGCGGGCATGGCGCTGCACAAACACCATCTAGCGCCGGCCGAGCACATGGTGTTCTTCCACTACCTCACCGAGGGGCGCTGCAAAGTCCGCTTGAACGACGGCGACGAAGCTCTGGAGCTTTGCGCCGGCGACCTGATCGTGTTTGCGCAGGACGATCGCCATCGGATGGGCACCGATCTGCGCCTCGCCGCGCTCGGAGATGCGGGCACCGGCACGCCCGATATCACGGCCGATCCCGACTTCATCCAGATCCGCTACGGCGGCGGTGGCGCGCGCACGCGCTTCGTCTGCGGTTATCTGCTCGCCAGCCGCAGCATGTGCCGGCCATTGTTCGAAGCGCTGCCGCGCATGTTGCGCATACCGATCGGCGATGGTCAGGCCTCGGCGCTGCTGCGCGAGTTGTTGCGGGCCGGCGTGCGCGAAT
>VBNZ01000243.1:10258-11590 GCA_005877675.1 Gammaproteobacteria bacterium
CGCGCATGTCGGGCGCGCGCTCGCGCTGCTGCATGGCGATCCAGCGCGCGCATGGAGTGTGGAGGAACTGGCACACGAAGTAGCGCTGTCGCGCTCGGCGCTGGCAGAACGCTTCAGCACGCTGGTCGGCGAATCGCCGATCCAATACCTCACGCGCTGGCGCCTCGCGCTCGCCGCGCAGATGCTGCGCACGGGCAAGGAGCCGATCGCGCGCATCGCCGAGCGCAGCGGTTACGAATCCGAGGGCGCCTTCAACCGCGCGTTCAAGCGCGAATTCGGCATGCCGCCGGCCGGCTGGCGCAAAATTGCGCCGCAGTCCGCATAGGCGCGACAACATCCTGCGCGCGGGTCACACGTCATCGCTGCCTGCCGCTCTTGAACGAGGCCGAGTTCTTGCGATCGCAACCTGGGCTTGGGACCGCATCGAGTTGTCGGAATCGACGCGCTATCGCCTGGTCACGCTAAGCAATTTGTCGATGCAGATGAGCGCTGCCGCAACCGGCGTTGTTCAGATACTCGACGTTCACCCGTCGGGATCACCGCGCGAATCTCTATGTGGCGCAGCGCAGGCCCGTTTTTGAATCGTTGACGATCTCACCGGTCTGCATGCTCTCGACCGCGCCTTTGAAGTAGGCCAGCGCAGACGGCGCGATAACTCGCCTGTGCAAATGAAGAGTGGTGAAATTCTCTACTTCCGTGAGTTGCAGAACAATCTGTCCGGGATCGATAAAATAACAAGAAGCTGAGGTTCTCATCGCCTGTCACATGCGCGCCCGTTGCGAAGGGAAACCATTGGTCGTTCCAGAATTCCCCGCTTACTTCCGCATCAATATGCAGGCTGGCAAAAAACTCCAGGCCTCGGTAGAGATAGATCAACCCTGACTCATTGTTGCGCCACGCATTCATATCTTCGAGCGAACCCAGCGTCAGGCCGCTGGGCGTGCCCACCGGGCTAGGCAACAGCGATGTGCGCGTGCTTCGCTGCCCGTTGAAATGTTTGAACAAGGGAAAGAGCGATTCTGGAAAAGGAAAGACCCATTCCTGCTCCACTTCCCATTGATTGAGAGCAGCCCTGATTTGCTCCTTGCTCAGGCCCTTGCGTAGTTGACTCGCTGTCTGCGGCGCATTCGTCTCGAGCCAGGAACGGAACTGTTCGAGTACCTGATCGAGCGTTTCGCCGGGATCGGGCTCGGCACTGATGTACTCGATTTCCCGGGCTCCAATCTTGTTGCGCCGGCTAAGCACGCTCGTCATGGGATTGGGGATGTCGTCTTCTTCCAACCCCTCTACAGCGAACAGATTCGTCAGGCAGTCGAGTCCATGGCCGACAAA
>VBNZ01000244.1:0-2387 GCA_005877675.1 Gammaproteobacteria bacterium
GACGGCGTAATCCATGCCGAGGAACTTGTCGATCAGGCGCTCGCCGTCGTGTAGCACGAGGTTGAATGCGATGAGCTTGTCGCCCGCCCAGTAGGTCGCACACAGCGCGCGGCCGGCGCATTCGCGCAAGACGTTCGAGAAGTACTCCGGCGTCAGTTCCTCGAAACTCAATTCCGCGTTCGAGTAGGTTTCGCGATACAGACGCATTACATCGTCGCGGATGCCGTCGATATTGTCGCGCCATTCCACGCGCAGCGCCGCACCGGCCTTGAGTTTGCGCCGCAGGTCCTTGCGCGTCGCATGCGAGAGGGTAGCAAGGTATTCATCGACGTTCGCATAAGGCAAGTCGAGCAGCGCAGTCGGTAGACCGGGCTGGCGGCGCAGGCCGGCCGCCGCGGCGCCTTGCGCCCACAACGCGTCCTGTGCGTTCGCAGCGTCTTTCGCAGCGAGCATGGCTACGCGGCGTTCGCGTGCGACGCTTCCCATTTTCGCAAGCAGCGCTGCTGCCGCTCGGCCGCCACGCAATCCGGCGCAAAGCCGAGATGGCAGATTTCGCCGACAGGCGAGCCGAGCGAAAGCAGCCGCTGCTTGAGCAGGCGCGGAAACATGCGCGCGATCGCGTCGCTGACGCGGCGCAGCGGCCCGGTCAGTGTCGTGTCGAGTTCGTAGTCGGTGATGAATGCCGGCACGGCCGCGCGCAGCGCGCCGTTCGCATAGACGCCGAAATACAGCCACTCGAAATCCGGCAGGCCGGATTTCTCCACCGCGCGATAGTAGGCGTGATCTTCCAGCTCGCCCGGAAACAGGCGATTCCAGTCATCGCGACCGTAAGCCTCGATCGTGTTGGCGACGCGAACGTCCACAACGGCGAAGGGACGGTCAGTCGATGGCGACGAGCGCGGGCGCGCGTTCCGGCATATGCACGAAGCGCGTATTCGCGATGTGGCTGAAGAAGCGCGTAGTGCGATCGATCACCACGTCGCGTTCCTGATCGACCGTGATCATGTGGTAGCTATTCTCGAGCAGCACGGTCTCGATCGGACCGCTGACGCCGCGCACCACGTAGCGCACATTCTTCAGACTGGCGACGTCGTCGTCCTTCGCGTGCACGACAAGGCACGGCGTACGCACATCGGCGAGCTGGCGACGCACGCGGAACGAGAGGCGGTAGAACTCGGCCAGCGACGGCCACGGATTGCCGGGCAGGCCGGCTTCGTCGCTTGCGCCACTTAGCATCGCGCCGGCGATGCGCTGACGAATCCGCTCGTCCTTGATGCCATACGGGAAGCATTCGTGGAACTTGCGATGGCGGCCGATGCCGAGGCTCGTCACCAGCGGCAGCAAGAACGACAGTTTGCCGATGAACGGAATCGTCCAACCGTCGTAAATGAAAGTGGTACCGTACAGGCCGAGTCCATCGACCTCGTCCGGGCGGTCTGCGGCGAGCTTGAGTGCGAGCAGCGCACCCATCGACAGGCCCGCGACGAACATGTGGTCGACCTCGGCGCGCAGCTTGTCCGCGGCTTCGCAAACGCTGCGGTACCAGTCGTGCCAGCCGGTCTTGAGCAGGTCTTCCTCGCTGCCGCAATGTCCGGCGAGCTGCATGGCGTGCACGGTAAAGCCGTTGCGATTCAGACCCTTGGCGATAAAGCGCATCTCAGTCGGTGTGCCGGTCAAGCCGTGAATCAGGAGCACGCCCGAGCGGCCGCCGGGCATTTTGAAATCGACGTTTTTGATCATGGGCGTAGTATCGCGCCGCAAGAGTTAGGCGCGGCTAAACTGCTATTTTGCCATAAGAAATCGTTAAGAGTTCTAAAATGCCGGCTGCGATCAAGGCTTTGCGCCGCGATTCGGCCGTTGCACGATGTCAGGGCAGAAACACCAGGGTCACGCCGAGTGCGATTGCCCCGGTGCCCAGCCAGCGTCGCATCGACACCTTTTCGTGCAGCACGAAGCGGCTGGCGAGCACGACGCCGACATAGGCCAGCGCATTGAACGGGAAAGCTTCGCTCAGCGGCGCGCGCGTCAACGCGGCGAACCAGACGATGAATTCGCCGACATAGACGACCACGCCGGCGACGATCCACGGCGAGATCAAATCGCGCAGAAAACCACCCACGCCGCCGGTGTGCCCCTCGTCGTGGCCGACCCCGAGTTTGAAGAACACCTGGCCGATGATGTCGAGCACCACCGTCGCGGCGAGCAGGGCGAAGGTGACGATCATGCCGCGTCCTCCGCGCCCGCGATCGCGCGCAGCAGCGCGACGTTGACGCGCTCATTCTGCGCGAGGTCCGCCGCGGTCACCGCACGTCGCGGCTGATCCATGCGCGCTTCGATACGCTTGAACCAGTTCGCGTGCCCCGCTGGCGCATATTCGCCGCAGATAT
>VBNZ01000244.1:2533-4451 GCA_005877675.1 Gammaproteobacteria bacterium
GGCAAGATTTTCCCAGACGATGTGGCGGTCGACATAGCGATGCCCGTAACCGTCGGCGATGTGTCGGCCGACACGCGAAGGTGCGTGCCGCCACGGCAGCAGCACGAGCTTTCCAGATTCGAGCGCGGCGAGATTGCCGCCTTTCCAATCGGGTCGCACGAGGTCCTCGCTGCACACGCCGAGCGTCATCACGCGCGCGATCTGCGGAATCCTCAGCGCGCGATTGACCCAGGAACCGCAGTGCCAGCGCGGCGCAAGGCGCACCCAGTCGGGATGGTTGTCGATATGCACGATCGTAAAAGATGCGGCGACGGCGCGCGCGGCGCGTTCGATGATCGCGACCGCGACGTGATGGAAATCGCCTGAGCCGATCAGCGTGATCGTACCGACGGATTTGGCCTGTGCTGCATCAAGCCGCGCGCGCAGCGCATCGAACGTGCGCTGCCGGCTCCATAGGCGCAGGCGCGGGCCGAGATCGCGCAGCTCGACCGTCGATACCGAGTCCCACGGCAGCGCCTCGCGCAGAGTTGGTTGCGCGACGAGCGAGCCGTCGAGATCGAGGAGTTGCAAGTGCATGGCGTGCAGTTTAACCGCTCGCGTATTTCTGCAAGCTCAATGCATATGGCGGCGCGGTAGGTTCGTGCATGAAATAGACATGGATCTCGCGCCAGTTTGTTGCCGCGAGGCGCTCGGCCCAGCGCTTGAGGTCGTCATCGGAATAGACTTCCAGGCGCAGACGCACATAACCCCAGGGTGCCGTCTCCACCAGTGGCGGCGGCGCATCGTCTTCGCGTTCGGACAGGCAGATCGCCGCGCCATGCTGCTTGAGCAACGCGTACACCTCGTGGTCGAACCAGGTTGCGTTGCGGAACTCGAATGCGGCGCGATGATCCGCCGGCAACAAGGCCAGAAATTCCACGAGGCGCGGCAGATCCTTTTTCAGAAACGGCGGCAGCTGGAACAGCACCGGGCCGCGCTTCGCGCCGAGCGCGGCGAGATTGCGATACAGGAATTCGACCGAGTCGGCCGCGGCATCGGCCTTGAGCCGCGCATCGTGCGTGATGCGCCGCGGCGCCTTGATCGCGAAGCGGAAATGCGCCGGGGTCGCGGCGGCCCAGCTTTCGAGCACGCTGACTTTGGGCATCTGGTAGAAGGTGTTGTTGATCTCGACCGTCGGCAGCTGCGCGGCGTACCACGCGAGCATGCCGTCGGGTTTCATGTCAGCGGGGTAGAAATTGCCTTTCCACTCTTTGTACGAGTAGCCGCTCGCGCCGATCAGGAACCTGGAGGGGGTCATCGTTTTCCGCCTTTGACTTTCATTCCAACGTTCGCGTGAATGACCAGTAGATGGTCTGGTGAGTAGAATCGGCACATGAGCAAAACCAAGCTCAGCGAATATTCCGCCAAACGCAGCTTCACCGCCACGCCCGAACCGCAACCGGTCGTGGCCGAGGGCAGCGGGCCGCTGCTGTTCGTCGTGCAGCAACACTCGGCGCGGCGCCTGCATTACGACTTTCGTCTTGAATGCGATGGCGTGCTGAAATCCTGGGCGGTACCCAAGGGGCCGTCGCTGGACCGCAACGAAAAACGCCTTGCGGTACAGACCGAGGATCATCCCTACGACTACGCCTCGTTCGAGGGCGTGATTCCGCCGAAGCAGTACGGTGCAGGCGAGGTGATCGTGTGGGATTGCGGCGTGTACTCGCCGGACGAGGAAGGCACATTTTTCCACGACCGCGCCCAAGCCGAACGGCAAGTGCGCGAGGGTCTCGACAAAGGCAAGCTCAGCGAATATTCCGCCAAACGCAGCTTCACCGCCACGCCCGAACCGCAACCGGTCGTGGCCGAGGGCAGCGGGCCGCTGCTGTTCGTCGTGCAGCAACACTCGGCGCGGCGCCTGCATTACGACTTTCGTCTT
>VBNZ01000244.1:4485-7817 GCA_005877675.1 Gammaproteobacteria bacterium
TCCCGGCGACGCAGCTCGCACCGAGCGGCGATACTGTGGCGATGCCGACCAAGCTCGCGCCGATGCTCGCGGAAACCGCCGATGCACCGTTCAATCGCGACGGCTGGGTGTGGGAACCCAAGCTCGATGGCTATCGCGTGCTCGCGTTCATCGATCGCGATGGCGTCAAGCTGCGCTCGCGGCGCGGGTTGGAGCTTGCGACGACTTTTCCGCGCATTGCCAAGGAGCTCACGCAACAGCAGGTCGACGGCATGATCCTCGACGGCGAACTTGTCGCGTTCGACGCGGCGGGCAAGCCTTCGTTCAATGCGATGCAAAATCGCTTTCAACTCAAGACCGAGCGCGAAATCGCCACGGCGGATCAGGCGGTGCCGGTCGTATTCTTCTGTTTCGATCTGCTGTATTTCGCTGGCATCGATTTGCGCCGCGCGGCATACAGCGATCGCCGGCGTTATCTCGCACAGTGTCTCCTGCCTTCGCCCTTGCTGCAGCTCGTGCATGCATCCGCGGATGGAATCGCGCTGCAGGAGGCCGCACTCGCTAGCGGGTTTGAAGGCGTGATCGGCAAGCGCGAGGACAGTAAATACGAAACGGGCAAGCGCTCGTCAGTGTGGCTCAAGGTCAAGCCGGTGCAGACAGCGGACTTTGTCGTCGGCGGTTTCACCACGGGCAAGGGCTCGCGTGCGGCGCTCGGTTCCCTGCTGCTCGGTTACTGGCGTGGCGGCAAGCTGCACTTTGCATCACATGTCGGCTCGGGCTTCGACGATCGCTCGCTCAAGGCGGTGAAGGCGCAGCTCGAAAAGTTGAAAATTTCCAAAAATCCTTTTGTGGAAAAGCCCGAGCTTAATGGACCGGTAACGTGGGTCGAGCCGGAACTCGTGGCCGAGGTGAGCTTCCAGAACTGGACCGAAGATGGCTCGCTGCGTGCGCCCATCTTCCAGCGCCTGCGCGACGATGTTGAAGCGAAATCCGTGCGTCGCGTCGAGGCGAGTGTTGCGCATGCCCGCGCGCCCGCACCCTCGCGTGCGGGTGCGCGTACTGACGATCCGATCGCGACGGTGCTCGCCCAACTCGATCAGCCGAAAAACAACTTCGCGCTCGCAGTCGGCACGCATGCGATCAAGCTCACACATCTGGATCGCGTCTATTGGCCCGCCGATCCGGCGCTGCAGCAGCCGGCGCTGACCAAGCGCGATCTGTTGCGCTACATGGCGCAGGTGTCGCCCTACATGCTGCCGCATCTTGCCGCGCGACCGCTGACGATGATCCGCATGCCCGGCGGCATCAAAGGGCAGCGTTTTTTCCAAAAGCACTGGGAGCAGACGCGGCCGGATTTCGTCGATACCGTCACTGTGTACTCCGGCAGTAAGGATGAGAGTCACGAATATCTCGTCTGCAACAACCTGCCGACACTGCTGTGGCTCGCGCAGTCGGGCACGCTCCCCGATGCGGTGAGCGACAGCATCGACTATGCGAGTTCGCTCGAATCGCTCGAAGCCTCGGTGCTCAACTATCCCGACTACGTCGTGTTCGACATCGATCCGTACATCTATTCGGGCAAGGAAGCCAAAGGCGCCGAGCCCGAGCTCAATACCGTCGCGTTCGAAAAGGGCAAGGAGGTCGCGTTCTGGCTGCGCGACGTGCTCAAGGAGATGTCGCTCGAAGCGATCGTCAAAACCTCGGGCAAAACCGGCCTGCACGTGTTCGTGCCGATCCGCCGCACGATCGATTTCGACGCCGCGCGCGCCGTGTCCGAACTGGTCGGCCGCCACTTGCTACGTCAGCACCCCAAAGACATCACGATGGAATGGAGCGTGCCGAAACGAACAGGCAAGATCTTCATGGATTACAACATGAACGTGCGGGGAAAAACCTTGAACGTCGCTTATTCGCCGCGCGGCGAACCCGGCGCCCCGGTGTCGATGCCGCTGACTTGGGACGAGCTGGCCCGCGCCCATCCGCTCGACTTCCGCCTGACGAATGTGATTGACAAGTTGACTCAAAATGGAGATCGTTGGCGTAACGCGTTAAATAGCAAGCAGAATTTGCACGTCGCACTCAACGGAAACGCGGCGGAACGTGAGGCGGAAACCCGAGGTCCAAAGTCACGGCGGAAGAAAAAACGCTGACGGCTTGTTGCCCTTCAAACTTTGCCTGGAGCTTGAGCCATGGCTGCGCGCTCGATCGGTAGTCTGACGATTTCCTTCGGATTGGTGGCAATCCCGGTGAAGCTGTATTCGGCCACCGAGGCGAGCCGGCAGATCTCGTTCAATCTATTGCACAAGACCTGCGGCTCGCGTCTGAAGCAGCAGTATTTCTGCGCGAAGGAAGACATCCCGGTGTCGCGCGACGAAATGGTCAAGGGCTACGAATTCGCCAAAGACCAATACGTGATGTTCACGCCCGAGGAGCTCAAGGCGCTCGAGGAAGCGGGCACGCACGCGGCGGATATCGAAGAGTTTGTGCCGATCTCCGCGGTCGATCCGGTTTATTACGACAAGGCCTATTACCTCGCGCCTGACAAGGGTGGCGCGAAACCGTACGCGCTGTTCGCCAAGGCGCTGCGCGAATCCAAGCGCTGCGCGCTGGGGCGCTGGGCTGCGCGCGGCAAGCAATACATCGTGATGATCCGCCCGGTCGAGGACGGCCTCGTCATGCAACAGCTGATGTATGCCGGCGAAGTGCGCTCGATCCGCGATATCGACATCCCGAAGATGGACGTGCGCGAAGGCGAACTCAAACTCGCAAAACAATTGATCGAGCAGCAATCGAGCGATCGCTTCGATCCGAGCCAGTACACCGACGACGTGAGCTCGCGCATCGAAGCGGCGATCCAGAAGAAGGTCGAGGGCCAGGAGATCACGATGGCCGAAACGCCCGAAGGCGGCGCACAGATCATCGATCTGATGGAAGCGCTGCGCGCGAGCCTGGAAAAGAAAGGCGGCGTCGTTGCGGGCAAGGCGGCCAAGGCCGAATCCGAAGTCGAAACGCGCAAGCCCGCCAAGCGCGCACCCGTGCGCGGAAAAGCGGCCGAGGCCACACCGGCGCGCAAGAGAGCGAAGTGAGCGCTGGCTGCGGATAGAATGTTCGCATGACGCATGAATACGGCGTCCGCGACGTCGAAAAACTGCTTCGCCTGCCGCGCAGCACGATACGCGCTCTGATCGATGCGGGCTTCGTCACGCCCGCGCGCGGGGTGCGCAATGCATGGCGCTTTTCGTTTCAGGATCTGATCGTGCTGCGCACTGCGCAGGCGCTCGCGCGCGCGCAAGTGCCGCACCGGCGCATCACGAAATCGCTCAAGGAGCTGCGCCGGCATCTGCCCGAGAGCA
>VBNZ01000244.1:7840-10681 GCA_005877675.1 Gammaproteobacteria bacterium
CACTGAAAGCGGCAAGCATTGGCAGGCGGAGTCGGGCCAGTATCTGCTCGCGTTCGAGGGCGATCCGACCGAAGGCGAATTGAAAGTCATCGAGCGCGCAGCGCCCGCGCAGGTTGCGATCGAGGATTGGTTCGAGCATGCGGTCACGCTCGAAGGCAAGGACGCCGCCGCCGCCGTTAGCGCGTACGAACGTGCGATCGTCGACGATCCTTCGCATCTGGAAGCGCGCATCAATCTGGGCCTGTTGTTGCATCAGAACGGGGAGCTTGCGCGCGCCGAAAGCGTGTACCGCGAGGCGCTCGCCGCTTGCGGCAACGATGCCACGCTGCTGTTCAATCTAGGCGTATTGTTCGACGACATGCGGCGCAAGCCCGATGCGGTGAAGGCGTACCTCGCCGCGCTGCACGTCGATCCTTCGCTTGCCGACGCGCACTACAACCTCGCGCTCTTGTACAAACAACTCGATCGGCCGAAAGAGGCGCTACGCCATATGTCGCAGTATCGACGCCTGGTACAGAAATCCTGAGCGCTGCGCGGTGGGTTATCCGCGCAACGCCACGAAACCTTCAACGTTTTTTCGCTTTTGCCGTCTCTTGCCAGAAAATTACCGCGGTTATGTCGACACCGAATGCAACCGCGATGCGAAATGCCAGCTCCAGCGACGGCGCATAGCGGCCGCCTTCGAGTGCGATGACAGTCTGTCGCGTGATACCAACGCGTTGTGCAAGTTCCTCCTGCGTCATCTCCCCATGTTCGAAACGCAGGCGCCTGATGTGATTGCCGACGGCAATGCCGCTCATGGCCGCTGATTCCTGTACAGCTGCAGGCGGCTGAAGCTGTTGATCAACTCGCCGAACAGCAGCGCGCCGATCAGCGCATAGTTGGTCAATGCGTAGTTCGTCAACGCGAGATCGGCAGGCGTGTCTGCGCGCACGCCGACCACAGTCCACGCCGTGAATGTCATCCACAGCAGGCATCCGACATAGCCGATCACGCCGAAGTAGGCGTAGCGATATGCGCGCGCGTCGATCGCGCGATCGCGCTCGTCGCTGCCGCCTCGATCGGCGCGCCGCAACCAGGCGCAGAAAATCCCCCAGCCGATCTGCAGGATCGCGATGTTGCCGAACATCGCAACCCGGTTGCCGTGCGGATTCAACAGCAGATAGGCGACGAAATACGCGGAAACAACGCCGGTGATCACCAGCGAAGTCCACGCCAGCTTCTCTTCGACGCCGGGAGCGCCGGTTTCGCCTTTCGACAGACGCATCCAGCGATGCACCGCAAAAGCCGACGCGGCGAGCAACACTGTCGCGCCGAGCCAGCCGGCGCCGACCGGCAGCGCGGCGATGAAAGGCAAAGCGAGCAATGCGCCGAGCAGCGACGATGCGAGCAGACCCGATATGGCAATCACGATTACCTCCAATGTCGTTTGAATTTAACTAAAAGTAATGTATACAATACATTTAGTCTTGTCAAGCGTACATTGCATCGATGCGCCTTGACTCGCCGCGTTCAAGCCGTTGTAATACGCGGCCTTCCGCGACCACGCCTTCTGTGTGGCGCAGCAAATCTCGCTTCATCCTGGCCGGGTAGCTCAGTTGGTAGAGCAGGGGATTGAAAATCCCCGTGTCGGCGGTTCGATTCCGTCCCCGGCCACCATTCAATTTTGAATATTTGAATCGGTTTCCCTGCGCTGCGCTTCAGTGCTGGAATCGAACCGCGCAAGAGGCGGTTCGATGACTCGCGCCGATCCATGGCGCTCGCCCTTCGGGCCGGCTACGCTGTTTGCGCGCGCTCCAGCGCGCCCGCTTGATCGCAACGAAAATAAAACCGCACTCCAGTGCCAGTGCAGGAGTGCGGTTCCATATCACAAAGCTCTAGCCGTCAGGCCGCCGCTGGAACGTAGTCGATCGCGCCGGTATCGCCGTCGAGGATCATGTCGTACGGGAACCAGTAGATTTCCTCGTCGCCGTAGTCATCGTAGTAGGCATAGCCAATGTACGTGGTGCCGATGTATTCCTGCACGGCGATCATGCGCGCGGGGCCGCTGGATTCATCGGCCTGCGCGAGCTTCTGACTGCTCTTGTATTTCTTTACCGGCAGGTCGCCCTTCTGCGCGTGTTTGGCGTGCAGCCCGGCGACTTTTCCGTCCTTGACTTCGACCGACGCAGTGACATTGCCCTTCTGGTCGATCGTATGGTGGCCGTTGGTCTTGACCTTCTCGCCGAGCAGCTGTTTGCCGTTCTGATGATGCGCTTTCTTGTGCTGCTCGCCCTGGCCTTTGCCGTGCATCTCATGGCCTGGTTTGTCGGGCGGCGGCGCCGCGAATGTCGCGGCGCTCGCGGCCAGCACAAGACCGGCGGCGCTGGCGATGCTGAGCAAGAGGGGGTGGTGTGAATATCGCTGAGCCATGGTGATCTCCTAACAAGAGTTGCGGTCGTTGTCCGCCCTGGATCGACGATGCGAGCGCCGCGGATGCGGACTCCTTACCCTGACTCCTCGCGGCCGAATGCCGGGTGAACTCGGATGCCGCAGACTTGCTGCATGCTGAACGCGCGATCGACGTACGCGCACCGGCCAAGTTTGCCAACTGTTCGACGCCTCGGGCCTTGGCTGCTTGCATTTGTGGTACAGAGCGGGCGAAATTGTGCGGCGCTGCCGCTCTCCAGTGGAAGACAAGACTCCTGATGGTCAACGCAGACGCCAATATCGCGCCCGAAATAGTCGGCTACCAGATCACGCGGCTGTTGCAGCATGGCGGCATGGCCGACGTCTACCTCGGCACGCAGTTGTCGCTGGCGCGACCGGTGGCGATCAAAGTGCTTGCGGCGGATCGCTCGC
>VBNZ01000017.1 GCA_005877675.1 Gammaproteobacteria bacterium
GACCGATGTCAATCCGGGCACGTCCAGCGTTGCCAACTCCAACATCCTCGGCAACGTCTGGGTCAACCCGAACACCGACAAGGCCGCCACGTCGAACTACAACGTGCCGCAGCGCGTGATCGCCAGCCTCACCTGGCAGCATCGTTTCTTCGGCGACTATCTGACCCAGGTCAGCGCGTTCGCCGACGGTCACTCCGGCGCGCCGTATAGCTGGACCTCCGGCACCGATACCAACGGCGACGGGTACTCGCGAGACCTGGTCTACATCCCGAAGTCGATCGGCGACGTGCAGTGGGCATCGGCCGTCACGGATCTGCAGAAGCAGCAGTTCATGAGCTATGTGCAGAACAACCCGTACCTGCGTTCGCATATGGGTCAGATCGCCGGCCGCAACGATGTGCGCGCGCCATGGGTCAACCAGATCGACGTGAGCTTCCGTCAGCAGATCCCGGGCCTGTTTGCAGGCAACAAGGGCGAGCTGCGCTTCGACTTCTTCAACTTCGGCAACCTGCTCAACAGCAAGTGGGGCGTCGAGAAGCGCGCAAGCTTCCCGCTGATCCGCAACCTCGCCAACGTCAGCGGCTACGACCCGACCACAGGCAAGTACGTCTTCGACGTGAGCAGCGCGGCATACAAGGACGCCAACGGCAACTACCGTCCGCAAACCCTCATCATCAACGAGGGCCAGAACAGCGGCGGTGCGCCTAACCCGAGCCAGCGCTGGTCGGTCATGATGACGGCGAAGTATACGTTCTAACCGAACGCGCCTTGCAGCAATTCGAGCCGGCGTCCGCAAGGGCGCCGGCTTTTTTACGGGCGTCGGCATTGACCCATGACGCTGCGAATACGAAACTGACCAGCTCGGCGCGCATTTCGCGTCGATGACCATGTGGAACCGATGAGTATGAATGATCAACAAGGACAAGCCCCGACTAAGAATCCCACTGTCAGCGCACGCATCTCGCCCGTCGCGGGCATGGACGTGCTGTCACGCGACGAGGTCACGCGCCTGCGCGACGCGACCAAGGGCGGCCTGTACAATCTCCTGCGCCGCTGCGCGCTTGCGGTGCTCGTCTCGGGCGAAGCGGCAGACGACGACCCGCGCAGCATCTTCGAGCGCTTTCCCGAGTTCGATATCCAGGTGCTGCAGCAGGATCGCGGCGTCAAGCTCGAACTCAAGAGCGCGCCGGCGCGCGCGTTCGTAGAAGGCCGGATCATCCGCGGTATCAACGAGCTGCTGTTCGCGGTCGTGCGCGATATCGCCTACATCGCGACGCAGATCGAGGCGGGCCGCTTCCATCTCGACGACTCGCACGGCATCACGCACGCAGTGTTCGAGATCCTGCGCAATGCGCGTGTACTGCGTCCGAACATCGACCCGAACCTGGTCGTGTGCTGGGGCGGGCATTCGATCAACCGCACTGAGTACAAGTATACGAAGATGGTCGGCTACGACCTCGGCCTGCGCGGACTCGACATCTGCACCGGCTGCGGCCCGGGGGCGATGAAGGGACCGATGAAAGGCGCGACGATCGCGCACGACAAGCAGCGCCAGCGCACCAAGCGCTACATCGGCATCACCGAGCCCGGCATCATCGCGGCCGAGTCGCCGAACCCGATCGTCAATCAGCTCGTGATCATGCCCGACATCGAGAAGCGTCTGGAGGCATTTGTACGCGTCGGCCACGGCATCATCGTGTTTCCGGGCGGCGTCGGCACGGCCGAGGAGATTCTCTATCTGCTCGGTATACTTTTGCATCCGGACAATGCGAAGGTGCCGCTGCCTGCGTCTCGCACTCGGCGAAGAGGTCGCCAAGCGCTACCGCATCGTCATCGACAATCCGCTGGAGACCGCCAAGCAAGTCGCGCGGGGTATCGAGAAGGTGCGCGAGTTCCGCATCGAGACCCAGGACGCGTTCTTCTTCAACTGGGGCCTGCATATCGAGCTGCAATTCCAGCAGCCGTTCAAGCCGACGCACGCGAATATGGCGGGCCTGAAGCTGCATCGCGACCAGCCTGCGCATCTGCTCGCGGCCGATCTGCGTCGCGCGTTTTCGGGTATCGTCGCCGGAAACGTCAAAGAAGAGGGCATGCGCGCGATCGCCGAACACGGACCGTTCGAGATCGACGGCGATCCGCAGATCATGCGCGCGCTCGACAAGATGCTGGCGGGCTTCGTCGCGCAGCAGCGCATGAAGCTGCCCGGCGGCACCGCCTACGTGCCGTGCTACAAGGTCAAGGTGCGCGCATGAAGCCGACCGCACAACTGCATGCGCTCGGACAGAGCTTGTGGCTCGACAACATCACGCGCCGCATGCTCGACGACGGCACGCTCAAGCGCTATATCGACGAGCTGTCGGTCACGGGCCTGACCTCGAACCCGACCATCTTCAACGAGGCGATCGGCAGCGGCGCCTATGATGCTGCAATACGAGAGAAAGCACGCGCGGGCAAGTCCGGCGAGACGTTGTTCATCGAACTTGCGCTGGAAGACCTGCGCCGCGCCGCCGATCTGTTCGCGCCGATTCACGCCGCCACCGGTGGCGGCGACGGTTGGGTGTCGATGGAAGTCTCGCCGCTGCTCGCCACCGACGCCGCAGGCACGATCGCGGCGGCCAAGGCTATTTTCAGCGACGCAAATCGATCCAATCTGTTCGTGAAGATTCCAGGCACGCCCGAAGGCATACCCGCAATCGAAGAAGCCATCTACGCCGGCGTACCGGTGAATGTGACATTGCTGTTCTCGCGCGAGCAGTATCTCGCCGCCGCGGGCGCGTATGCGCGCGGGATCGGACGGCGCATCGCCGCGGGACTCGATCCGCGCATCGAATCGGTTGCGTCGGTATTTATCAGTCGCTGGGATCGTGCGCTTGGTGCCGACGTTCCGGCGGAACTGCACAACCGCCTCGGCATCGCGATCGGTGGGCGCACGTATCGCGCGTATCGTGAATTCTTCGCCGCGCCTGCGTGGCGTGAGCTCGCGACCGAGGGCGCGCGCCCGCAGCGCCTGCTCTGGGCCAGCACAGGCACCAAGGATGCCAAACTGTCGCCGAACCTCTACGTCGAAGCGTTTGCCGCGCCCGATACGGTCGACACGATGCCGGAGAAGACCCTGCTTGCGTTCGCGCAGAGCGGTGTCGTCAGCGGCGTGATGGCGCCGGATGGCAACGAAGCCGAAGCGTTGCTCGCACGCTACGCGCAGGCCGGCGTCGATGTTGACGCGCTCGCGCACAAGCTGCAAGTCGATGGCGCGAAAGCGTTCGTCGATTCGTGGACCGAACTGATGCAGCGTATTGCGAGCAAGAGCGCGGCGCTCGCGACGGCATAGTTTTTTCCTCCCACCCCCCCAACAAGCTTTTCGTTGGGGGGAGTGGGGCGGGGTGAGGGGCATTTTTTGCGAAACAGGAAGAGCGCCCCCACCCAACCCTCTTCCGCCCACCGCGCGAGGCGAGGGTTCAACTCCATCAACGACTCGCGTATGTCGAAAACTGACGCTGGCCCCGGCCAACTCCCGCCCGAATCCGTACTTGAAAACATCCCGCGCCTGATCACCGCGTACTACGCTGAGCGGCCCGATCCCGCCGTCGCTACCCAGCGCGTCGCGTTCGGCACCTCGGGCCATCGCGGCTCCAGCTTGCGTGCGAGTTTCAACGATACGCATATCGCGGCGGTGACGCAGGCGGTGTGCGAGTATCGCTGCAAGCAGAATATCGGCGGGCCGCTATTCCTCGGCGTAGACACGCACGCGCTGTCTACGCCTGCTTGCGCGACGGCGCTTGAGGTGCTCGCGGCGAACGGCGTCGAGACGATGATCGCTGCCGGCGACGAATACACGCCGACACCGGCCGTATCGCATTCGATACTCAGATTTAACAAGGATCGTCACAACCGCGGGCGCACGAGCGGGCTGGCCGACGGCATCGTCATCACGCCGTCGCACAATCCGCCCGAGGACGGCGGCTTCAAATACAACCCGCCGAACGGCGGCCCGGCCGATACCGACGCGACCGGCTGGATCGAGGCCGAAGCGAACCGCCTGATCGAAGCCGAGCTCGCCGGCGTCAAGCGCATACCCTATGCGCGTGCACGCCGCGCGAGCACGACGCATGAGCATGACTTCCTCGGCGCGTACGTAGACGATCTGCGCAACGCGATCGATTTCGATGCGATCCGCGGCGCCAATATCCGGCTCGGCGTAGATCCACTAGGCGGCGCAGGCGTGAATTATTGGGGACGCATCGCCGAGCAATACCACATCGATCTGGGTGTAGTCAGCGATACGGTCGACCCCACGTTCCGCTTTATGACGCTCGATTGGGACGGCCGCATCCGCATGGATCCGTCATCGTCGCATGCAATGCAGCGTCTGATCGGCATGAAGGATCGCTACGACGTCGCCTTCGCCTGCGATACCGATCACGACCGCCACGGCATCGTCGCGCGCAGCGTCGGCTTGATGCCCTCGAATCATTATCTCGCGACGATGATCGACTATCTGTTCCGTCATCGCGCGCAGTGGCGCGCGGACGCGGGCATCGGCAAGACGATCGTGTCGAGCGCGATGATCGATCGCGTCGCCGCGCGACTCGGCCGGCGCGTCTACGAGACGCCGGTCGGCCTCAAGTGGTTTGTCGATGGTTTGTTGAATAGCACGCTCGCCTTCGGCGGCGAAGAGAGCGCAGGCGCGACGTTTTCGCGCATCGACGGCAGCGTGTGGACGACGGACAAGGACGGCATCGCAGCGGCATTGCTCGCGGCCGAAATCACCGCGACGAGCGGGCGCGATCCGGGCGAATACTATCGCGGACTCACGCAAGAGCTCGGCGCGCCGCTGACCAGTCGCGTCGATGCGCGCGCGAATGCGGAGCAGAAGAAAAAGCTAGCGCAGCTCACACCGGAGAAAATTGCGATCGCCGAACTCGCGGGTGAAAAAGTGATGCAGGTGCTCGATCGCGCGCCGGGCAACGGCGGGCGCATCGGCGGCATCAAGGTGGTCGCAGCGAATGGCTGGTTCGCAGCGCGGCCTTCGGGCACCGAGGACATCTACAAGATCTACGCCGAGAGCTTCCGCGACGCCTCGCATCTTCAGCGCATCCTTGCCGAAGCGCAGGCCGTTGTCGACGCCACTATTGGCGCGTGAGATACCTGCCGTAGGCCCGAAGCGTATTGGGCATGCGCAGTCCGATAAAGATGTCGATCAGCGCACCGATGCGCCTGCCGGCCCGGCGGATGCTTTCTCGATGCGCGTGAAGTATTCGAGCATCTCTGCGTACATGCGATCGGTTTTTTCGTGCAGGTGCGCGATTTCGAGTTCGGCCTTGATGTTGACGTCGTACTCGATATCCGAACGCACGCGATCCTTTTCCGCCTGCCGGTTCTGACTGATCAGCACGAAGCACGACAGGAAGATCGCTTCGAGCGAGACAATCATCGTCAGCAGGCCGAACGGGTAGGGGTCGAATTCCTGCATGCCCAGATGCAGTGTGTTGATCGCGATCCAGACGATGAACCAGACGAGATTGAGCAGTAGGAATGGCATGCTGCCGCTGAACCACGAGATCCAGTCGGCGATGCGTTGCAGTACGGTGATCTTTTCTTCCGCCTCGATATTGGCGTTGCGCGAAACGCGCGTACGCAGCAGCTCGTCGGCTTCGCGCGTCATACGGCCCATCGCGGCAAGCAGATGCAGGGCGGCGCGCGGATTTTTCTCGAACAGCACGAGCAGGTCTTCGCGATCGAGTTCGAGCAATTCCGAGTCCGTCAGCGCCGTCGCGGTCGCGATACGCGGCGTGCGATCGATCAGTGCAAGCTCGCCGAAGATGTCATTGTCGCTATGGATGCTCAGCTCGATGGTCTGTCCAGTGGTGTCGCGTATCGAGCGTTGAATCTCGCCGTAGCGCACGACGAACAGTGACTCGCCCGGCTCGCCCGCTCTGTACAGTATGTCGCCGCCGGCGAGGATGCGCAGGTCGATAACTTGGGCGAGCATTTCGCGGTCCTGGTCGGAGACGAGTTCGAACAGCTCCACCCCGGCGAGCATCTCGGCGCTACATGGCATCGCTTATTCCTTTTTGACTTCGTGACCGCCGAACTGGTTGCGCATCGCGGCGAGTAGTTTGTCTGAGAACGAATCCTTGTCGCGCGAGCGCAGACGTTCGAGCAGCGATTGCGCGATCACCGGCGCGGACACGCCAAGTTCGATTGCCTCGGCCAGCGTCCAGCGGCCTTCGCCCGAATCGGCCACATAGGGCGCGATGCCTTGCATCGTCCGGTTCTGCTTCAGCGCATCGGCGGTCAGATCGAGCAGCCAGGAGCGCACGACGCTGCCATGGCGCCAGATCTCGCCGATCTGTGCGAGATCGAGCGCAAATTCTTTTTTGTGTTCGAGGATGGAAAAGCCTTCGGCATATGCTTGCATCAGGCCATATTCAATGCCGTTGTGCACCATCTTTGTGTAGTGACCTGCGCCGGCGGGGCCGACGCGCCCCCAGCCGCGATCCGGCGCGGGCGCGAGCGTGGCAAAGATCGGCCGCAGGTGTTCGACGATAGCGGCATCGCCGCCGATCATCAGGCTATAGCCTTCGGCGAGTCCCCAGATGCCGCCGCTGGTGCCGCAGTCCACATAGCCGATGTGGTGCGCGGCGAGCGTCTGCGCGCGGCGCAACGTGTCCTTGTAGAACGAATTGCCGCCGTCGATCAGCACATCGCCCGCTGCGAGCAGTGGCAGCAGTGCATCGATCGTTGCATCGACGGGCGCGCCTGCCGGCACCATCATCCAGATCGCGCGCGGCGCGGCGAGCGCACCGACGAGTTCGGCGAGTGATTCCACGGGCGTGATGCCGTTCTGCGCCGCGCGCGTGCGACTGAGCTCGTTCGAATCGAAGCCGACAACCGGGTGTCCGCCGCGCACGAGGCGCTGCGCCATATTCGCGCCCATGCGGCCGAGGCCGATCATGCCGAGTTGCATCGCATCTCCTTGACGATACTGTTTAGCCGTTTCAGCGGTCTAGTATGAATTCAACCGTTCGTGGTGAGGTATCGAACCACGAACGACAGCATCGCGCTGGGTTCAGCCTTCGATACCTCAGGGCGAATGGTGAGAGCTTTTTTCAAAAGACCATTCACCCGGTCGTTTCGATGCGATCGACGCGTTGGAATCCCCTTGGCAATTTGCTGCCGCGCTGCGCGCGGTTGCCGTTGTATTCGACCAGATCGGCCCATTTGAGGATCAGCTTGCGCTGACCTGCATAGAGCGTCACCTCGCCGGAACCCTCGGTCACGACGGCAGTGCCGACCATGCGTTCACCCTCTTTGATGCGCGCCTTCGGAATCTCGATCAGCTTGTTGCCCTTGCCGCCATTGTCGAGTTCCGGGAGTTCGGCGACCGAGAACATGAGGATGTGGCCGGCGTTCGTCGCAACGACGATACGATCGCGCGCGCTGTCGCGCACGTACGCGGGAGCGACGACATGCGCATCGTCGTCCATGTTGATCAGCTGCTTGCCGGCCTTCTTGTTCGCGAGCAGTGCTTCGAACTTGGTGACGAAGCCATAGCCGAAGTCGGAAGCGAGCACGAGCTTGTCCGCCGCGTCGGCGATGGCGACCGCATCGAAACGTGCCCCGCCCGCAGGCGTGAAGCGGCCGGTGAGGGGCTCGCCATTGCCGCGCGCGGAGGGCAGCGTGTGCGCCGGCGTCGAATAGCTTCGGCCGGCGGAGTCGATGAACGCGACCTGCTGCGTCGTTTTGCCTTTTGCCGCATTGTGGAAACTGTCGCCTTCGCGATAGTTCAGTGCGGCCGCATCGACGTCGTGTCCCTTGGCCGCGCGCACCCAGCCTTTCTCAGACAGAATCACGGTGACCGGCTCGCTTGCGACCAGCGCCGATTCGTCCAGTGCCTGAGCGACTTCGCGTTCGATGATCGGCGAGCGGCGCTTATCGCCGTATTTTTCGGCGTCCGCGCGCAGTTCATCCTTGATCAGCGTCCTGAGCTTGGTCGGCGATTTAAGTGTCACCGCGATGCGTGCGCGTTCCTCTTCGAGCGCATCGCGCTCGGCGTTGAGCTTCATCTCTTCCAGGCGCGCAAGCTGGCGCAGACGCGTTTCGAGGATGTAGTCGGCCTGTTCCTCGCTGAGCTTGAAGCGCGCGATCAGCACCGGCTTGGGCTCCTCTTCGGTGCGCACGATACGGATCACTTCATCGAGATTGAGGAAGACAATGCGCAGGCCTTCGAGCAGATGCAGGCGTCGCTCGACCTTATCCAGGCGATGCTGCAGGCGGCGCGTCACCGTTTTCTGGCGGAATGTGAGCCACTCGGTGAGAATCTGCTTGAGATGCTTGACCTGCGGCTTGCCGTCGAGCCCGATCACATTGAGATTGATGCGGTAGCTCTTCTCCAGATCGGTCGTCGCGAACAGATGCTGCATCATCTCGTCGAGGTCGATGCGGTTGCTGCGAGGGATCAACACGAGACGCACGGGATTTTCGTGATCGCTCTCGTCACGCAGGTCTTCGAGCATCGGCAGTTTCTTCGCGCGCATCTGATCGGCGATCTGCGCGATGATCTTCGCGCCGGAAACCTGATACGGCAGCGCGGTGATCACCACATTGCCATCGTCTTTCTTATAGATGGCGCGCGCGCGCACCGAGCCATTGCCGCTGGCATACATGGCCTTGAGATCGGTCTTCGGCGTGATGATTTCGGCGGCGGTCGGAAAATCCGGACCTTTCACGTGCTTGCACAGCTCGGCCAGACTCGCCTCGGGATCGTCGAGCAAGTGGATGCACGCGCTCGCGACTTCGCGCAGGTTGTGCGGCGGAATGTCAGTTGCCATGCCGACTGCGATGCCGGTAGAGCCGTTGAGCAGCACATGCGGTACGCGCGAAGGCAGCCACGATGGTTCCTGCCGCGTGCCGTCATAGTTCGGCGTGAAGTCGACAGTGCCTTGATCGATCTCTGCGAGCAGCAGTTCCGCAATCGGTGTGAGCTTCGCTTCGGTGTAACGCATCGCCGCAAACGATTTCGGATCGTCGGCGGAGCCGAAGTTGCCTTGGCCGTTGATCAGCGGATAGCGATACGAGAATGGCTGCGCCATCAGTACCATCGCCTCGTAGCAGGCGCTATCGCCGTGCGGGTGGTACTTGCCCAGCACTTCGCCGATCGCCAGCGCGCACTTGCGCGGCTTCGCCGCGGCGTCGAGGCCGAGGTCGTTCATCGCGTACACGATGCGGCGCTGTACCGGTTTGAGCCCGTCGCCGACGAAGGGCAGGGCGCGGTCGAGCACCACATACATCGAGTAGTCGAGATAGGCGCGCTCGGCGTAATCCTTGAGTGGAATCTGTTCGTAATTGGCTTGCAGGTTCATCGAGTCGCTTCTGTGGGGGATGCGCGGCCGCGGCGGCGGCCGATCGACTATTTTGCCGCAAATCGCGCTCGGAGTTGGCCGCAAGGGGAAATCCGCGCGGCAAGCGGTCGTTCAGGCGTTGATACATCGCAGCGAACGGTGAGATTGCATTGCGAAGCCGATAACGCAGCGCAGCGTGCGTGCGTCACGGCAAGCGGTTACGCTCACGTCTACGCTGGATGTCGTCCGTATCCGCTCGGGGGAGCCGATGTACGCCAAGCTACGCCGAACGCCAATATCAGTGGGTCGCATTCGGCGCGCCTTGACCCTTTTTCGTTGCGATTTCCGTCTGTAACCGACAAGTGTGGCAATGCCACCGGATCGGATAGATAGGTTTTGCCGCGCGCGCATGGTGCCGCGCGGAATTTCGCGGGGAGGTGTGTGATGGATTGGAAGAATCTGCTGTTTTCGTTCGATGGCCGTATCAGCCGTGCGCCATACTGGTATTTCACGCTGGCCATGATCGTGCTGTTCGGCATCGTCGGCAGCATCGCCGGCGTATCGATGTTCAACAGTCTGAGCGCGCCGGGCGCCGCCGCACCGAGTGCGGGGCCGGCCGGGATGTTGTTTCCGATCGTATGCCTGTTGATCCTGTGGCCGGCACTCGCGATCCAGGCCAAGCGCTGGCATGACGTCGACAAATCCGCGTGGTGGATCCTGATCGGCATCGTTCCGGTTGTCGGCGGGCTTATTGCGCTCGTATTCAACGGCTTTATCGCCGGTACGCCAGGGTCGAACCGGTACGGCAGTCCGCCGGCCTGATGCAACGAGGAAGCCTCGCGCGCATCGCGCGCGCGAGGCTAAGGCGGCGTTGCGTGCCCGTCGGTGCGCAACGCGAGCGCTTCGGGAGATAGGCGCTTTAGCGCTGTGAATCCTTCGCCGCTTCGCCGACTTTCGCCGCCACGGCTTCGGCGGCAGCCGCATCTTCCGCCGCGCGCTTCGCGTCCGCTTGCGCTGACGTCGCGTCCGCACGCAGACGCTGCGCATAGCTTTTGGCTTCGTCGGCCTGCGTCGTGATATGCACCTGCACTTCGTCGCTGACCTGCGGCACGTAATTGCCAAGACCGAACTCGGAGCGTTTGAGCGTCGTCGTCGCCTCGAACCCGATCGAGGGCAGGCTGTTTCTCGGATTGACGCCGATCTTGTTCAAGACTACGTCGAGCGCGACCGGACGCGTTACGCCGTGCACGTTGAGTTCGCCGCTCACTTTGAATTGATTCGGACCTGCGCCCTTCTCGACCTTGGTGCTCTTGAACGTCGCGACTGGGAACTTGGCTGTGTCGAAGAAGCTCGCCGAACGCAGATCGTCATCGAGATCGGACAGGCCGCTGTTCAGGTTCGCCAACGGAATCGTGACGCTGACTGCAGCCGCCAGCGGATGTGTCGCGTCGAATTCGAGCGTGCCCTCGACGCGGCTGAACTGCGCGGTTGGGTTGGAGAAGCCGAGATGGTTCCAACGCAACACGCCCTGCGTGTGGTGTGTTTCAAGAATATACGTCGTGGCGTGCAGCGAAGCGGAAGCAAACAGCAGCGCGGCAGTGAGGGCAATGCGAAACATCGATGCGAAACTCCTGTGGTGGAAAGCGGAGGCGTCACGATGCCGATTTGCACTGCCGAAGTCCCGAAAACGCCTTGAAACGTTCTGAAATCTTCTGAAAATCCGGAGCGCGCCCCGCATGAGGCGCGTCGCGGTCGTCGCCATGTGCGCGCGGCAGCTACAATCGTGCGCTGTTTCGGTTGCGGACACCGTTTATGAGCGGACCTATTTCGACGCCGATGCGCATCGGCGAATGGCGCGTCGACCCGCTGCGCGGCGAGATCGCGCGCGCGAGCGAAAGCGTGCGCGTCGATGCGCGTGTGATGCGGCTGTTGCAGTACCTGGCCGGCCGTGCGGGCGAGGTCGTCAGCATCGATGAAATGCTCGACCAGGTCTGGGCAGGCGTGGTCGTCACGCAGGACTCGGCGTATCAGGCAATCGCCACCCTGCGCCGCCTGCTCGGTGACGATCCGAAGCATCCGACGTATATTGCGACCGTGCCGCGGCTGGGTTATCGACTCATCGCGCCGGTCGGCAGCTGGGACGATCCGCTGCCGGCGTCATCGCCGGTATCCGAAGCGTCTTCAGCAGCGAATGAGCGCGCTGCTGAGGCGTCGCCAGGTTCGTTGCGCGGACTAAGTCGTGCCGGCGCAGTTGCGATCGGATTGCTGGTACTGCTGCTCGCGGCCGCGTATTTCGGCCGGCATGCGATCTTTCGCGCCGTGAGCGCAGACACGAGCGTCAACGCCGTGGTGGCGCAGCCGAAATCCGTTGCCGTGCTGCCGTTTCTCGATCTGACCACCCAGGAGATGAACGAGGAATATTTTGCCGACGGCATGACCGAAGAGCTGATCGGCCACCTGAGCAAGCTGGCGGGCTTCCATGTGCCCGGACCGACGTCGGCGTTCTACTACAAAGGCAAGCAGGTTTCCGTCGCCGACATTGCGCAACAGCTCGGTGTCATCTGGGTCGTGGACGGCAGTGTGCGC
Organism: Gammaproteobacteria bacterium; assembly: GCA_005877675.1. Taxonomy (GTDB): domain Bacteria; phylum Pseudomonadota; class Gammaproteobacteria; order Xanthomonadales; family Rhodanobacteraceae; genus Rudaea. The sequence goes on from VBNZ01000017.1 coordinate 11,928, forward strand.
AAATCCGGCTCGACCTTTCGAGTCTCGGCACGATTGGTCCGCGCGCGCGACGGCTATGTCGCGTGGACCGACAACTACGATCGCGAATTGGGCGACGTGTTGGCGCTGCAGAAAGATGTTGCGACCCAGATGACGAGCTCGCTGCAGAGCGCGATTGAGGCCGCCGCCGCCGCACGCTGAATCTTCAGTGCGGCGCGTTCAACGCACAGCGGTGTAGCCACCCGGCACGCCGTACGGCGACCATACGATTTGCCACAACTGCAGGCGCCGCGCGCGGAAGTTCGCCGCGCTGGCGGACAGGTAGAAGTGCCACATGCGACGGAAGCGCTCGCCGTATTTCTGCGCGAGCCGCGGCCACGCCGCATCGAAATTTGCACGCCAGGCGATCAGCGTCGCGTCGTAGTCGGGTCCGAAGCCGTGCCAATCTTCGAGCACGAATAGTTTTTCCGCGGCCTTGGCGATCTGTGCGGCCGACGGGATCATTGAATTGGGGAAAATATACTTTTCGATCCATGGGTCGGTGTGACTGGTCGATTCGTTGCCTCCGATCGTGTGCAGCAGGTGTAAGCCATCGCGCGTCAGGCAGCGCCGCGCTGTTTCGAAATAGGCGCGATAGTTCTTCACGCCGACATGTTCGAACATGCCGATCGACCAGCTGCGATCGAATTGCTCGTCGAGTGCGTGATAATCCTGCACGCGGATCTCGATCGGCAGGCCCTTGCACAGATCGCGCGCGAATTCCGCCTGTTCCTGCGAGACGGTAATGCCGACGCCGCTGACACCGTATTTCTCTGCGGCGTACTTGAGTGCCTCGCCCCAGCCGCAGCCGATGTCGAGCACGCGCATGCCGGGTGCGAGGCCAAGCTTGCGACAGACGAGATCGAGCTTGGCTTGCTGTGCACGGTCGAGGCCTTCCGCGCCGGAGTCGATCACGTCTTTCCAGTAGCCGCAGCTGTAAACGAGACGCCGCCCGAGCATCGCGTGGAACAGATCGTTGCCGAGATCGTAGTGCTGTTCGCCAACCGCGTATGCACGCTGCCCGCGTTGCAGATTCGAGAGCTTCGCGCGCAGGTACAGCGCGGCATCGTCGACGCCATGCACCTGCNNNCGTACGCATTGAGCAGGCGGAACAGCATGCCATCGAGATCTTTGGCGTCCCACCAGCCATCCATGTAGGCCTCGCCGAGGCCGAGCGAACCGTGCGCGACAGCACGCGCGTAAAAATGCTCGTCGTGCACCATCATGTCGGTCGGCGCTGCGCCGTTGACGCGTACGCCGGCGAGCGCCAGCAGGGCTTCGATGCGAGAGCGGGGCGAGAGTCGCGGCATGGCGTCTTCCTTTCGCAGCACACTTCAATTTGCGGGCATGCTTGAATCAAATCAAGCGTGCGATAAATCCATCGTGACGCATGGCGCGCTCACACGGCTTCCATCGAGCTCCCATAACGCGCAGGCAAGCGTGCGTAGAAAAGATCGACGCCTTCGGCGCGCAGCAGCGCGAGCAGGCGATCGGCTTCGTTGTCGTCGACGAGAAATTCGATCAGCACCGGCACCTCGCCTGCAAGCTCGAAGAATTGCTGTTCGTGCAGCCGGCCGTGGCGACCGTAGCCGGCGATCGCGCGAAACGCCGAGCCGCCATGGATGCCGAGCGACTTGGCGCGTTCGAGCAGCCATTCGTACAGCAGCGTACCGCCGTGCTTGC
>VBNZ01000271.1:0-497 GCA_005877675.1 Gammaproteobacteria bacterium
GAGTTCACTTTCAGCGGTTTTTCCGCAGAAAGATACAATTATAAATATATACTGAAGGAATTATTTATGCGTCATATGAAATCGGGTCGCAAACTCAACCGCACCTCGAGCCATCGCGAAGCGATGTTCAAGAACATGGCCGCCTCGATCATCAAGCACGAGCTGATCAAGACGACCCTGCCCAAGGCCAAGGAACTGCGCCGCGTCGCCGAGCCGCTGATCACGCTGGCCAAGATCGACAGCGTCGCCAATCGTCGCCTTGCATTCGCGCGCTTGCGCGACAAGGTCGCAGTCGGCAAGCTGTTCGTCGAACTCGGCCCGCGTTACCGCGAGCGCAAGGGCGGCTACACGCGCATCCTCAAGTGCGGCAATCGCGTCGGCGACAACGCGCCGATGGCCTATGTCGAGCTGGTCGATCGTCCGCGCGCGGATGCGTCGGCCGCGGCCGAGTAAGCTTCACAACGTACCTCTGCAACGAAGCCTCGACAACGTCGGGG
>VBNZ01000271.1:598-4880 GCA_005877675.1 Gammaproteobacteria bacterium
ATCTGCTCGGCTTCGTCATCTGCGTGAGCTTGTACGGCTATGCCCTGTACGTGCAGTTCGACCTGCATATCGAACCGTGCCCGCTGTGCATTTTTCAGCGTATCGCGGTGATTGCGATGGGCCTGTTTTTCCTGGCCGGCGCGATGCATAACCCGGGCGCAACCGGACGACGCATCTATGCGCTACTCGTGCTCGTGGGTGCGGCTGCTGGAGTCGGCATCGCCGCGTACCACCTGTGGGTGCAACAGCAGCCGCCGGATATCCTCGCCGGCTGCACGCCAGGCTGGAATTACATGGTCGAAAACTTTCCGGTCAACAAGATCCTCAAGATGGCCTTCACCGGCCATGCGGATTGCTCCGAGGTCAACTGGACCTTCCTCGGCCTCGCCATGCCGTTCTGGACCCTGGTGAGCTTCGTCGCGCTCGGTGCGGGCGCGGTGTGGGCGGGATTCCGCCGCGCACGCTGACCTCGCCCCGGCTTCGCACGCAAGCGGGTGGAGGTTCCTCGGGCACAGGTTTCGCGCTATTTGGACGTCTATTTGCGCCAAACGCAGGTTGTGGCATGATGCTGTATTGCAGCGCAGCAGAATACCCATGATCCATGCGATGAAGTCCGACCCGATGCCCCTGGTTCCCGTGCGCGAAGCCGCCAACTGGACGCCTGCTTCGTGGCAGACGCGTACCGCGATCCAACAGCCGGTTTATCGCGACCGCGTCGCGCTTGACAGCGCGCTGGCGCAGCTGCACGAACTGCCGCCGCTGGTCACGTCGTGGGAAGTGCTGGCGCTCAAGCGCACGCTCGCCGAGGCGGCCGAGGGCAATGCGTTTCTGCTGCAGGGCGGCGATTGCGCCGAGAGTTTCTCCGATTGCAATTCGGCGCTGATTTCCGCGAGGCTGAAAGTCCTGCTGCAGATGAGCCTGGTGCTGATCCACGGGCTCAAGCTGCCGGTGGTGCGCGTCGGTCGCTTTGCCGGACAGTATGCCAAGCCGCGTTCGGCGGACACCGAAACACGTGACGGCGTGACCCTGCCATGCTATCGCGGCGACATCATCAATGCGCCCGAATTTACCGCCGCGGCGCGCGAGCCGAATCCGCAGCGCCTGATCGAGGCGCATTCGAAATCCGCGTTGACGATGAATTTCACGCGCGCGCTGATCGATGGCGGCTTCGCCGATCTGCACCATCCCGAATACTGGGATCTGGGCTGGGTGCAGCATTCGCCTCTGCAGGACGAGTATCAGCGCATGGTCGAGGCGATCGGCCATTCGGTGCGTTTCATGGAGACGCTGGCCGGCGTGCCGCTATCCAGTTTTGGAAAAGTTGACTTTTATACTTCACACGAAGCGCTGCTGCTGCACTACGAACAGGCGCAAACGCGCGAAGTTCCGCGGCAGTGGGGCTGGTTCAATCTCGCCACCCACTTCCCGTGGATCGGCATGCGCACCGCCGCACTCGACGGCGCGCATATTGAATATTTCCGCGGTATCCGCAATCCGGTCGGACTCAAGGTCGGACCTGGTGTGNNNNTGTGAAGCCGGATCAGCTCCTGCGCATCATCGAAGTGCTCAATCCGGACAACGAAGCGGGCAGGCTGACCCTGATCACGCGCATGGGTGCGAGCAAGATCGACGCCGAGCTGCCGCCACATCTGAAGGCGGTCAAGAGTGAAGGCAAGCGCGTGTTGTGGTGCTGCGATCCGATGCACGGCAACGGCGAGACGCTGGCAAATGGCGTCAAGACGCGCCGCTTCGTCAATATCCGCGGTGAACTCGACCGCGCATTCGATATCCACGCTGCGCATGGCACGCGTCTCGGCGGCGTGCATCTCGAACTGACTGGCGAAAACGTCACCGAGTGCCTCGGCGGCGCTCGCGATCTGAACGAAACCGACTTGGCGCGCGCGTACAAATCCACCGTCGATCCGCGTCTGAATTACGAGCAGTCGCTGGAGCTGGCGATGCTGATCGTGCGCAAGCGCGGTGCGGTGTCATCGGTCAGCTCGGCTGGCTGAAGACAGCCGCGATTTGCCGCGACGGATCGGTGCTGTCGCGCATCTTCAATACCTAGTGCGGACATCTCCTGGAGAGCGATCTCGAGGGGCGCTGTGCTGCGCATACCGTATCACTGAAGCGAACGAAGAAGTCCTCCGATTCCAATTGCGAGAACAAACACCATGCCGATTCAAAACCCGTTGCGCGCGCTTGTCCTTGTTGCCGCCTGCGCATTCAATATCTCCGCCGTCGCAGCCGTGCCTGCCGGCGCAGTCGCTTGCAAATCCGTCGAAACGCCAAACCAGCAGAAAGACGAGGAGACGATCCGTCGCATCGAGCGCGGCTGGCTCGCGGCCGAATATCAGGGCAACGTGGATTTCCTGCAGTGCCTGCTAGCGCCGGGCTACCGTGTGATGGCGCCAAACGAAAACAAGATCCGCACGCGTGAGGACCTGCTCGAGCGCGTGGCAAAAAACAAGGGCAAGAACCCGGTGATTCCTCCGCTCGAAACCACAGTCGTGATCAACGGTGATTCGGCGCTGGCGTTCTCGCTCATGAGGACGACCAACAAGGCAGGCGAATCGCGCGAAATACGTTTCGTGGATTCTTATTACTTCACGGACGGCGTCTGGCGCGCCTATAGCGGCGTGGATTTGTATCAGCCGTAACAGAGATGCGCGTGCATCACAGTTCCAGATGCGCACGCAGACCGACAAACCGGGTCGGTCCACGATCGCGGTTGTATCCGGGATTGCGCACGAACTCGAGATCCGGCGAGAGATCGAGATGGTCGACTACATGAAAACGGTAGTAGGCCTCGAATACCGTTTCACTCGCATAGCGCAGTCCGCCATCGCCGAGCAGGAAGCCGCTGCCGCCGAGCGCAAGGTAGTCGCGATGATCGTTTGACAGGCCGTTGCGGATAAATGCAACGGCAAGGCGATCCGAGCCGCGGCCCCAATGCGCACCGGAAATCTGCGCGCCGACGCTTTGCGTGCGATCGACTTCGACATAGGCAAACGACTCGGTGCGGCCATCGTTCCATCCCGCACGCGCAAATATTCCGGTTTCTCCGTCGTCGGCGAGCGGCAATTCGAAATTTGCGGCGCAGCCATGTTTGTGCCGGCCGTCGCGGTCGTCGGCACGAATATCCGGCGTGCTGCCGGTGACCTGCGCCGACGCGATCGCGTCGCGGTAAATGCCCATGCGCGCGACGTTGCGGTACCCGAGCAGACGCAGCGCCCAGCTGTCCTTGTCGGGCTGCAGCGAGAGTTCCAATTGCTCGCCGCGCGCGCGTGCGAGCGGCCATTCGAGTGTCTGCCCGTTCGCGTATGCCGGCATCTGGAACAGCCCGTAGCGCAGCATCCAGGCTGGCGCCGCATAGGCGAGCATTGCGCCGTTGGTGTAGCCGCGCGTGTCGGCGGCGTAGTCCCACGCGCCGTTGTTGACGAGCCCGGCGTTGAAGAATTGCGAGCGTACCGAATTGGCATAGCGATTCTTGTCGAAGTCGTCGCCAACGGCGAACTTGCCGAGCTTGAATTCGAGATGGCGCACGGCCTCTTTGCCGGCGAGCTGACCCTGGCCCGCTTCGACGTCGCGTGTTTCGTCGCCGAGCGGCAGCAGGTAGCGCAGGTAATGCCGCGCGACGTAGGCACGCTTGCCCAGATTGGCCGCGCCGGCGTGCACGACGTCGCCGTTCGGACCGGCGCCCAATCCCGTGCCGTTGCTGACGGCCTCGCCCTTGAACATCTCGGCATCGAAATAGAACTGCAGATGCCACGGCAGCGCCATGCCGAAATATGCGCCGAAAGTATGCGAGCGTGCGGTGTCGCCAGCGCCCTTCAGACTCAAGGGACCGGAGTAGGGCGAGCGCAGTGGGTCCTGGTGCTGGTCGATAAAAGTATACTGAGCGCCGAGAAGCTGCGGCGCGGAATAGTCCGGTGTTTCAGCGCGTGTGCGCGGCGTCAGCGTGACGAGCCACAATACGCCGATCGGCCAAACGGAAATCTTGCGCATTTTCACATCCGATTGTGTGCGTAGGCGCCGCAACAGGCAGGCAGCATGTGATCGAATGATTGCAGGCCGGTGTCACGCAATCAACACGCCGCCGTTCAGCGTTTAGTGCAGGGCGCCGTACGGCGCCGCCGCTTGAACTACGCGCCGGTGCGCGCCGGCCACGGTCCCAGCTGTGCGACGCGCGCTTTGATCGCATCGACATCGAGGTGCTGAACATAGCTGACCAGGTCGCGCCAGATCGGGTGGAAGCCGTAGTCGCCGTCGGTCATTTCCT
>VBNZ01000257.1:0-6243 GCA_005877675.1 Gammaproteobacteria bacterium
GATCAACCGATACGGGCCTATTGGAACGCCCAAGCCCGCCGCGGACATCGTGGGCATCGGCGGCAGCTGTGGCGCATCCAGAAAATGCTCTGGAACCGGCCGCTCGTCGATCAGCAGGCGCTTGAGCCACGGCCGGACGGCATCGTATTCGGCAGGCAGGCGATCGAGCCAGCCGGCGCGTTCGCCTTCCGGCAAATCCAACGCCTCGTCGAGCAAGCGCGAAAACGCGGACCATAACTCGGCTGGACAGGAAGTCAGATCCATCCTCTATCCAAGGCAATACGGCTGACTTTCAACAACGACAAAATCGGCCGAATGCGGACACAGGGTCGGCCACGAAATGCAAGATGCATCTAGGCTGCGAGCATATCGCGCAAGAGGAGACGCGCCTTTTCCCAATCGCGGCGCACCGTACGCGAGGATAATCCGAGCGCGTCCGCTATCTCGGTTTCGGTGAGTCCTGCGAAATAGCGCATCTCCACAATTTGCGTCAGACGCGGTTCGAACTTCTCAAGCTCACGCAGCGCTTCGTCGACTCTCAGAGGCTCGCAACGGGCGATGTCATCAATCGACAATGCATCGGCATCCAGATGAATCGCACCGCTGCCGCGTTTTTGCCGTTGTTGCTCCTTGGCGATATCAAGGATCACCGAGCGCATCACCTTCGACGCGTAGGCAAAAAACTGGCCGCGATTGTCGACCTTGAGGTACTTAGCCGCGGATAGTTTCAGCCATGATTCGTGCACGAGCGCGGTGGTATCGATCACTCGCGCCGACCCGACCTCGCGAATGCGCAGATGCGCCAGTGCCTTTAATTCACGGTACGCTGCTGGCCATAAAGCGTCGACGGCAACCCCTTGGGTATTCGCATCTTCAATGAGTCCGGTTATCGCAGACATGTACATACCAGAGAGATGGAGTGCGGATCGACGCTTCCGCTAGAGCATTTGTGCATTACCTCGCAATAGCATAGCCGAACGGCTGCCACCCCAGCGCTTTCGCCTGCGGCACGAAAAATTTAATCAGAGGAACGCTAAGGGCAACCGACCTGAAGGTTGGGCACGGGCCGAAGTTCGCGCGCAATGCGGGTGCTATATGTGCGCTTCGTGCGTGGACAAATAATCGCAGGGCGTTGCTCGACGAAGCCGCTAGAGCCGGACCGAGGATGCAAGCAGCCTCATTGATTCGGCACAGCCTGGGCAAAGTCCGCTACGTCCCTGACGTTCTCTCGTGTGAGATTGTGCGCAACGGTCTCCATTACCGTGGCCGCCGGACGCTCGTTGGTTCGTTGAAACGCAGCTAGTTGCTTGACCAGGTAATCAGCATGCTGTCCGGCGATACGCGGGAAGGCCGCGTTGCCCTGGCCCTCCGAGCCGTGGCAACTGGCGCATGGCGGAATACCTTTGTCGGGGATGCCGCCGGTGAAAATCACTTTGCCCGCCGCGATGCGTTCAATCCGACCCTCGACCGGCTGGCGTTCGGGCTTCTCATTCGCAAAATGAGAGGCCAGTTCTTTTATCTGCTTGTCGGTCAGCTTGTGGCTTAAGCCCCACATATATTCAAAGCCTGCCGGATCCCGGCGGTTCTGGCTCCTGAACGCGCTCAGCTGTGCGACGACGTACGCTTCTTGCTGGCCAGCCAGGTTCGGGAAATTGGGCGACTTCGCGTTTCCGGTGGCGCCGTGACAATTCGAACAAACCTGTAGCGCCAATGTTTCTCCGGATACGTTGGGATTCGCGGTATCGCGCGATCGCGGTTCATTTGCACAACCGACCAGGCCGACCATGATCGCCAGCAGCACTAGACGTAGCGTGTTCATGCCGTTCTCCAAAAGACAGTATCTGTACGTAGAAGCGATCAGTACGCGCCCCAGACATAAAAGAACAGCGAATTGTTGTCGCTGGCATTGCGCCCCGATCCGTCGTAATTGTGCGAGGCGCCGTTGTACTTGCCATAAGCGGTGTACTGAAAACCAATGCGCACGTATTGAGTGGGAGTCCAAAACGCTTCGTAGGTCCAGCCGCGCACCGCTGGGTTCCCGGAAATGTTGCCCCCTACGCGGGTGGGATCGTACAGCGCCGAGTCGGCGGTTCCCGTTTGATTGAAGAACGCCAGGCTGGTTCCATACTTGGCCGCATAGACATAGCTTCCCTTCGCGCGAAACACGTTGGTGTTATCGCTCGCGTTGGTATTGGGCAGCGCGAGCGTCGTTCCACGATACGTTTCCATCAAGCCAGCTTGGAGCTTGCAGATTTGCTGGATGCTGCTGATGCTGCACGTCTATTTCGAACTGACGCACCGTTTCGAATCGCTCTGGCTGGCGGATATCCCGCTCGCCGCTTTCTTTCTCTGGCATTGGCTGGCGTGGCAGCCGTGGAAATGCCTGCATCCGGGTCTGCTCGCCGCGCTATATCTGTCCTTTGCCTGGCTTCCGATAGCTTTCGGATTATTTTCAATGCAAAGCCTTATCTTGTGTTTCGATGGGGCATTCGTGTTGGGACGCGCGCCCATTCATGCGCTGACGATCGGGTTTTTCGGCTCCATGCTCGTGGCGATGGTCACGCGCGTGACGCAAGGTCATTCGGGTCGGCCACTTCAGATGGGAGCAATACCATGGGCGACTTTTGCTTTGCTGCAAGTCGTCGTGCTGGTGCGGATCGGTGCGGAGCTGGTGCCGAATAGCCGAGGCTGGTTGATCGTTGCTGGGTTCGGATGGCTGCTTGCGTTCCTGCCTTGGGTACTGCGTTCGACCTGGATTTACCTCTCGCCCAGGGCGGACGGCAAACCCGGATGATCTTTTCGTGATCGAGTTCTACGTTCATTGAGCGGTGTCTTGTTCACGGCGCGTGGGGCGTATGCCATTGCAGGCGCACGCTGGCCTTATGCCGGTGTTGTCCGCTATCTGAGCTACGCCATCGACAGCGTGTTGCTTACCGCCGCGCTCATGTTGGCGACCATGCTGCCATCCGCGCTCTTCGCCAACCAATGGCTGACGGTCAAACTGCTGCTGGTGGTTTTCTATATTGCGCTCGGCGTATTCGCACTGCGCCGCGGCCGCCCACAAAAGTCGCGATTGATCGGTTTTGTGTTTGCGCTGCTCACTTACATCCTGATCGTCGGCATCGCGATCGCCCATCATCCGTTGGGATGGCTGCGGCTTATTTGGAATTGACGGGCCGACGCAGCGATGCATCACGGCGAAGAGTTCGGGCCGTCACCCAGAAATGCTCCACTTCTGGCGAGGTCAAAATCCCTCACATGAGAAACCTGCTCACGCGGCCCGTTTCAGCCGATTGCGACCCTTCGCGGACACTCTCAAAGTGAGGTCTTCTTCGATCAACGTGTTTCCTCTTATCGAATCTTGACGACGACTTTTCCCTTTGCACGTCCTGTTTCGACGTACGCCATTGCCTCTTTGGTCGAATCAAACGAGAAGACCCGGTCCAGGACCGGGCGGATGGCGCCCGCCTCGATGAGAGAACCGATCTGCCGCAACTGGTCTGCGCTTGGTCGCATGAAGAGAAAGGAATAGTCCACTTGGTAGCGTCTGGCGCGGCTTCTGACACGGAAGCTCAAAAGACGCATCACCAGTTCAAGCATTCGGCCCAATCCAAGTTGCCGCGCAAACGCGGGATCCGGCGGACCGGAAATCGAAATAAGCTTTCCACCGGGCTTAAGCACTCGAAAGGATTTTTTGAGTGTTTCTTCGTCCAGACTATTCAGAACCACATCGTAATCGTGCAGGATCTCTTCAAACGCGTCCTTCTTGTAGTCGATCGCGATATCCGCGCCCAGGCGCTTCACTAGATCGATATTCGCCGCGCTCGTTGTCGTAGCTACGGTCGCACCAACATGCTTCGCAAGCTGAATTGCGAATGTTCCCACGCCGCCGGCGCCCGCATGGATCAAAACTTTCTGCCCCTTCTTCAATTCCGCCTTTTCGATGAGCGCTTGCCAAGCCGTCAAGCCGACCAATGGAATGGAGGCTGCTTCCTCCATGGTCAGGCTCTTGGGTTTAATCGTCAGATCTTCTTCGCTCACTGCGATGAACTCTGCGAATGTCCCGATTCGCTTCTTGTCAGTTCGCGCGTACACCTCGTCGCCGGGCCTGAATCGTCGCACGCCAGATCCCACTCGGATCACGACGCCTGCTAACTCGTTACCTAGAATGAGCGGAAATCGATAAGGCATTGGAATCCAGCGGGTTCACACCAGCGGCATGGATTTCGATCAGGACGTCGTCCTCGCGCATTTGCGGATCCGGAACTTCGCTGGAGCGAACGCGATCAGCGCTTCCATATCGATCGACGATGAATGCTTTCACGTTGCTCTCCAGGTGTCCGGCACTACAGGCTCGGTGCGCTGATCGTGCTCACAGCTGCTATGGCGCCGAGCCTCGGCTGCCTGCGTCGCGCGCTGCGCTTTGAACGTCATTATGTTTTTCATGGTCGCCTACTTTTCCAGGACCGCGGTGCGAGGCAGCGACGTTGTCCGTGTGTCGAGTTGCAGATCCTTGCGTATGCCGCCATCCACCAATCGCGCCGGCGCGAATCTGCGCAGCAACTGCAGGCGTTTCGCAAGCCCACCCGCCGCATAGCGAAGTTTCGGTCGTACGGCGGTGGCCGCCTCCACCACGACGTCGGCTACGACGGTCGGCTCATCGGCAGTTGCCATCACCTTCCTGATCACGTTGTCCAGAAGTGCGCGAACTTCGCGATACTCATCCAACTTGGAATCGGGTGGCAAAAAATTCGCGTCAAACTGCGTCTTCGTGTAGGCGGGCTCGATGACCGAGACCCGGATGCCTCTTGTGCGCAACTCATGATCGAGCGACTCCGAATAGCCTTCAACCGCATGCTTGGTTGCGGCATAGAGGGCGCCGTAAGGCATCGGAAGAAAGCCAAGCACCGAGCCGATGTTGATGATGCGGCCGCTGCTCTGGCGTCGCATATGCGGCACGACCGCACGGGTCACGCGGATGAGCCCGAAAAAATTGGTCTCGAAGATCGCCTTGGCCTGCTCGATCGAACTCTCTTCCGCCCCGCCGGGTGCAACGCCGAAGCCGGCATTGTTCACCAGCAAGTCGATACGACCTTCTCGGCGAATGAGCTCCCTTACGGCAGCTTCGACCGACTCGTCGCTCGTCACGTCCAGGGGCAGCATCTGGAAATTGCGCTGACCCGGCTGCGTGCCGCGTCTGCTGGTGCCGTACACCTTATAGCCTGCCATTGCGAGCCGCTTTGCAGTGGCTTCGCCGATGCCTGACGAGGCGCCCGTAACGAGCGCGATGCGTTCTTGTGAGTTCATGGGAGTGCCTTTGGGTTAGTAGTAATTATGATGATCATCATATTTCTGATCTGAGATTGACTCGCAGCGAGGTGACACCCGCCGCGGCTACGGACTAAGGTATTTCAGCGCCGCGTCACGCAGCGCGTCGGAAAGTCGAGAGTCGTCGACCGCACGCGCCAGCACCAGTGCGCCGACCATCGCCGCGACAGTAAAAAGCGCACGCTCGTGTGCACCCGCCTGTCCCCAGTCCGGCGACTGGCGGGCAACGAGATCGATCATCTCCTTGATGCGGCGCGTGGCGGCACGCCGCACCTCGGGTGCTTGACGCGGCATCTCCGAGCCGAGCGCGGCAACCGCACAGCCTCTCTCAATCTCTTCAAGATGCTCCTTCGAAAGATAGGCCTGCATCATCGCTTGAAGTGCCCGATGCGGCGGCGAGTCGGCGGCGATGCGTTGCATATTGGCCACACTTTCGCTGCCGGCGCGGTCGGCCGCCTCTGCAAGCATTGCTTCGCGCGATGGGAAGTGGGCGTAGAAGCCGCCGTGCGTCAGCGCGTGCGGCGGCGCCGACGATGCGCTCGTGCGTAACTTCTTTGGATCTTGTAGCGGTTCGTCTCATATTACGATCATCATATTAGATTTCGCGGCATAACGCAAGCGAATTCCTGCCACTGGGCTGTCATCTTCAAATCTTGCATTTTTGCTGAGCGCGGATGTCAGCATTTTTGGCTGAATACGGAAGTTCTGCGAAGCATCCTGGGCCACCTCGCACATCAGAGATTCGAACAACCCCTCTGCGCCTTGATCTAAATCAGAGCGTAGCCATCGGCACGCGCCTACGCTGCCCAAATTCGCTACAAGCCAAGAAGGGGTTTTATGAAACCTGCGATGCGTTTGTTTTCGAGTCTGGCCGCTATGTCGTTCGCGTTTACGCTTGCCGGATGCGGAGGGGGC
>VBNZ01000257.1:6386-7825 GCA_005877675.1 Gammaproteobacteria bacterium
CATCGTCGACCTCGAAGTGATCGAAAAGGAGATGCCGATCTCCGAGGGCGTGACTTACACGTTTTGGACGTTTGGCGGCACGGTCCCCGGCAGCTTCATTCGAATTCGCCAGGGCGATACGGTCGAATTCCATCTCAAGAACAACCCCAACAACAAGATGCCGCACAACATCGACCTGCACGGCGTGACCGGACCGGGCGGCGGCGCGGCCTCCAGCTTTACCGCGCCGGGTCACGAATCGCAATTTACGTTCAAGGCACTCAATCAGGGCATCTACGTCTACCACTGCGCGACGGCGCCGGTCGGCATGCATGTCGCCAACGGCATGTATGGACTCATTCTGATTGAACCGCCCGAGGGACTGCCTGCCGTCGACCACGAGTACTACGTGATGCAGGGCGATTTCTACACGACAGGAAAATATCGCGAAAAAGGTGCGCAGCCCTTCGACATGGAGAAGGCGATCGACGAAAAGCCCACTTACGTGCTCTTCAACGGTGCCGAAGGCGCATTGACAGGTGACAAGGCTTTGAGTGCCAAGACGAATGAGACGGTGAGACTGTTTGTCGGCAATGGCGGTCCCAATCTCGTCTCGAGCTTTCATGTGATCGGAGAAATATTCGATCGGGTGCAGCAGGAAGGCGGCACACATCCGCAAGAAAATGTGCAGACGACTCTGATTCCGGCGGGCGGTGCAGCGATCGTGCAGTTCCACACCGAAGTGCCCGGGAGCTACGTACTCGTCGACCATTCAATATTCCGCGCGTTCAACAAGGGTGCGCTGGCAATCCTCAAGGTCGATGGCGCGGAGAATAAGGCGATCTATTCGGGCAAAGAAGTCGATTCCGTCTATCTTGGCGATCGCGCCGGGCCGAATCTCGCGGCAGTGAGCCACGCAACCAGCGCGGCGGCGTCGGGTAAGTTGACCAAAGAAGATCAGGTCAAGGCGGGAGCGCAGTTGTTCTCCGGCACATGTTCGGTTTGCCATCAGGCGAATGGGGCCGGGCTGGCGGGAGTGTTTCCCCCGCTCGCGAAATCAGATCTCATCGCGGCCGACCCAAAGCGCCCGATCCAGATCCTGCTCCGCGGTCTAAATGGCAAAGTCACGGTCAATGGCAAAGACTACAACTCGGTGATGCCGCCGATGAGCCAGCTCAACGACGATGAGGTGGCAAATATCGTGACCTATGTGCTCAACAGCTGGGACAATCCCGGTGGGCAAGTGACGGCGGAGGAAGTCGCCAAAGTACGCGCGGCTCCCGCGCCCGCGCCCGCGGCGGGACATTGATATGCCTTGGCTGCGCTTGCTCGGAAATCTCTGGCTGGTTCTTGCAATCGGGGCCGGGCATGCGGTTGCCGCAGATTACAAACAGATTGCCGGCGGACACTTTGCAAGTGTTCTGCCTGCGGACGAAAAGGCTGCCGACATGCAGGTGGCG
>VBNZ01000257.1:7841-11152 GCA_005877675.1 Gammaproteobacteria bacterium
TGAGCAACGCCGAGTTTCTGGCTTTCGTGACGAAGAGTACCGAATGGCAGCGAGACCGGATTGCGCGAGTCTTTGCCGATGCGCAGTACCTGTCTCATTGGATCACGTCGGACGGGATTGATCGTGCTCAGCGCGATCAGCCCGTGACGCATGTGAGCTGGTTTGCCGCGCAGGCATTCTGCGAAAGCGAAGGCGCGCGCCTGCCGACATGGCTTGAGTGGGAATTTGCCGCAGCGGCAGACACAGCACGCAAGGATGCGCGTGCCGATCCGGCCTGGCGTGAGCAAATACTCTCCTGGTATTCGCGGCCTTCAAATTCGGCGCTGGCTGCGGTCGGCGGTCCCGCCAATGTTTACGGCATACGAGACCTGCATGGTCTCGTATGGGAATGGGTCGACGACTTCAATGCATTGCTTGTCTCGACCGACAGTCGCGATCAGAACGATCCGGATCGATTGAAGTTCTGCGGAGCAGGAGCCATGAGCTTACGCGATCTGAACAACTACGCAGTCCTCATGCGCATCGCGATGTTGTCGTCACTCAAAGCGGCGGATACGACAGCTAACGTTGGATTCAGATGCACCAAAATCGGGGCAGGAGAGAAATCGTGATGATTAGGCACAAGCTCATGCGGGCCGTGGCGTTTCTTCTTGTGTTGTTGGGCACAAGTGCTTTCGCACTTCCTCCGGCAACGCAGAGCAACAAGTTGCCAAGCGATTCGATTTATCAGCTCAATCTGCATCTGGTCGACCAGGGTGGGAAAGCGTTCGAGCTTCGTTCGCTCCGGGGCGAGCCGGTCTTTATCGCGATGTTCTACGCGTCGTGCAAATACACCTGCCCATTGATCATCGAAGAGATCAAGAGGACGGTGCAGGCGCTGGACGAGGCCGATCGGAACAGAGTCCGCGTTCTCCTTGTCAGCTTCGATCCAGCACGCGATACGCCCGCAGCACTGACAGCGGTTAGCGTGGAGCACCATGTGAATCTCGCGCATTGGACGCTCGCGCGGACCGATCCGACAGGGGTACGCAAGCTCGCGGCAATTCTCGGTGTGCAATATCGCGCAATGACAAACGGCGACTTCAATCACTCGACCATGATTACGCTGCTCGACCAAGAAGGCCGTATCGCGGCAAAGAGCGATAAAACCAGCGCTCTGGATTCAGAACTGATTGCAGCCGTCGGTCGCACCTTGGCTGGTCAAAATCCGTAGGAGCGACAAATCGGCTGGGCTTGTCAGTGATCGGCTGCTTGGCGTGGCAAGCAGACAGGCTGGCATGTTTTCTTGCAACGGGACCGCTGCCAACAAAAAAACCCGCCAAAGAAGCGGGTTTGATAAGTGGTAAAGCACTGATTTTACTAAATAAATTGGTGGCTATGGGTGGACTCGAACCACCGACCCCAGCATTATGAGTGCTGTGCTCTAACCGGCTGAGCTACATAGCCTTTGAAGACGTAACCAAGGCATCGCCTTATGCGAGACCCGCACGAAGGGGGGCGCAGATTGTTGGGATAAGTGCGGATGCTGTCAAGCGAATTCTAGCAGATGTTGCATCGCAACAACTTGCCGAGGCAGCTTGACTGTGGTTGAATCCGAACGATTGTTTCGGAGTGGTTAACGTGATCGATCCGGATGGCTACCGTCCGAATGTCGGCATCATCCTGCTGCGCGCGGATGGACGTGTGTTCTGGGCGCGCCGCGCCTATCGCGACGGCTGGCAGTTTCCGCAGGGCGGGATGCGCAGCGACGAGACGCCGCTCGAGGCCATGTACCGAGAGCTGCACGAGGAGACGGGCCTCAAACCCGAACATGTCGAAGTACTCGGCGCAACGCCGGGCTGGTTGAGATACCGCCTGCCGCAGCGCATGGTGCGACGCAATCAGCGTCCGCGCTGTATCGGCCAGAAACAGGTCTGGTTCCTGCTCAAATTCCTCAGTGACGAATCGGCGCTGCGCCTGGACGCGACTGACAAACCCGAGTTCGATCTGTGGCGCTGGGTCGATTTCTGGTATCCCGCCACGCATGTCGTCACGTTCAAGCGCAGCGTATACCAGCGTGCCTTGCGCTATTTGGCGCCGCTGGCCGGATATCACGTCGCGGTGGCCAATGCGTTTGCGGTGGCGGAAACCGTGGCCGGCAGTGCCCTCACGGTCGCCGAAAGCATGGCTGAACTGGCCGATCAGCTCGATGCGGCGCTGGCAAAAACTGGTTGAACCGTCTGCCCTCGACGGACGGTATTGACAATCATTCTCATTTGCAATTCAATGCGCATCAGGACCTCTCCTGATTTGCGCCATGTACGTCTGCATCTGCAATGCCGTCACCGAGAAAATGATCCGCCAGGCCGCGAATGCGGGTGTGCGCACGCTGGCAGAGCTGTCGCGCCGCACCGGTTGCGCGACCACCTGCGGCAGCTGCGCCGATCTCGCCGAAGACATCCTGCACGAGGCACGCGCGGCAGCGGCACCGCGGCCGTTCAAGCTGCCCCTGCTGACTATCCCGCAGGCTGCCTGACGGCAGCGTTGTCTTGCTAGTAGTCCACGCCGGCTGAATTCCGCCGCGCGCGCCTGTGCGCGATTCTCATCTGCAAATGCTCACGATTCGCGTTTCATCGGCGGTCATCGGCGCGCGCTATAGTCGGCTTTCAAGCAACACGCAGGAGTAGCGAGATGAAAGGCGATAGCGAAGTCATCGGCCATTTGAACAAAGTCGATCAATCAGTATTTCCTGCATTCACGCATGTATCGCAACTGGGGCTATAAGGAACTGGCCGAGCACGAGTACAAGGAATCGATCGACGAGATGAAGCATGCCGATCGGCTGATCGAACGCATCCTGTTTCTCGAAGGCCTGCCCAATCTGCAGGCACTTGGCAAATTGCTGATCGGTGAAACGCCGCTCGAAGTAATCCAGTGCGACCTCAAGCTCGAACAGATCGCGCATCCCGATCTCAAGACCGCGATCGCCCATTGCGAAAAAGTCGCCGACTACGTCAGTCGCGAATTGTTCGCGTCGATCCTTGAATCCGAGGAAGAGCACATTGACTGGCTCGAAACGCAGCTCGGCTTGATCGCCAGGCTGGGCGAGGCAGGCTATCTGCAGCAGAAGCTCGGAGCGTCGTAAGGGCGCGATGCATCGCCCGGGGCTCGACGAACCGAACTCCTACCAAGGCTTCACGACGGCGAGCAATACGATCGCAATCAGCAACAAAGCCGGCACCTCGTTGAAGATGCGCAGCCAGCGTGAGGAATGCATGATGCGATCCCGCGCGAACTGGCGCACGAGATGCGTCAAATACACGTGATGCGCC
>VBNZ01000252.1:0-2791 GCA_005877675.1 Gammaproteobacteria bacterium
CACGATCGCATCGATCGCGGGCAGCAGCTCGTGGCCGAGCTCGGTCAGCTCGTACTCGGCCGAAGGCGGTGAGGTGTCCAGCAGTCGGCGCGTGATCATGCCGCGCGCTTCCATCTCACGCAGACGCGCCGAGAGCACGCGCGCGGAGATGCGCGGAATGTCATGACGCAGTTCGCCGAAACGACGCGGTCCTGCGCGCAGATACCAGATCACGTTCGGCGCCCAGGCGCCGCGCAACAGATCCATGCACAGCGTCAGCGGGCATTGCGGCGGTTGGTGCAGAACTTTGCTCTTGCGTAGCGGCAGACCCATAAGGATTCCCCTGAATTGTTTCGGCGCATGCCGATACGCGTGCCGGTAATCGCTGAGTAAGCGAGTAACCGAATGGATACCGGATTCTAACAGTAATTTACGGATAGGTGGTATCAAATGGTAACCAACTTTGATTAGGATACCGCCCACGTCATCGGCACTGCACGGCAGCTCCGCCGATGACGGCCATCCCCCAAAATCGATCAAGGAGTTCTGACATGAAACTTTATTTTGCTCCCGGCGTTTGTTCGCTTGCTCCGCACATTCTTGCGCACGAGGCCGGCATTCCGCTCAAGTACGAAAAGGTCGATTTGAAGACCAAGCAAACCGAAAGCGGTCGCGACTTCAACCAGATCAATCCCAAGGGGTATGTGCCCGCGCTCGAACTCGCCGACGGTGAAGTGTTGACCGAAGGTCCGGCGATCGCGCAGTACCTCGGCGATCTCAAGCCCGAGTCGAAGCTGGTCCCGGCGAACGGTACGAAGGAGCGCTATCGTCTGCAGGAAATGCTCGGCTACATCAATTCCGAGATCCACAAGACCTACTCGCCGCTGTTCCGCGACACGACACCGGCCGAAGTGAAAGCCGAGCGCAAGGAATATCTGGCCAAGCGCTACACGCTGATCGATAACATCCTCGCAAAGCAGCCGTGGCTGCTCGGCGATGGCTTCAGCGCAGCCGACGCATATCTGTTCGCGGTCACGCGCTGGGCCAAGGGCGTCGACTTCGATCTGTCGCGCTTCCCCGCGCTCAGCGCATTCCAGGAACGCGTTGCCGCGCGCCCGGCGGTGCAGGCAGCCATGGCGATGGAAGGGCTGATCAAGGCGGCGAAGGCCGCGTAAGACGCGTTGTCGCTGAAGTCTACTGCTCGTCCTTTTGGATTGAATCAGAGCCTGGCTCGGACTTTATCCGGGGTGAGCGGTTAGACGGTGATGAACCTAAGAGCCGTTCGTGGTCTCGAACCACGAGCGGCCTTTGGCGCATTCGTTTACTCAGTGCTTTGCGCTCGCGCGCTCCTGCGCGAGCCGCGCATCGAGCTTCCCACTCGCGTTCGCGGCATAGCGGCGGCACGCATCATGATCGATCAGCGCTGTGTCGGCGTTGTTGCCGAGGCGCGACCACATTGCGCTTGCGTCCGGATGCGGCGTGAGCAAGATGTCGCAGGGCAGGGCGGCGACCGTAGCGATGCTGTTGCGGAACGCCGCAGCGACACCCGGATGCTGCGTCTCGTCCGAATAACGGTACACGTCATCCGAGATGGCGGTGAGGCTGTCGGCATAGACGACGTGCACGCACTGCTTCCCTTCGCACGATTCCCAGGTCCACGTCGTGCTGCCTGGCGTATGCCCGGGCGTTGCGTGCGCGGTGAGCCTGACCGGGCCCAGCGTCAGCGTTTCGCCTGCGCCGATGCGATGCACGTTGGCGATCGGTGCAAACGATTCGATGCTCAGGAGCTGCGGATCGCTGCGATCCCCACGTCCGCGCTCGAACGCGCGCGCCGCCGCCTCGCGCGCAACCACGACCGCGCCCGAATCGCGCTGCAGTTGTGCGATGGCGCCGGCGTGGTCGTAGTGCTCATGTGAGTTGAGGATGTAACGAATATCGGCGATGCGAAATCCGAGGCCGCGGATATTCGCTTCGACCAGCGGCGCTGCGTCGTTGACGCCGCCGTCGATCAGTATGTGACCTTGCGGCGATGCGATCAGGATCGAACTGATCCCGCAGGTGCCGACGTACCAGGTGTTGCCGTAGATGTGCAGCGGCGGCGCAGGCTCGGTCCACTTTGCGTCGGCTTGGCAGCTCGGCAGCGTTGTCGCCGGAGCCTCGACGTATGAAGGTTGCGTCGCTGGCGCGGTGCATGCCGTCAGCGCAACGCAGAAAGGGACAAACCACCGCATGAGATCGCTCCTTGAAGCTCGCTTGAGCCGGGTCAGCGATACTCTCGTGCCAATATGGCAATACGCTGGCCGCAGCATGTCGGCTGCGGGGACGACTACACGGTTTTGGCCAGGCGATCGGCGAGGCCGATATACGTTGCGGGTTCGAGCGCCAGCAGACGCTGCTTGGCCTGCGCCGGCAACGCCAGCGTTTCGATAAACGCACGCATCGACTCGCGCGTGATGCCTTGCCCGCGCGTGAGCGCCTTCAATTGTTCGTACGGTTCGGGCAGACCGTAGCGGCGCATCACGGTTTGCACGGCCTCGGCGAGCACTTCCCAGCTCGCATCCAGATCGGCAGCGAGACGCGTCGCGTCGACAGTGAGCTTGTCCAAGCCGCGCAGCAGCGAATCGAGCGCGATCTGGGTGTGGCCGAACGCAGTGCCGAGCGTGCGCAGTACGGTCGAATCGGTAAGGTCGCGCTGCCAACGGCTGATCGGCAGTTTCTCGGCAAAATGCGCAAGCAGAGCGTCGGCGACGCCGAAGTTGCCTTCTGCATTCTCGAAATCGATCGGATTGACCTTGTGCGGCATCGTGCTTGA
>VBNZ01000252.1:2809-4800 GCA_005877675.1 Gammaproteobacteria bacterium
GATGTAGCCCCAGAGGTCGCGGTCCAGATCGAGGACGATCGTGTTGACCCGTGCCAGCGCATCGAACAGCGCCGCGAGCCGGTCATGCGGCTCGATCTGCGTGGTGTAGACGCTGAATTCGAGACCCAGCCCGATGACGACGCGGCGCGCGAGACCCGGCCAGTCGACGTCCGGGTAGGCAATGCGATGCGCGTTGTAATTGCCGACCGCGCCGTTGATCTTGCCGGTCAATTCGACTGCGGCGATCTGCTCGCGTTGACGCGCGAGGCGCGCGACGACATTGGCGATTTCCTTACCGAGCGTGGTCGGCGATGCGGTCTGGCCGTGCGTGCGCGAAAGCATCGGCGCGCCTGCGTGAGCGTGCGCGAGTTCGCGCAGCTTTGCGATCACGCTGTCGAATGCGGGCAGCATCACGTTGCGCGCGTCGCGCAGCATCAGCGCGTAGGCGAGGTTGTTGATGTCCTCGCTGGTGCAGGCAAAGTGCACGAACTCCTTCGCTTTTGCCAGTTCGGCATCGCCGCCGATTTTTTCCTTGATGAAGTATTCGATCGCCTTGACGTCGTGATTGGTCGTGCGCTCGATCCCCTTGACGCGTTCAGCATCGGCGAGCGAGAACTCGTCGGCGAGCAGATGCAAAGTCGCGCTCGCCTGGGCGGAAAGCGGCGAGATTTCGACGACGGATTTCTCTGCCGCGAGCGCCTCGAGCCAGCACACCTCGACCAGCACACGGCGCTGCATCAGGCCCATTTCGCTGAAGATCGGGCGCAGCGCCTCGACTTTCGCGGCGTAGCGGCCATCGAGCGGCGAGAGGGCGGTGAGGGGCGTAGCGGTCATCGATAAATCCGTCGGCGAACGAGGGCGTTATGATACCAGCGCAACAGCGCCAATCCGGCGTTTACGGGAGTAGCGATATGGCCGGCTACCGCATCGAACATGACAGCATGGGCGAGCTCAAAGTGCCTGCTGAAGCGCTCTACGGCGCGCAGACGCAGCGTGCGGTCGAAAATTTTCCAATCTCGGGTCTTGCGATGCCGCGCGAATTCATCCGCGCACTTGGCCTGATCAAGGCCGCGGCGGCGCAGGCGAATGCCGATCTGGGTTATCTGTCGAAAGTGCGCGCGAAAGCGATCCGCCGCGCGGCCGAACGCGTCGCGACGGGCGAATTCGACGCGCAGTTTCCGATCGACGTGTTCCAGACCGGATCAGGCACATCGAGCAACATGAATGCGAACGAGGTGATCGCGCATCTTGCTTCGGCTGGCGGCGTGAAGATACATCCGAACGACGATGTGAACATGGGGCAGTCGTCGAACGATGTGATTCCGACTGCGATCCACGTCAGTGCTGCGCTTGCCGCGTCGGAAAAGCTGCTGCCCGCCCTGAAGCATTTGAAAGCGACGATCGATCGGCGCGCGAAGGGACTGACCAAGACAGTGAAGACCGGACGCACGCATCTGATGGATGCCATGCCGGTAACGTTCGCGCAGGAACTGTCCGGCTGGTCGGCGCAGGTCGAGTCGGGCATCGCGCGCGTGGGCGATGCCCTCGCGCGCGTGCGTGCACTGCCGCAGGGCGGTACCGCGGTCGGCACGGGAATCAATGCGGACAAGCGGCTCGGCGCTGCGATCTGTCGCGAACTGCATCGCGCGACCAACGTGCGTTTCGTGCCGATGAAGAATTATTTCGAGGGCCTGTCGTCGCAGGATGCAGCGGTCGAATTGTCGGGTCAGCTGAAGACGTTGGCGACGTCGTTGCTGAAAATCGCCAACGACTTGCGCTGGATGAACTCGGGGCCGCTCGCCGGGCTCGGCGAGATCGAGCTGCCGGCGCTGCAACCCGGCTCTTCGATCATGCCCGGCAAAGTCAACCCGGTGATCCCCGAGGCGATGACGATGGTCTGCGCGCAGGTAATCGGCAACGACACGACGATTACGCTCGCCGGCGCGAGCGGGAATTTTCAGCTCAACGTGATGCTGCCACTGATTGCGTAC
>VBNZ01000018.1:0-11100 GCA_005877675.1 Gammaproteobacteria bacterium
ATTGCCCAACCGAGCCGACGCCATTCGTTCAAACCGGCCAGCGCCACGCAACTCCAGCGATGGAACCCTTCATCTCCACCGTCTTCCCAGGCGCTTCTCCCGCGCAGTGTTGACCGCGCAGGATGCGCACCGCGCGCCCGGACTCGCGAGGGTCGACAGCGAAACCGTAGTCCTTGCCGCGCGATGCGTAACGGAGGAAGATGCGCTTCGATTGCGGTGTCGCGAAGCGGTACGCCGAACTTCATGGTGACCGATTTGTAGCGCCTGGACACGCGGCAAGCGTACGCTGGTCGGTCTCATAGTTCGCGACGAAATCCAAGGGTATCCGACCTGCGCGCGCAATTGACCTGTAAGACTTAGCAGTTGTGCACGCTCAAGAATCGTTGGACAGTGACTGCGGATTCATACGAACCAGGGGGAAAATCATGATCAGCGATCTCGACGGAGCGCATAAGTTCCGGCCTGTGCGAAAAGGATTTGCCCTGCTGGTGTTGGCATGTCTTGTTTCGTTAGTGTCTGCCTCTGCGTTGGCCCAGCTGACGCTGGTCCCAACGCAGATCAATCAGTTCGACGTCGAAACTACCATCACACTCGGCGGCGTGAGCCCCGGCACTGACTCGACCATGGTGACCTTTACCCAGGGCGCGGATGTCGTGGTAACGACGGTTGACGCCAGTCTTGTCGTCGCGATTCCAGGAGAGGTTGCCGCTAACGCGGGATCCTGGTCGGTGACGGTCATCGCGACTGATCTGGACAGCACGGTCCGCAACTACGGTCCTGCCACGCTTACGGTCGTCGCGCCGCCCACCACCATTCCGCCTCAGCTTCCGGAGATCGTGGTGGCCGAAGCTACGTCCCCAACGGGTGCGAACGTCACGTTCGATGTTGGGGATGCCGCATGCGATCACAGTTCGGGTGACCTTTTCCCGCTTGGCACAACCACCGTCAACTGCGGTGCCGCGGGCGCCTTCCAGGTCGTCGTGACCGACACGACATCGCCCGTGATCACAGTTCCCGGCGACTTCGCCACAGCCAGCAACAATCCGACCTTCACCGTCACCGCGACGGACAACATCGACGGCGCGGAGCCGGCCTCGAATATCAGTTGCAGCCCCGCCTCGGGCGCTACGTTCCCGAACGGTGTAACCACGGTGCTGTGCAGCGCGCACGACGCCCACTTCAACTATGCCTTCGGCTCGTTCAACATTAACGTCGGTGTGCCGATCCTGCACCTGCCGGATCCGATCACTGCCGAGGCAACCAGCCCGGCCGGCGCGGTTGTGACGTACACGGCCACGGCAGACGGCGCCGACACGTTCTCGTGCTCGCCTGCCTCCGGCTCGACCTTCCCGCTGGGCACAACCACTGTCAACTGCACGGCCACGAACGCGGCCGGCACGTCCACCGGCTCGTTCACAGTGAAGGTGCAGGACACCACGCCGCCGGCGATCAACAGCATCACCGCATCGCCAAACAACCTCTGGCCAGACGACCACAAGATGGTAAACGTCACGCTGACGGTCTCGGCCACCGATCTCGTCGATCCGTCGCCGACGGCGACGATCGTATCGGTCACGGCGAACCAGCCGCTCAACAGTCCGGGCAGCGGCAACACCTCGCCCGACTTCGTCATCACCGGCAATCTGACGCTGCAACTCCGGGCGGAGCGCACTCAGGGCGTCAACCGCACGTACACGATCACCGTCCGAGTTTGTGACTTCAGCGGCAACTGCGCGACGGGCACGGTCACCGCTACGGTCTCGCCCCCGCCTGGTTCCTAACCTTTTGGGCTTGAACTGAAGCTGGGGCTGACGCGGTCCGTTCTGACGGGAAAGGTGAGGGAGATAATTAAGGCCGTTCCGCTTATGCGACGTACTGTTTCCTGAAGCCCGCCCCGCACGGGCTCGTCGCTTGTAGTCGCACACCCGACGCATCTATCGATGAGAACCAAGGGGCGCGTGAAGCGCCCCTTTTTGGTAAGTGTGCGATGTCACTCCGCGTTGTCGTGTAGGAAATTGCCTACGACAGTCCAGCGCCTCACGGCAGCACTACGCGACGACTGCATTACGCTATGCTGATGCGGTCGCCTATCTCGAGTGTTAGCACCAGAGAGCTGATAGATCGTGATGACACAACAGTCAGAGGACCTAGCGCTCATCACCGCGAAGACGCTCGAGCACTATAACGAGCATGCCACCGAGTTCTGGGAAGGCACGCGCGACCACGATGTGAAGCAGAACATCGAAGCACTGCTGCGGCATATTCGTGGTACGTCACCGTTGCGCATACTCGATTTCGGCTGTGGCCCTGGGCGCGACATGGCGGCGTTTCATTCTCTAGGCCACGAACCAATCGGCCTCGAGGGCTCCCCGCCGCTCGCCGCCATGGCACGCGAGCACAGCGGTTGCGAGGTATGGGAACAGGATTTTCTTGCGCTGAAACTTCCCGCCGGCTACTTCGACGGCATCTTCGCCAACGCTTCACTGTTCCACGTGCCACGCCAAGAGTTGCCACGTGTGTTGAACGAATTGCATGCTGCGCTCAAGCCCGAGGGCGTACTCTTCTCCTCGAACCCGCGAGGAAATAACGAGGAGGGCTGGAATCGCGGGCGATACGGGGTGTATCACGACTTCGAATCATGGCGCGTGTTTCTTGAACGGGCGGATTTCACGGAGTTGGAGCACTACTATCGTCCACCGGGGTTACCGCGCGAGCGACAGCCTTGGCTTGCAAGCGTGTGGCGGAGGAACATTGTTTCGGATGATCTAACAATGCGTTCGAGCGGGACCGCTGGGGAGAGGTTGCGCTAGCGATGTGGCGCGTCGCGGCGACTGCCGCTTACTCGATCGTTAGCTGGCCAAGAGACCTCGTTCCAAACTGCTAGCAGCGCAAGCCAAAATCCTCGCTCTTTTCGCAACTCATTTTGGAGATCGATCTTTGCTGATTCTCCTCTCTGCTGAGCCATTGCTTGGTAGTCTCTATGGGTGGCTTGCATATCGGCACTCCTTCAATACGAGTTGCCTAATAGCCTCTACGCTCAATCCACCTGAGTCCCCAGCTTGCCTTGCACATCGCACCATCTAAGCGGCCTCATCAGGCTAGCCGAATCAGAGTTGGCCTGCCCGGTGCGCGGCTGGCGTGAGATCGACGCGTTCAGATGGGCATTCCACAGAATGCCGCAATTCTGCCACGCCTCGGATACGCAACCCTTGCCGTGTGAAGGCGAGGCTCTAATTTTCGGGAGCCGCTTTGCCGTACGTTTGCCGGTGCTGGCGACGCACTGAGGAGCTAAATTATTGATTTAATGGCGGCCCGAACAGGAGTTGAACCTGTGACCTCGCCCTTAGGAGGGGCGCGCTCTATCCAACTGAGCTACCGGGCCGTGGGATCAAGTGTAGCGTGGATTGTATTTCGGTATTCCGCTCAGGAGGCGACCTGCCTGCCGTCGGCCACCACCCGCCGCGCCAACGCCCCCCCGATCCAATAACACAACTCCGCCGGATGCTCGGCCTCCCAGATCACGAAGTCGGCACGCTTGCCGGCTTCGAGGATGCCGCGATCGTCGAGTCCGAGCGCGCGCGCGGCATTGACGGTCGCGCCGCGCAGCGCTTCTTCCGGCGTCATGCGAAACAGCGTGCAGGCCTGATTCATCGCGTGGCGCAGCGAGAGCAGCGGCGAGGTGCCGGGATTGAGATCGCTCGCGACGGCGAGCGGTACACCGTGTTCGCGCAAGCTCGCGATCGGCGGCAACTGCGTTTCGCGCAGGCAATAAAATGCGCCGGGCAGCATCACGGCGACGCAGCCGGCGGCGGCCATCGCGCGCACGCCATCGGCGTTGGTGTATTCGAGATGATCGGCGGAGAGAGCGCCGAATTCCGCGGCAAGCGCGGCGCCGCCGCTGTCGCTCAATTGATCCGCATGCAGCTTGACGCGCAATCCGAGCGCGCGCGCGGTCTCGAACACGCGGCGCACTTCGTACGCTGAGAACGCGATGTTTTCGCAGAACGCATCGACCGCGTCGGCGCATTGTTCGTGTGCGATCGCGGGCAGCATGTGGATGCAGACTTCGTCGACGTAGTCGGATTGGCGTCCGGTGAATTCCGGCGGCACCGCGTGCGCGCCGAGAAAGGTCGTGCGGATGCCGATGCCGAGTTCGTCGCCGATGCGCCGCGCGACGCGCAACATCTTGATCTCGCTTTCGAGGTCGAGTCCGTAGCCCGATTTGATTTCGAGCGTGGTCACGCCGTCGGCGACCAGTGCGCGCGCACGCGCGAGCGATTGCGCGAGCAGCGCGTCCTCGCTCGCGGCGCGCGTGCGCGTGACGGTGGAAACGATGCCGCCGCCGGCCTTGGCGATATCGGCATAGCTCGCACCGTTGAGGCGCTGATCGAATTCGTCGGCACGATTGCCGGCGAACACAAGGTGCGTGTGGCAATCGATCAGCCCCGGCGTGACGAGCGCGCCGCGCATATCCTCGACCTGCGCGGCGAGCGCATCGGGTGCGCCGGGCAATGCCGATTGCGCCCCGGCGTACGCGATGCGGCCGTCCTTCCAGCCCAGCGCCGCGCGGTCGATCAGACCGAACGGCGTGCCGTTCTGCGCCATCGAAGCGAGGCGGCAATCGAGCAGCAATCCATCCCAGCGCGCTGTCATCGCGACGCTTCCTCCGCCATTATTTGGCCGGCCCGGGCGTGTCTATCCACAGCTTGCCGTCGGCTTCGCCGACGAACGTGGAACTAGAGCCACTGGAAGATCCGTTGCCATCCTTGCTGGTGGTCTTGATCACGAGCTTCTTGACCGCGGGCAAGGTCAGTTTCATGTTGCCGCCGCCGGGACCTTTCATCGTTTCGGCGGCTTTCTTCTTGTCTTCCGCGGTGAGGTCGACGAGTTCGATCGACTCGATCTTCGAGCCGGCTTCGGCGCTCATCATCATCTTGTAGAACTCGAGCGCCTGCGGATCGGCGCCCTTGGCGTACAGCAGGCTGCCAAGCGTCTTGCTGTCATTCGCGTTGTAGGCTTTCTTGTAGGTGTCGAGAAACTGTTTCTCCATCGCCGGCGACAACGCGAACGCGATGGAAGAGGCGAGGCCGAGCGACGCAACGATCAAAGCTTTCATGCGAGATCTCCTGCGTGGATGGGTTGCGGCGGGTGCAGGCGTGATCTGTCACGGAGGAGGAGGAAGTGAGATCGCGCCGAGATCGTGCGCCGGTCCGGAATGAGGCGCATAGCAGTTGCCATGAGCCGATTGAGGACCAAGCATAGCGTCACGAGACCAAGCGAGCTGCTTTCAACTCCTCTGTTGCAGGCCACAATGCCAAGCACCCGACTGCGCACAAAGTATCGCATACGCAACCGCCGAATAATCCATAATCGCGCAACGCTCGCGCTTTGGAATTCCGCATGAACTATTTCGCCGACTACGCCTGGCTGCCGCACGGATGGGCGGGCGATGCGCGCATCGATCTCGCCGCGGGAACTATCGCGACGGTGCAGGTCGACGCGGCGCGTGCGCAGTGCGAATATCTCGGGCGCTATGTGCTGCCCGGCATGCCGAATCTGCATTCGCATGCGTTCCAGCGCGCGATGGCGGGCCTGGCGGAGCGCCAGGGCTCCGAGGAAGACAGCTTCTGGACCTGGCGCGAAACGATGTACGCCTTCGCGAGCCGCATCGGCCCCGACGAATTGCAGGCGATCGCCGCGCAGCTCTACGTCGAGATGCTCAGGGCCGGCTACACGCACGTGTGCGAGTTTCACTATCTGCACCATCAACCTGACGGCAAGCCCTATGCCGATCCGGCGGCGATGTCGTTCGCATTGATCGAAGCGGCGCGCGAAGCCGGCATCGGGTTGACCTTGCTGCCGACGCTGTACATGACGGGCGGATTCGATGGCCGGCCGCTGAGCGAGCGCCAGCGCCGTTTTGGTTTCGAGGTCGACGGTTATCTGCGTCTGTTGCAATCTGTGGGAAAAATGGAAAATTCCACATTGCGCATCGGTGTGGCGCTGCACTCGCTGCGTGCGGTGCCGGAACAGGCGCTGCGCCAAGTGCTCGCGGCAGATGAAACCAAGGCGCGCGTCGTCCATATTCACATCGCCGAGCAGATCGGCGAGGTGCAGGACTGCCTCGCGCTGCGCGGCGCGCGCCCGGTCGAATGGCTGCTCGATCATGCACCGGTCGATGCGCGCTGGTGCCTCGTGCACGCGACACATCTGACCGCCGGCGAGGTCTCGCGTCTGGCGCAGAGCGGTGCGGTTGCGGGCCTGTGTCCGACCACCGAAGCGAATCTTGGCGACGGGCTGTTTCCGCTCAAAACCTATATCGACGCGGGCGGCGTGCTCGGCATCGGCTCGGACAGCCATATCTCAGTGTCGCCGGTCGAAGAATTGCGCTGGCTCGAGTACGGTCAGCGCCTTGTCACGCGCCATCGCAATGTCGCGGTCAGCGCGTCGAGCGCGAGCGTCGGAGAAAACCTGTGGGGCGACGCGTCGTTCGGTGGCGCACGCGCGGCTGGCGTGGCGATCGGCGCGATCGACGACGCATCGCGTGCCGATCTGATCGCACTCGACGCCGCCGCCGCACAGCTCGCGGCGCGCGATCAGGACAATGTCGTCGACAGCTTTATTTTTTCCGGCAACACCAATCTCGTGCGGCATGTAATGGTCGACGGCGCGTGGGTCGTACGCGATGGCCGCCACCGCGACGAGGAGCGCATCGCCAGGCGTTATAGCGAAACGGTAACGCGGCTGGCGCGATAATTTGCCGTTCGCAACGAACAACCGGAGCGCGTTATGCCGCTGGTCACGGTCACAGTCCCCAAGCCCAAGACGGTCGAATTCAAATCGGCAGTGCTCGCCGCCGTACATCAGGCGCTGGTCGCGTCGGGCGTGCCGCAAGCCGACCGGTTTCAGCGCGTGCTCGAACTCGACGCCGCCGATTTTCGCTACGACCCGAGCTATCCCGATCTTGCATCAGCGCGCGACAACAGCTTCGTGCTGATCGAGATACTCTTCTCTGAAGGGCGCAGTGTGAAGGTGAAGAAGAAAATCGTGGCCGATGTGCTAGCGGCGTTGACCGCCGAACCGCTGCGCCTGAGCCCCGAACACGTGATGATCGTGTTCAAGGAAACGCGCTGGGAAAACTGGGTGTTTGGCGGCGGCCGCTTCATCCACGTTTAGCGCAGACGATCAGGTAGCCGCAGCAGGCACCAGCCTTCGCACCGACCAGCGTCCGATCAGCATCGCGAGTATCGCAGCGACGATGCAGGCCATGCCCGCAAGCATGAACGCTTCGACGTAGCGATTGGTCTGCACGCGCAGCACACCCGCGCCGAATGCGGCAGTCGCGGCGCCGAGCTGGTGGCCCGCGCCGATCCAGCCGTAGATCATCGGCGAGAGTTGCGGGCCGAAACGGTCGGTCGTGAGACGCACGGTTGGCGGCACCGTGGCGATCCAGTCGAGGCCGTAGAACACGGTGAACAGGCCCAGGCTGCCGATGCTGAAATCCGAATAGGGCAAGTACATCAATGACAGGCCGCGCAGGCCGTAGTACGCGCACAGCAGCACACGATTGTCATAGCGATCGGACAGCCAGCCCGACGCCGTCGTACCGATGATGTCGAAGATGCCCATGAGCATCAGCAGGCCCGCGGCCTTCACTTCGGGGATGCCGTTGTCGACGCAGAACGCGATCAGATGCACGCCGATCAGGCCGTTGGTCGAAAGTCCACAAATAAAAAATGTCCCAAACAGCAGCCAGAACGTGCCGCTGCGCATGCCGATGCCGAGCGCGCGGAATGCTTCGGTCAGCGGGTTGGCGCGTGTCGCATCGCTCACGTCCTCCACAGTGCTGCCATAGCGCAGCAGACCGACATCGCGCGGGCGCTCGGGCATCAGCGCGAGCACGAGTACGATCAGCGCGAGCGCGCACGCGCCGACGAGGTAGACCACATTGCGCCAGTCGGAGTGCTCGGCGATCCAGGCGAGCAGCGGCAGGAATACCAGCGAACCCGTCGCCGTACTCGCAGTGAGCAGCCCGAGCACGCTGCCGCGATTCTTCTCGAACCAGCGATTGACGATGGTCACGCCGAGCACCATGGCCATCGTGCCGGTGCCGATGCCGGCGAGCACGCCCCAGGTCAAAATCAAGCCGAGCGGCGTGGTGACGAAGGCGCTGCCGACCATCGCAGACGCGAGCAGGACGAGCGCCGCGCACATCGTGCGGCGTACGCCGAAGCGCTGCATCGCCGCCGCAGCGAACGGTCCCATCAGGCCAAACAGCGCGAGACCGATCGACACTGCAAGCGCGATCTCGTCGCGGCGCCAGCCGAAGTTTTTCTCCAGCGGTGGAATCAGCACCGCCGGCGTTGCGCGGATTCCCGCAACGACGAGCAGCACGAGAAACGTCAGCGCAGCGACGACATAGGCATAGTGCACGCGATTCTGCAGACGCGTGGCCAGCGAACGATAAAGCATGCAGGCGTATCCGAAATCGATGAACTGTGAACTATGGCATCAAGTGCCGTGAATAAAAGTCCCGCCAAGCTTGATTTTGTTTCACATCAACTGTGAGCGCGAATGCAATGTCAGAGGGTGCATGCGCGAGGGAGGGCCGCTTATTGTCGATTCCGGACGAACCCAATCGTCGTTATATCGAAAAGTGAAATCTTACCCGGAGCCCCATCATGCAAATCCGCACGCTTGCGCTGTCTTTATTGTTCGCCGCTAACATCGCTGCTGCCGCCCCGGCGGTGTACGAAATCGATCCCAACCACACGTATCCCAGTTTTGAAGCCGATCACATGGGCGGTCTGTCGGTATGGCGCGGCAAGTTCGATCGCACCTCGGGCAAAGTCGTGCTCGACAAGGCGAAAGGCGAGGGCAGCGTCGAGGCGAATATTGACGTCGCCAGCATCGACTACGGCTTGAAAGCGCTCGACGAAAAAGCGCGCAGCAACGAGCTGTTCGACGCGAAGAAATTTCCGCGCGCGGTATACAAAGGCAAGCTCGTCGATTTCGTCGACGGCGCGCCGACGCGCGTTGCCGGCGAGCTGACGCTGCATGGCGTGAACCGACCGCTCGATCTGAAGATCAATTCGTTCAAGTGCATGCCGCATCCGCTCAATCAACGCGACTATTGTGGTGCCGATGCACTCGCGACGTTCGATCGTGCGGCGTTCGGCATCGACGCGGGCAAGGACTACGGCTTCAAGATGGATGTGACCATACGCATTCAAGTCGAGGCCGTGCGTGTGCAAGAATCCACGCAAATCCATAAGTGAGCGCGAGCAGCAATGACTTCGATCGACACACACAACGCAACACCGCGCGACCGGCGCTGGCTCGCACTCGCCGTGCTGTGCATGGGCGTATTCATGATAGTGATCGATACGACCGTCGTGAATGTCGCGCTGCCGTCGATCAAGGCCGATCTTGGTTTCAGCGACACGTCACTGGCATGGGTCGTCAACGCCTATATGCTGACGTTCGGCGGCTTTTTGCTGCTCGGCGGCCGCCTTGGTGATCTGTATGGTCATCGGCGCTGGTTTCTGATCGGCATCGCGATATTCACGCTGGCTTCGCTCGCGTGTGGACTGTCCGGCTCCCAAGGATTTCTCGTCGCCGCCCGCACCGTACAGGGACTCGGCGGTGCGGTCGTCACCGCGGTCGCGCTGTCGCTGATCATGGACCTGTTCACCGAACCTGCCGATCGCGCCAAGGCGATGGGCGTATACAGTTTCGTGTGCGCGGGTGGCGGCAGTGTCGGCGCAATGCTCGGCGGCATACTGACCAGCGCGCTGTCGTGGCACTGGATTTTTCTGATCAATATCCCGGTCGGTGCGGCGGTGATCGCGTTTTCGCCGCGTCTGCTGCCGGAGGGGCGCAATCAGTCTGCTCCCGCTCAGCTGGATATTGCCGGCGCGCTCACCGTGACGAGCTCGGTAATGCTGGCGGTGTTCGCGATCGTAAACGGCGGCGAAGCGGGCTGGACATCGTTGCGCACGCTGAGCCTGCTCGGTGTGGCGATCGCATTGTTTGCGAGCTTTGTCGCGATCGAGTCGCGCGTACGTGCGCCGCTGTTGCCGTTGGCGCTGTTCCGCCTGCGCAATCTCTCTACGGCGAACACGATCGGCGTGTTATGGGCGGCATCGATGTTCGCCTGGTTCTTCCTGTCGGCGCTGTATATGCAGTTGGTGTTGGGCTATAGCGCCTCGCAGGTGGGCTTCGCGTTCTTGCCTGCGAATCTGATCATGATGGCGTTTTCGTTGGGTTGGTCGGCGAAAATCGTGTTGCGTTTTGGCATTCGTATCCCGGTCGTGGCAGGCATGCTGCTCGCAGCGATCTCACTGTTCTATTTCGCACGCGTGCCGATCGCCGGGACATTCGTTGTCGACGTACTGCCCGCGATGTTGCTGCTCGGCTTGGGTGCCGGCATCGCACTCAACCCCGTGCTGCTCGCTGCGATGAGCGACGTGGCGCCGAACGAATCCGGGCTCGCCTCGGGTATCGTCAACACGTCGTTCATGCTGGGCGGTGCGCTGGGTCTTGCTGTGCTGGCGAGTATTGCCGCAGCGCGTACGACGAGTCTTACCGCAACGCACGTCGCGCACCTCGCTGCACTGAGTGGCGGTTATAGCGCGGCGTTCGTTGTCGGTGCCGCGTTCGCCGCGTTCGCTGCAGTGCTCGCGATGCGACTGCGCGGGCCAGTCGGAAACGACGCGGCGGTTGCTGAATCGGCGGCACCATAAAAGCGCGTTTCCGCTGCGGCGCAGCAGGCATCATGCTGCGCGTCGTTCGTGGACAAGTTGCCAGGGGCGTCTCAATCTAATCCGATTCTCGCGTCGACACATCTTGAGATTGGGGCGCTTGCGACGCACGGCGTTGCTCGTTCGTCAAAGTACTAATGTCTTCGTACTTGGTAAAGTACTACGGTCTTCGTACTTTATAGCGAGCATAGTCGGATATGAACGCGAATAGCTTGCCACCTTCCGGTCGTCAACTGTTCGACGAGTTGCAGACGCAGCCCAACCTGCGCCTGCAAGTTGGCGATCACATGATCGATATCGGCGCGCTGCGTGTGACCACGCGGCCGGAACTGGCGAG
>VBNZ01000018.1:11118-12233 GCA_005877675.1 Gammaproteobacteria bacterium
CATGCTGGCGCGACGGTGACGCGCGGCCAGCTGCTCGATCTGGTCTGGGCGCAGCGTATTACCACTCCAGACGTGCTGACGCAGGCGATCGCCGAACTGCGTCGTGCGTTCCGCGATGACGCCAAGCTGCCGCGCTACATCGAGACCGTGCCGCGCGTCGGCTACCGCTTGCTTGCGCCGGTTGCGCTGCTGGAGAGTGAGAGTCTCGGTAACGACGATAGACGTGCACCGCTGGAGGCGGACGCGCTGCAGTTGCCCGTGACGCCATTCGTCGCGCCTGTGCCAGTTGGCAGCGCGAAGCGCGGTCTGTGGGCTCTGCTCGGGCTGCTCATGACGGTGCTGCTCGTCGCATCGGCGGCCGGGCATTAGGGTCTGTTGACAATTGCCCAGGCGGATCGCGTTGCTCTTGCGCCGCCGCATGGCGGCTGCACAAGAGCAACCCTTCGGGACTAGGCCCTTTGCCCGCATCGCCGTAGCGGCGCTTGCTCGTGTACGCCCGGTACACTTCGCTCACGCCACCTTGCGCTGCAGGCAAAGGGCCGGCGTCGCGACTGCCTGGGTAATTGTCAACAGGCCCGGCGAAGAGCGCAAATTTTTCCACATCAGCGGATTCTTCTTGCAACCACGCGCCGCCTAGGTCGCGCGATGATGAATTGCCCTCTCCAACGGGCACGGGACTGACGCTCTACCGGGACGGATTCCCGGTAGAGCGTCGCTGTGCGAGGTACTTGTGGCAATCGTGTTGCGCGCCATCGGAGTCGGGGCTCAGACGACACCAGGACGGCCAAACGTTCTTCCAGCGCGCCGAAGCGAGTGCTTCGGATTTATTTCAGCAAAGATTCGGCGCAATTTCGCCGAAATTTCCTGATCGGCCGGGGCAAGTCGTACGAAATCGCACTACCTTAACTACGGAGTGCGTGCAGTGTTGGTCAGTCACTTCCTCAGTCCCGGGTCGTGTTTCATGTTGCCGCCGCCGCGCGCGGACGGCGGCGATGCGCTCTGCGTGCTTGTCGGTAGAGGCCGCGGTTGCGTGCTCGAGAGCGCGAACGCGGTTGGCGGAGTTTGGATTCCCTTGCGCGGGCGATTGCAGTTCGCCGCCGGCGACGTGATCGCGT
>VBNZ01000019.1 GCA_005877675.1 Gammaproteobacteria bacterium
GGTGACGGGTGAACAGGCGCATGCGGTACGCTGGATCGGCGCGTTCAAGATCGGCGCGCTCGTCGCACTGTGGTGTGCGTTCGGTGTGGCCTGGCTGCGCCGGCGCGAACCGTGGTCGGCGCTCGCAAACGGGCTGCTGCTGCCGATTCTGTTCGCCGATCCAGCCGCAACGATTTATCTGAATACGTATTACGCCGAGTGGACCGCACTGCTCGGCCTGTATGCGCTGGTCGGTCTGGTACTGCTGCACGAAGGCAAGCCCGCGCGCGGGCGCGCATGGGGCCTGCTCGCGTTCGCCGCGTTCGCGCTCGCGCTGTCGAAGATCCAGCATATCGTGCTGCCGCTCGGCTGCGCGCTGGTCGTGCTGGCGCTCGGCTGGTGGCGCGATCGCGCACTGCCGTGGCAGGGTCGCGCGCTGCTGGTCGGTGCGGTGCTCGGACTCGGCGTCCAGGTGGTACAGCTGCAACGCGACAGCGATGCGATTCGCGCGATCAATGTGTTCAATCAGGCCGACGTCGTGTTCACCGGCCTGCTGCCGAATTCGTCAGATCCCGCCACGACCGCGCAGCGCCTCGGCTTGCCCGCATCGTGTCTGCAATACTCAGGCTTGCGCGCGTGGCAGATGCCCGGGTTTCCTGCGGATCTGTGTCCTGAGCTGCGCGGCATCACGCGTGGGCGCGAGCTAGCCGTACTACTGCGCGAGCCCGGTCTGACCCTGCGCCTGGGGTGGCGCGGACTCAGCGCCTTGACCTCATGGGTTGCGCCCGGACTCGGGGTGGTCGAAGGCGGTAATTTTGCGCCACTGCCTGCAGACTTCTTCTCGCTGAGCGCATGGCTCGCGACGCCGCTGCTGCGTCTGATCCTGCTCGGCGCGCCGTTCGTCGCATTGGCAGGATTGTTGTTCGCGCGACGCTGGCGCAGTGCGCCGCGCTTGTATCTGATGACCGCGCTCACACTCATCGTCACGCTCGGCACGCTGACCGTGACCGTGCTTGGTGACGGCCTTGCCGATGTCCCGAAACAGGGCCATCTGATTTTCTCGATGGCGCTGGCGTGGTGGGTGACGGCGCTGGTGCTCGGTGGTCAGCGTTTACTGCAGACGAGACACACGGCACCTCACGCGCCGTGAACGCCGTCGATTTCGATCAGGAGTTCGCTGCGGCAGATATCGCCGCGCAATAACAAGGGCATCGCCTGCGGCCGCGCTGCCTTGAGCAGTTGCGAGGCCGCAGCGATATCCTCGTCGCGGCGCACATAGGCTTTCATCAGATGCTGTGCGTCGTAGCGCACAGCCCTTTCGATCTGCGCCGCGTCGAGCACGCAGTCGATATTGGCAATGGTTTCGTCGAACTGCGAGGCAAAGTCCTCGCGGTAACGCGAGGCGTGACCGACGATAGCCGCGGTACCGGAAATGTATACCTGTGCGCTTCGCGTCGGCGCGCGCAGCGCGCGCGCGAAGCATGGCGCATCCGGGCCATACTCGCGCGGATAACGCCAGGCGCTCAGCTGGCGCGGATTCTCGACCGGCGTGCCGGCACGCCGCGCCGCCAGCCAGTACACCTGCAGCACGCGACGCCCATCGCGTACGCCGATCGCGGTCGCGGCCGGGTAGCCGTGCGCGAATGCCGCATGCATGCCCGACGCGCGGCCGCTGCAGAATTGCCGGTACCGCTCCTCGTCGCCCGTGCCGAGATTGATCGCGTCAATATGATTCCAGATTCGCAGCGCGTGCATACCGTGCGCGCCCAGCCAGCGGGCGAGCTGCAGATAGGCTTCCTGTGCAGCCGTGGCGAGCCCGCCGTGCGCAGCCTCATCGAGTTCGAGCGCGGCAAAGGCGAAGTCGCCGTCGCTGGCCCAGCGCAGTGGGCCGCGCGTGGCGGTTTCGACCGCACCCGGCACGCGCCATACCTCGTACGGAGCGCGTGCGACCGGCTCAAGTGCCACGCGCAGATAACGCGGATCGTCGCGCCATGCCGGCGCGGCCGCGCCGAAGCCGAACACCGCGAGCACGTCGGACTCCGCCAACAGCGCATCGAGCGCGGCACCATTCGCCGGCGCCTCGACGAATGCCATACGCGGCGCGGGCAGCGCCTCGCGCAGCATGCCGCGCGTGAAATCCATATCCGAGGTGGGCGACAAGCTCATCAGGCAGCGGTCAATCGGGAGCAGGCTGCATGATACACTGCGCGCCCTTTGGCGCTGCTGCCGGCAAGGCGCAGCGCGCGTTTCGCAGAGTATCCAAAAAGCATGAGCAACCAGACGCCCGCCGAAGCGGAGCTCGCCCAGCTGATCGTGGCGAGCCTCAACCTCGAGCACCTACAAGCGGCCGACATCGATCCGGACAAACCCCTGTTCGGTGCCGATACCGGACTGGATTCGATCGACGCGCTCGAACTGGCGCTCGCGATATCCAAGCGCTACGGTTTCCAGTTGCGCTCGGACAACGCCGACAACAAGCGCATTTTCGGAAGCCTGCGCGCGCTCTCCGTGTACATCGAACAGCAACGCCAAAGCTGATACGCGCATGCGCGTGCTGGTTTGGCT
Organism: Gammaproteobacteria bacterium; assembly: GCA_005877675.1. Lineage (GTDB taxonomy): Bacteria > Pseudomonadota > Gammaproteobacteria > Xanthomonadales > Rhodanobacteraceae > Rudaea. Next base: position 2,545 of record VBNZ01000019.1, read on the forward strand.
GCTGGTTGTCGCTCTGGCTCTGGCTGGCCGCCTGCGTCGGGATGAATGGCTCGCGCTGGCAGCGTTCGGTCTTGCCATCGTCCTGTTGCTCTGGCAGGCGCCACGCGCGCTGCGTTTCGGCGTTATCGCATTGGCCTGCGCAACCGTGGGTCTTCTAATCGCCTGTGGTGCGGCGCTCGCCGTTGCTGCGGCGCCTGCGTTGTTTTGTGCGCTGGTCGCATGGACATTCGCACGCAGTCTGCGTGCGCATCGACGCCCGCTGATCGCACGTGCGATGGCGATAGTGGATGGCGAGGCAGTTTCCGCGCAACCCGCCATGACCGCCTACGCGCGCGGACTGACCCTGCTCTGGGCGGTCTGGCTCGGGCTATGGGCCCTCGTTGCCGCCTTGCTCGTTGCGCTCGAATACATCGGCGTCGCGCCGGCGTTCACCTGGCTGCCGAGCGCGCGCCTGTTTGCGCTGGCGCTGCCGCTCGGCGTTGCGCTGTTGTTCGTTCTGGAATTCGCGCTGCGACGCTGGTTGTTGCCGAGTGCACCGTATGTGCGCTTCACCGATTTTCTATTGCGTGTTGCGCACGCCTGGCCGCGCTTGCTCGACGACGAAGTCGCGCCAGTCAATCCGCCGACACGGCCGGGGGTCGATGCTGCGCACGCGATCAGCCGGCAACCAGGATCAGACTCGACCTGATTGCGTTGCACAGGTTCTGCATCCGTCCGTGACCGCTCCGTGAGTCGTCGGTGCGAGGCGATGCTGCGCACGCGTCAATAGCGACCCCTCCTGCGTCGGTCGCTACGCTAACATAGGCGGCAGGGGACCGAGGACGTTTCAATGTCGAGTGCACACGCCAACAACAGCGATGTCAGCTATCACGAGGATTTTACGATCGGCGACGATCATCCGAGCCTGCCCGGACATTTTCCGGACCAGCCGATAGTGCCCGGCGTGGTGCTGCTCGATCGTGTCGCTGCAGCGCTGTCGCGCTGGCGCGGACGGCGCATCGCCGCACTGACCGTGGCCAAGTTCATTGCACCGGTCCTGCCGCTGCAAGCGCTGACGCTGACCCTGCGCGAGGACAGCGAGCGCTACCGGTTCGAATTCGTCAGCGAAGGGCGACTCGCCGCCAGTGGCACGATCGAAACGGTGCGTGCGGCATGAAATGGCAGCACCGCCCCGAAGCCGGGGGCCGCTTTGCGATCTGGCTGATCCGTGAAACCGCGCGCGTGTTCGGACGCGGTTTCGTGCGGCCGTTCCTGTATCCGATTTCGCTGTATTTCTATTTACGTCGCGTTCCCGAGCGGCGTGTGTCGAAAGCCTACCTCGCGCGCATCGCCCCGGCGCAGGCGAATGCGCTCGGCGTGCTCAAGCACATCCATGCGTTTGCCTCGACCATCCTCGACCGCATGTTTTTTTTGCTGCAGGGTTTCAAGCCTTTCGAGATCGTGCTGCATGGTTTCGACCAGCTGCAACAGCAGATCGAGCGTGGCCGTGGCGTGCTGCTGCTCGGTGCACACGTCGGCAGTTTCGAATTGCTGCGCGCGTTCAAGCACGGCAACACCGGCGTCGTGCTCAAGGTGGTGATGGATCAGCAGCAGACGCATGCGCTGAACTCGCTGCTGTATGCGCTTAATCCCGATTTCGCCGAACAGATCATCGAGGCTGGCGCCGATCCGATCGGACTCGCGCTCGCGCTACGCGACGTGGCTGCGCAAGGCGGCGTCATAGGCTTGCTCGGCGACCGCAGTCGCCCGGGCGAATTGACTGTCGATGCGGAATTCCTCGGCGAGCGCGCCACGTTTCCCGCGGCGCCGTACCTGATCGCGTCGGCACTCGAAATGCCGGTCGTGCTCGGTGTCGGCCTGTATCGCGGGCGCAATCGCTACGAACTGTATTTCGAGACGCTCGGCGAAAGTATAAAAATTCCGCGCAACGCGCGCGCGGCCGCGCTGCAAAACTGGGCGCAACGCTATGCTGCGCGGCTGGAACATTACGTGCGCATGGCGCCCTTCAATTGGTTCAATTTCTATGATTTCTGGCATTGCCCTGCTGACGAGCCTCGCGCTCGCGGCGACGCCGACCGCGCTGTCGCCTGAAGCACCGCCTGCGGACGCGGCCGCGCTGATCGCGCAGCTCAAACTGCCGGTGCCGTCGGATACGCCGTATGCCGAAACGCGCTTCGTCCACGTGCTGCGCAAGCCGCTGCAGTTGCGCGGCGAACTGCATTACGGCGGTGCCGGCGTGCTTGGCAAACGCGTCGACGCGCCGTATCGCGAGACGACGCAGATTGCGAATGACGAAGTGACGGTGCAGCGTGAAGGCAAATCCGCGCGGCGTTTCTCACTCGAACGCGCGCCGGAGCTTGAGGCGCTGCTCGAAAGCTTCAGCGCGCTGCTTGGCGGCGACGCGGCGGCATTGAATCGCTACTTCACGCTCTCACTCGACCGCCGCGATGCGGCTTGGCGGCTGACGCTGACGCCGCGCTCACACGACCTGGCGAAGCATTTGCGTGAACTTATCGTCGATGGGCGTGACAGCGCGGTGCGTTGCGTGAGCCTGCATGAAGCCGATGGCGATGCGAGCGTGATGCGCATGGGCGCGATCGCGGATGCCAAATTCGCCGATCCGCCGACAGCGAGCGCACTTGATGTGCTGTGCCGCGGTGCGGATCGCTGAGGTTGTCGATGCGCGCCATTGCGCTCCTGATCGCGTGGCTCGCCGCGCTCGCGGCACTCGCGTTCGTCGCGCAGCGCACACTGGTCGTATCGAGCGATCTGCGCGGCTTTATGCCGCCGGCGCAAAACGCCGATCAAAAATTGCTGCTCGATCAGATCGGCGAAGGGCCGGCATCACGCCTTTTGATGCTCGCGATCGAGGGCGGCGACAACAACGCGATGCGCGCGCGACTGAGCCGCGATCTAGCGCACGCGCTGCAGGGTGACGCGCATTTTGCGCGCGTGTTGAACGGCGAGACCGATGTCGCCGCGCTCGACCCCAAGCTGCTTCCCTACCGTTTCCTGCTCTCGCCGACGCTCGATACGAATCGCTTCGACGCCGACTATTTGCGCGATCAGCTGCAGCAACGCCTCGAAGATCTCGCCTCGCCCGCCGCGAGTCTGATCAAACCGCTGCTCGCGCGCGACCCGACCGGCGAAGTGCTCGCGCTGGTGCAACGCTGGACACCGGCGCAGACGCCACGATTGTGCGATAGCGTGTGGTGCGACAAGAGCGGTAATGCGCTGTTGCTTGTCGAAACACACGCGGCCGCTTTCGATCCGAATGCGCAAAGCGCGGCGATCGATGCGTTACGCGCGGCGCTTGCGCGGCTGCCCGGCAACGGAACCGTGCGGCTCACGATCAGTGGCCCCGGCTATTTCAGCGTCGTCGCCGCAGCGCGCACGCGCGCGGAAGCCGAGTGGCTGTCGGCGCTCGGTACGGCGGGATTCATCCTGCTGCTGCTCGTTGCCTATCGCAGCCCACGCCTCGTCGCGCTGGCAGCTTTGCCGATCGCCAGCGGCGCGCTCGCGGGCATCGCGGCAACCGCACTCGTGTTTGGGCCGATTCACGGCATCACGCTCGCGTTCGGCTTCACCCTGCTCGGCGTCGCGCAGGAATATCCGATCCGCCTGTTCAGTCACCGTCGCGCCGGCGCGAGCGCGCAGGCGAGCCTCGCCGGCGTATGGCCATTGCTGCGTCTTGCGATCGTCTCGGCCTGCATCGCATATCTCGCGTTCTACGCGTCGGGTGTCGCGGGCCTGCAGCAGCTTGCGACATTCACGATCGCAGGCCTCATCGTCGCGGGGGCGGCGACGCGCTGGCTGCTGCCGGCAGTCTTGCCGGTACAGTTTCGCGATGTCGCCGACGCGCACTGGCTTGAACGTTTTCGTCTCTGGCTCGACGCATTGCCGCCGCTGCGCTGGTTGCCATGGAGCGTGTTCGCACTCGCGCTCGGTCTGATCGCGCTGGCGCCGACGCCGCTGTGGCAAAACGATCTCGCCGCGCTGACGCCGCTGCCGCCCGAACTTCTTAAGCGCGAGGGCGAGCTGCGCGCCGCTCTGGGCGCACCCGACGTGCGCTATCTGCTCGTGCTCGAAGCGTCGGACGCTGATGGCGTTCTGGGCTTATCGGAGCAGATTTCCGCGCAAGTGGAAAAGTGGATTGCCGACGGCAAGGTCGACGATGTCGAGCTGCCGAGCCGCTACCTGCCGAGTCTCGCCACGCAGCGCGCGCGGCAGGCGCAGCTGCCCGATCGCGCGACACTCGCCGCTGCGCTGGCGCAGGCGCAACAGGGCGGCGAATTCGCAAGCGACCTATTCACGCCGTTTCTCGACGATGTCGCCGCTGCACGCGCATTGCCGCCGTTGACGCACGCGGCATTCGCGGCCGCGCCGCTCGGGGCGCGCCTGACCGCGATGCTGAGCAAACGCGATGAACATTATCTCGGTCTTGCCACGCTAGCCGGCGTGCACGATCCCGCCGCGCTCGCGACGATTGCGCAGCGAACCCAAGGGCGCGTGCATCTGCTCGATCTGAAGACCGCGTCCGAGTCGCTGGTGGCGAGCTACCGCGCACGCATCGGCGCGGCGTTGCTCGTTGCGCTCGTACTGCTCGCCCTTGCGGTTGCGCTCGCCTTCCGCGACCTCGCACGCGCCTGGCATGTGATAGCGCCGATGTCGCTGGCGACGCTCGCCGCGCTCGCGGCACTGCGCGCGGGCGGCGTGTCGCTGTCTTTGTTCCATCTCGTCGCGCTGACGCTCGCCGCGGGTCTCGGGCTGCATTACGCGCTGTTCTTCGAGCGCCGTGTCGATGATGCCGCCGAAGCGCGGCGCACGCTGCACGCGACGGTCGTCTGCGTCGCGAGCGCGGTACTCGTGTTCGGCCTGCTCGCGACCTCGAGCGTGCCGGTGCTGCGCGCGATCGGCGCGACGGTCGCGCTCGGCGTCGCGTTCCACTTTTGTCTATCGATCGTGATGGCGAGGAACGCTCGCAAATGACGCCGCTTGGAAAATCCGATTGGCAGCACCTGATCCCGCATCATGGCTCGATGAGCCTGCTCGACACGGTGATCGCGTGGGACGATGCGCATATCCATCTCAGCGCGCTGTCGCATGGCGATCAAAACAATCCGCTGCGCAGCGACGGCCAGCTGCGTGCCGTGCATCTATGCGAATACGGCGCGCAGGCGATGGCGGTGCACGGTGGCTTGCTGGCGCAGCGCGACGGCATGAGCGCTGCACCGGGCATGCTGGTGTCGCTGCGCGCGGTCGAGCTGCGGGTCGCGCGTATCGATGATTTGCCCGGCGCGCTCGACGTGTTTGCCGAAAAGCTGCTCGATGGTGGCGGCAGTTGGCAGTATGCATTCCGCGTCGAGCACCGCGGGCGCGTGCTCGCGCACGGCCGCGCCGCGGTGATGACGCGCTGAGTATCGAGCGCCGTCAGGCGCGTCCGGAACCCGCCATGCGTGCGGCAAGGAATTCACCCAGATAGTGCTTGAGCAGTACCGCCGCGCCGATCGCGAACGGAATCAGCGCGAAATGGCGGCCGCTGATGCCGTGCCAGAGGATTTTTTCGTCGAAGTCGAAGAACTCCGCCGTCATCCACCACGCATTCGCGGTGATCCAGAACACCACCGCGAGATTGTGCGCAAGGTCGGTCGCAAACGCGCGACCGCGCCAGGTGATCCAGATCGCCGCGCCCAGCGTCGGCACGATCATGATCATGCCGAACGTGCGCCACATCAGGCACCAGCTGATGTCCTTCATCAGCCAGAACACGATGTGCAGGTTCTCTTTGCGACGTTGCGCGAGAGGGATGGTGTAAAGCGGTTCGTTCATGATGCGTGCTTGTGACGGTCGGGCAGAAAGAACAACACGAGCAGGCCGAGCAGACTCAGCAGGCCGAGTGCGCCAAACCAGGGCGAGTGCCCCTTGCCGCGCGCGTACTGGGCACAGCCCCAGATGAACAGCGAGAATCCGGCAAGCGCGATCGCGACGCCGAGATAAAACATGTCGCCTTGTTCGGCGAGCGCGCGGCCGATCAGTTGCGTGATCACGCCGAAGCCGACGCCGATATTGGTCTTGCGTGCATATTCCTTGAGCATGGTTGAAAATCCTTCTAATGATGTCTAGCCATCTACGTACACCGGCTCGCACACCACCTCGGACTTGACCGAATTGGCGATGTAGCACAGTTCATGCGCTTCATGGTGCAAGGCGTCGAGGTCGGCACGCGTCGGCAGGTGTTCGCCGGAGAAATGCACTTCTGGCTTGAGTACTACGCGCGCCATTGCGACCTTGCCTTCGGCATTCTTGTGCATCGAACCGATCGCGTGATCGACGTAGCTGTCGACACGGAATTTCTTGCGTGCGGCCAGCGCCAGAAACCACAACATATGGCAGCTCGACAGCGCGGCGACGAGTAGTTCCTCCGGATCGACCGCGGCCGGATCGGACATCGGTGCGGGCACCGCATGCGGCGAGGAAGAGCCCGGTATTTCAAGACCGCCATCGAAACGCAGCGTGTGACGGCGGCTGTAGCGATTGTCGACGAAGGCCGCGTCGCCGCGCTGCCAAAGGGTTTCAGCGGTGTATTCGGACATGGCGCGCTCCTTGATCCTGCAGGCGTGTGCAAGAATGCCGCATGGACGAAAAAACAGCTACCGCGCCGCGCCGCGCACTCGTCACGGGCGCCTCGGGCGACATCGGTTCGGCGATCTGCCGAGCGCTTGCCGCGCAAGGACATCTCGTCTACGCGCACGCGCATGCGAATGCGTCGCGCGCGCAGGCGCTGGTCGACGAGATCGTCGCGGCCGGTGGACAGGCGCAGGTCGTCACGTTCGATCTGACGGATGGCACCGCGTCGCGCGCGGCGATCGAATCGCTGCTCGACGCCGGGCCGATCACCCTGCTCGTGCACAACGCCGGCATCCACGACGATGCGCCGCTCGCAGGCATGAGCGACACGCAGTGGCATCGTGTGATCGACGTTTCGCTGCATGGTTTCTTCCATGCGACACAGCCCTTGCTGCTGCCGATGGCGCGCGCGAAGTTCGGGCGCATCGTCGCGTTGTCGTCGGTCGCGGCCGTGCTCGGCAATCGCGGCCAGGTCAATTACGCCGCGGCCAAGGCGGCGTTGCACGGCGCGGCCAAGTCGCTCGCGCGCGAAATGGCCTCGCGCGGCATAACCGTCAATGTGATTGCGCCGGGGGTGATCGCCGGGCGCATGGCCGATGCGGCGTTCGACAAGGCGCAGATCAAGCAAATGGTGCCGGCCGCGCGCGCGGGCACGCCCGAGGAAGTTGCCGCGCTGATCGCGTTCCTGTGCTCGGATGTGGCGGGCTATATCAATGGGCAGGTGATCGGCGTCAATGGTGCGATGTGCTGAGCGCGCCTTTCGCCCCAACCCCGGCGCCGGTATAATTCGCGACCTTTAAGCCAAGCCATTCAGGGCGAAAAACCCGTGACCAACCCCATTACCCCGACCGACCGCACGTTCCTCCGCCACTTTTCCATGGTGATCGGCTTCCTCGTCGTGGTCATGTTCGCGCTGATCGGCTTCGCGCTGTACCTGTACGACAAGCATCCGCCGCCGAGCAATCCGTCGCATGCCGACGAAGTCGCCGCGCGCGTCGCGCCAATCGGCGGGGTGTATTCGGGTGATACCGGCCGCGCGGCGCTCGAGGAAGCCAAGGCGGCCGCGGCCAAAGCCGCAGCCGCGCAGGTCGCCTACGGCGGCACGCTCGACGGCAAAACCATCTTCGGCAACCTGTGCCAGACCTGCCACACCAATGCCGCGACCGGCGCACCGGTCATCACCGACAAGGCGGCGTGGGCGCCGCGCGTGGCGCAGGGCGTCGATACCCTGGTCAAGCATGCGGTGGATGGCTTTACCGGCACGAAAGGCATGATGCCGGCGAAGGGTGGTAATCCTTCGCTGACCAATGAGCAAGTGAAAGCAACCGTTGAGTGGATGCTGACGCAGGTCAAATAAAGGTTATTGCTGACAGCTTCGCTGCAGCAATAACTGCCGCCGTTGAAGTTGACCGCTGCGCGGCAACTTAACGCCGGCGCGGATAGACGGACGCTTGAGTGTTGGGTGCCGCGTTCATTGCAAGAACTCCTCAATCCCAGCGTGTGGCGTTCTTGGGAAATCCAGGGCGCTGAACTCGTACAACGCAGAATCTCTGCCCCGTCGGGGCCTGCATCACCACCCAGCGTTCCAGACGATCGACAGCATGCGCGCCCAGAGCTTCTAGACGTGCTACCTCAGCGGGAATGTCATCTGTTTCAATGTCAATGTGA
>VBNZ01000020.1:0-1803 GCA_005877675.1 Gammaproteobacteria bacterium
AACAACCAGCCAGCGATCAGACCACCGACGATACCAACAACGATATCTCCGAGCAGTCCGAAGCCGCCGCCCTTGACCACTACGCCGGCAAGCCAGCCGGCAATCGCACCCACGATCAGAAAAACCAGCAGTCCCATGCCTTGCTCCTCACTCAGGACGATCGAAGCGACCGCAGCCGATTCTGCGGGATGAATTTTCGTGCGACGTTAAAATAAGGTTAGGGGTCTTCCTCGATAGAGGGCAACGATGACGTCGCCGAGGTGGCGACGTTTCGGCCCAGCTCCTGCAGCTTGCGTTTGCGCAGCGCATTTACTTCAGGGTCGGCGATCAGCGTGACCTCGGGCTGCGCGTTCGCCGCAATACGCGAAGCGGCAAGCGAAAACACGAAGCCGAACGCGCCGCCCAGGCCGAGCAGCAACCCCACGCCGAGGATACCCGGCGAATTGGTCGTGAACGCGACGAAAAATCCGATCAGCGTCACTAGTAACAGAAGCCAACGCATACATCCCTCCAACTAAGCACCGCCGTCGCGCCACTGCGCGGGCAAGCGTATGCTCCCCGCTACGATAGCGTCAAAACAGCGCTTTTGCCGCCGTAATCATCGGCGGTTCACGCGCGCCTATCAAGAATGCGCTGCATCGTCTGGCGCCTCGATGTTGGAGGGTCTTCCATGGAGCACCTGCAGCAACTCGCGCTGGCAGCGGGCCTGTCCTGGGCCAGCGGCATCCGCCTGTATGCCGCGGTTTTCATAGTCGGTGTACTAGGCCGCCTGGGTTACGTGCATCTGCCGACCGACCTGCTGGTGCTGCAGCACGACTGGGTACTCGTTGCGTCCGGCATCATGACCATCGCCGAATTCCTCGCCGACAAGGTGCCGGGTTTCGATTCGGTCTGGGATTCGATCCACACCTTCATCCGCATCCCGATCGGGGCGTTGCTTGCCTGGGGCGCGATGGGTGATTCGACGCCGGCGCTGCAGATGGTCGCTGCGCTGCTGGGTGGTGCGATCACCGGCAGCACGCATTTCGCCAAAGCCGGAACGCGTGCGGCGATCAACACCTCGCCCGAGCCGTTCAGTAATTGGATCGCAAGCTTCGGCGAGGAAGGCATGCTGCTCGGCGGGCTGTGGCTGGTGTTTCACCATCCGCTCGCCTTCCTTGTGCTGCTCGCAGCGTTTACCGCGCTGACGATCTGGCTCGTGCCGAAGCTGTTCCGCTTCCTCGCGCGCACCTGGCGGTGGCTGAGCGGGAGCACGGCGCCCGAACCGGCAGTGCCGCCACGCTTGCCGATCTAGTCCGCCAGCGGCGGCAGACCATCCCTTTCGGCATATCTGCGCGGTGCGCGGGGGCGCTATGCTGCACGCTTCGTTCGTGAACACCGGGGATCGTCATGTTGCAGTTGAATCGTGCGGCGCTTCTGGCCGCAAGTCTGATCGCGGCCCTTGCGATCACGCCTGTTTTTGCGGCTGATAAAGAAGGCGCAAAGGAAAGCAAGGACGCCAAGGCCGAAGGCAAATCCGACGAACTCAAGCTGCCGCCGTTCCCGGCCGACAAGGCTGTGCACCAGACCACCGTGGTCGGCGGCAGGACCATAGCCTACGACGCGACAGTCGGCTCGCTGCCCGTGCTCGATGAAAAGGGCAAGACGATTGCCGATGTGATGTACATCGCCTATACCGTGCCCGGCGCGAATCGGCCGGTCACATTTGCGCTCAATGGCGGACCGGGCGCCTCGTCGGTGTATCTGAATCTCGGCGCGCTCGGTCCCAAGCGCGTGCAGTTCGGAGCTGAAGGCAACAGTCCG
>VBNZ01000020.1:1965-2492 GCA_005877675.1 Gammaproteobacteria bacterium
CGAATACCTGTCGCGCATCGTCTACGACTGGCTGGTCAAGAACAACCGCCTGATGTCGCGCAAGTATCTCGCCGGCGAAAGCTATGGCGGTTTCCGCGGCCCGCGCATCACGCATTTCCTGCAGACGCGGCTTGGTGTCGCGATGAACGGGATCGTGCTCGTGTCGCCTTATCTCGAGCCGAGCGCATACGACAACGGCGATCTTTCGCCGCTGCCGTGGATGTTGACGCTGCCGACCATCTCCGCCGCGAACCTCGAGCGACAGAGCAAGCTGACCGAGGCGACGATGAACCAGATCGTCGAATACACGCGAGGCGATTACGTCACCGATATTTTGAAGGGCCGCTCCGATCCGCAGGCAATCGAGCGCATCGTCAAACGCGTGACGGAATTATCAGGCCTCGATGCCGCCTTTGTACGTCGCGCCGGTGGACGCCTCGAAACGCAGGCTTTCCTGCGCGAAGTGTTCCGCAACGAGGGCAAGCTCGGCAGCCGCTACGATGCCAATGTGACCGAGTGGGATCCGT
>VBNZ01000020.1:2581-7708 GCA_005877675.1 Gammaproteobacteria bacterium
CCGCTACAACGCGCTCAGCTATGAAGTGAATCGCGCCTGGGATCGCGGCCAGGAAGAGGTACGCGGCTCGGTGCAGCAATTGCGTCAGTCGGTCGCGATCGATCCAAAGCTGCAAGTACTGATCGTGCACGGCTGGGGCGATTTATCGTGCCCGTTCATGGCGTCGAAACTGATCGTCGATCAGATGCCGCTGATGGGCGATCCCGCGCGCGTGCAAGTAAAAAATTATCCGGGCGGCCATATGTTCTACAGCCGCGGCGACAGTCAGCTCGCGCTGCGGCGCGACGTCATGGCGATGTACGCAAAGCATTGATTCGTGGCTCGTCCTTGAAGGGTGGGCGCACCCGTCGCGCGACCGAGCTACTCGCTGCAGCCGTAATCTCTGGCGCACATGCGCCAGAATTTACCGCTGAAACTGCTTGCCGTCTGCGCGATTTCAACCTGGCTTCCTCGTCGCCCGATTCGCGCGAGCCAGACGCGGAATGAACGCGGTCAATCGCAAATGCTGAGACTGCGCGGGCGCATAATCACGTTATGCAACGCGAGCGCAAACCCGACTTTGCCGATCGTCTCGATATACCGGCGCGCATCAAGGGCCGCGGCGCACCGTCGAACCCGGAAGGACGCTTTGAGTCGCGCATGCGTACGCGCGAGGACGACGGTTGGGAGGCCGAAAGCGAACCGGCACCGCGTCCCGACACGACCGTGACCGAGGAGCGTGCGCGATCGATCATCAGTCGCAACGATTCGCCTGACATCCACTTCACCCAATCGATCAATACTTATCGCGGCTGCGAACATGGCTGCATCTATTGCTATGCGCGGCCCTCGCACGGTTATCTCAATCTCTCGGCGGGTCTTGATTTCGAGACCAAGCTGTTCGCCAAGACCAATGCGGCCGAGCTACTGCGCAAGGAACTGGCCAAACCCGGCTATGTCTGCTCGCCGATCAATCTCGGCGCGAATACCGACCCATATCAACCGATCGAGCGGCGCTACCGCATCACGCGTTCGATCATCGAGGTGCTGGCCGAGCACGATCACCCATTCACGATCGTCACCAAGAACGCGCTGGTCGAACGCGATATTGATCTGTTCGCGGATTTGGCAAAAAAGCGACTTGTACACATTTTCATTTCGATCACTTCGCTCGATAACCGCCTTGCGTCGACGCTCGAACCCCGCGCGAGTGCGCCGCATCGGCGCGTCAAAGCGATCGCAGCCTTGAACGACGCCGGCGTGCCCTGCGGCGCGATGGTCGCGCCGATCATCCCGATGGTTACGGACAAGTACATCGAAGGCATCGTCGAAGCGACCGCCGCGGCCGGCGCGCGCGCGGCCGGCTACACCGTCGTGCGCCTGCCGTACGAGATCAAGCACCTGTTCCGCGAATGGCTCGACCTCAACGTGCCAGAACGCGCCGAACACGTGATGAGCCTGATCCGGCAGATGCGCGGCGGGCGCGACAACGATCCTAACTTCGGTTCACGCATGCGCGGCGAGGGCGAATTCGCCGAACTGATCCGCCAGCGCTTCCGTCTGGCCTGCCGCAAACATGGCATCAACCAGACGCGTGCGATTCAGCTCGATACGAGCCGCTTCCGCGTGCCGAGCGCACCTGCGCCGCAGGGCGAACTGTTCGTTTAGCCGTCTAGAACGCCGAACCGCACACCGAGTCTGTTATTCTGCGGCGATGAGCGCCAGCGCCAATGATTATCTACGCCGCATCCTGACTGCTCGTGTCTATGACGTGGCGCGCGAGACCGAACTCGATGCGGCGCCGAATCTGTCCGCGCGGCTCGGCAATCACGTGTACTTGAAGCGCGAGGACAACCAACCGGTGTTCTCGTTCAAGCTGCGCGGCGCCTACAACAAGATGGCACAGCTGAGCGACGAAGCGCGTGCGCGCGGGGTGTTCGCTGCATCAGCCGGTAATCATGCGCAAGGTGTGGCGCTCGCGGCGCGCAAGCTTGGAGTAAACGCGCTGATCGTGATGCCGGTGACGACGCCGCAAGTGAAAATCGACGCGGTCAAGGCGCACGGCGGCGACGCGGTCGAAATCGTACTCGCGGGCGAGTCGTATTCGGACGCCTACGCCGCGGCGGTGAAGCTCGGCGCCGAACGCGGTCTGACGCTCGTGCATCCGTTCGATGATCCTGATGTGATTGCGGGGCAGGGCACGGTCGCGATGGAAATCCTGCGCCAGCATCAGGGACCGATCCACGCGATCTTCGCGCCGATCGGCGGCGGCGGCCTGATCGCGGGTGTTGCGGTCTATGCGAAATCCGTGCGGCCCGAAATCAAGATCATCGGCGTGCAGACCGAGGACTCCGATGCGATGGCGCGCTCGCTTGCGCAAGGGTCGCGCGTCGCACTCGACGAAGTCGGCCTTTTTTCCGATGGCACGGCGGTCAAGCTCGCGGGCGAGGAAACCTTGCGCCTCGCACGCGCACACGTCGACGAGATCCTGCGCGTCGATACCGATGCGCTGTGCGCCGCGATCAAGGACGGCTTCGCCGACACGCGCAGCATGCTCGAGCCCGCGGGCGCGCTCGCGATCGCTGGCATGAAGCAGTACGTCGAGCGCGAAGGCCTGCGTGGTCAGACCCTGATCGCAATCGCGAGCGGCGCGAACCTCAATTTCGATCGCCTGCGTTTCGTCGCGGAGCGCGCCGAAGTCGGCGAGGCGCGCGAAGCGCTGTTTGCAGTGACGATTCCGGAGGAGCGCGGCAGCTTCCGCCGCTTCTGCGCCCTGCTCGGTGGGCGCAGCATCACCGAATTCAACTACCGCATCAGCGATCCGAAGCAGGCGCGGCTGTTCGTCGGCATCCAGACGCGCGATCGCGATGAGCCTGCGCAAATCTCTACGGCGATCGCCGCAGGTGGCTTCGGCGTGCTCGATCTGACCCACGATGAGCTGGCCAAGCTGCATCTGCGCTACATGATCGGCGGCCGCGCCGATCTGGCCCAGGACGAGCTCTTATATCGCTTCGATTTTCCGGAACGCCCGGGCGCGCTCGTACGTTTTCTCGACGCGCTCGATCCGGCATGGAATATCAGTCTGTTTCACTACCGCAATCACGGCGCCGACTACGGCCGCATCCTGGTCGGCATCCAGGTGCCGCAGGCCGATCGCGCCGCGTTCGATCAATTCCTCGCGCGGCTCGGCTATGCGTATCGCGACGAGAGCGGGAATCCGGCGTACCAGCTACTGCTTCGCGGCAGTTGAGGCTGGCGGCGGATTGCCGTACAGGGCCTCGGGCGTCTGGAACAATACCCATGAGGTCGCGATGTACTTGTCGCCGCGCTTGGGCATATTGCCGCGATGCGTGTGCGTGAACACCGCGGGCGCGATCAGCAGTGAACCGGTCTTCGGTTTGATCTTGCGGCACTGGTGGTAGAACTCGGTTTCGCCCTCATCGAATTCCTCGTTGAGATACAGCGTCCACAGCAGCGTACGACTGAGCGTTTCGCGCGAACCCGGTTCCGGGTACACCTCGCAATGCCAGCGCGGATAGCCGCCCTGATCGGCGATATAGCGCTGGATATTGATGCGCCCGGGGCGGAACGCTTTCATCACGAGCGCCTGCAGGCGCATATCGTCGAGCGCGGCAAGGCTGTGCGGATCGAGCATCGTCTGCGCGCCGGTCGCGGGATCGCGCATCTTGAGCCACACCGGCCCGAGGATCGTGTACGGATACTTGCGCAGATAATCGAGCAGGCAGCGCAGCATTGCCTGATTGAGCGCGCCTTCGGCATCGGCCCAGCTCGCGTCTTCGCTGATCGTGATGTCCCAGCTGTTCTTCATGTTGGTGTCGACGCCGCCGCCCATCGCGCCGCGCGCGATGCGCGTGCTCGCGTGATAACGCTCGATCAGGGCCTTGCAGCTGGCCGCGTCGACCACGTTGTCGTAGACCTCGACGAAGTCCGGCACGCCGTCGCGCGCAGGATCGAGCGGTGCGATAACACTCACGTCGGCATCGCCTCGCGGTGATAACGCGTCGCGCGCTCGACTTCGTTCTTCGACCCCAGAAATACCGGCACGCGCTGATGCAGTTTCGTTCGAGGCCGGTCGTCGCCGCGCCGCCGGCCTGTTCGACGATCAGCGCCATCGGATTGGCCTCGTACATCAGGCGCAGCTTGCCCGGCGCTTTCGGGTCCTTCATATCGCGCGGATAGATGAAGATGCCGCCGCGCGTGAGGATGCGGTGCACGTCGGCCACCATGGACGCGACCCAGCGCATATTGAAATCGACTCCGCGCGGGCCGGTCTTGCCCGCGAGCAGTTCGTCGATATAGCGCTGCATCGGCTTTTCCCAATGCCGCTGATTCGACATATTGATCGCGAATTCGCGCGTTTCCTCGGGAATGCGCATGCGACTCTGGGTCAGCACGAAGCTGCCGAGTTCGCGGTCGAGGGTGAACGCATGCACGCCGTCGCCGAGCGTCAGCACCAGCACCGTACTCGAGCCGTACACCGCGTAGCCGGCGGCGACCTGTTGCGTACCCGCTTGCAGGAAGGACGTCTCGTCGGGCTCGGCGACGCCCGCGGGACAACGCAGCACCGAGAAAATCGTGCCGACCGAAATGTTCACGTCGATGTTCGACGAGCCACCGAGCGGATCGAACACGAGCAGGTATTCGCCCTTCGGATAGTTGGCCGGAATCGGGAAGAACTGTTCCATTTCCTCGGAAGCCATGCCGGCCAGGTTGCCGCCCCATTCGTTCGCTTCGAGCAGGATATTGTTCGACAACACGTCGAGCTTCTTCTGCACCTCGCCTTGTACATTCTCGGTGCCGGCGGAACCGAGCACCCCGCCGAGCGCGCCCTTGCCGACCGCGATCGAAATCTGCTTGCACGCACGCGCAACGATCGTGACGAGCTGGCGCAGATTGGCATCGAGCGGATGCGCTTCGCGTTCGGCCTGAATCAGGAACTGGCCGAGCGATACGGGTTTGGCGACGGGTGCGGCAGCAGTCATGGACGATCGATCGAATGGACGGAGCAGTGCGCATTGTCGCGGCTTGCGCGGCAGCGCGCCAGTCTGCGCATGGGCGACACTGCTGACACGAGGCTGGCAGCAGGCCACGCGCATAGTTCGCTGCGTGCACAGCGCACATACATCC
>VBNZ01000020.1:7740-11274 GCA_005877675.1 Gammaproteobacteria bacterium
CCCAACGTACCGGCTTGGTTCGAGATTCCGACGAATGACCTCGGCCGCGCGCAGAAATTCTACGAAAGCATCCTGGGCGTCGCCCTCGCGCGTCAGGATTTCGGTGGCGGCACGATGGCGGTATTCCCCGGTGGCGAAAAGCCCAACTCGCGCGGCGCGCTGATTGCGAGCGAGCATAGCGAGCCGTCGGTGCACGGCAGCATTGTCTATCTGCACGTCGATGATGTGCAGCCGGTGCTCGCGCGCGTCGCGCAACACGGCGGCGATACGGTGGTGCCGCGTACCGAACTGCCGCAGGGCATCGGCTACTTCGCGCAGATCATCGACAGCGAAGGCAATCGTGTCGGCTTGTTCTCACAGGTGTAGCGCCAGGACAATTCGGCGCGGCGCTATCATGGAGGGATGCGCCGCGCCGACCGTCTATTTCTGATCATCCATGCCTTGCGCGGGCGGCGTACTGCGCTGCCCGCGCGCCGTCTCGCGGAGACGCTCAATGTTTCGCTGCGCACGGTGTATCGCGATGTCGCCGATCTGCAGGTCTGCGGTGTGCCGATCGAAGGCGAGGCAGGCGTCGGCTACATGCTGCGCAAGGGTTCGGATATCCCGCCGCTGATGTTCACCGCCGAGGAACTCGAATCGCTCGTCGTCGGCTCGCGCTTCGTGCGCGCGTTCGCCGGCGAGCGCCTCGCGCAGGGCGCGCGCACGGCGCTGCTCAAGATCGAGGCGGTGCTGCCGCCGGAACTGCGCCAGCGCGCGTTGCGCTCGCGCATCTTCGCGCCCACGCGCGGACGCGAGGCTGAATCGCGCCGCATCGATCGCTTGCACGAGGCGATCGCGCAGCATCAAGTTCTGCGGCTGGACTACCGCGACGAAGCCGAACGCACCAGCGCGCGCGAGATCGAACCATTGTGCCTCGCGTTCTGGGGCGGCAAATGGACACTCGGCGCCTGGTGCCGGCTGCGCTGCGACTACCGCAGCTTCCGTCCCGACCGCATCGCCGCGTTCGAAGCCAGTGGCGAAACCTTCACCGAAACGCCCGAGCGCGGACTCGCCGGCTATCTGCGCGCCGCCGGCGCAGGCGCGGACGTGCTCGACTACTGACGCGCCCGCTGGCGCGCGCGATACGACTTCCGGCACTGCAAGCGCTGCGATTCGATGCGATCATGCGCTCCTGTCTGCCGAGGAGCCGCACATGAGGCACTTCGAAAAACCTACTGCGCTCGACAATTTGCGCGCCGGCGGTGCTCGGACTGCGGAGGCAGGATGCCGAAGCGAACATTCGCGTAGCGAATGGCCCGAAGGGCGAGCCGCGGGTGCGGCGAGTAATCCTCATGTACATCAAAGTACACTCCGGTTCCTGCGCTCCGGCGACACGCAAATTCTCTTCGCTCGCTACGGTTTTTCGAGGTGCCTATGAATTACGCCCGGATCATTCTGTTCTGCGTCGCCGCACTCGGTGCCGCGCTCGTCCACGCGCAGGATCACGGCGCGTCCGCCGACCAGCGCTTCGAAGCGCTGTACAAGGCGGAATGGACGTGGCGCGAGGCGCAGTTTCCAGGCCGCGACGACGAGGATCGCGAATCGGCGGACGCAGACACGCGCTTGCCCGATGTCGGTCCTACCGCGCAGACCGCGCGCCTGAAATATTGGGACGGCGTGCTCAAGCAACTCGAGGCGATTGACCCCAAGCAATTGTCCGCAGCAAACCGTGTCAATTTCGCGGTGTACAAACCGCAGGTCGAGAATCTCGCCGCGGGCGTGCGCTTCCGCGATTACGAAATGCCGCTCAACAGCGACACGCAGTTCTGGACCAGCCTGCGTTTCATGGCCGACCGGCCGCTGAAAAGCGCGGCCGCCGCGCGCAACTACATAGCGCGCCTCAACGACGTGCCGCGCTACTTCGACCAGCAGACCGCCAATATGCGCGCGGGGTTGAAGCGCGGCTTTACCGTGCCACGCGCGGTGCTCGATGGGCGCGATGAATCGATCGCGATCTTCACACGCAGCGCGAAGACGGAAGACAGCGACTTCTACAAACCCTTCGCGAAACTGCCGTCAACGATTGCCGCCGACGAGCAAGCCGCGTTGCGCGCAGACTGCGCGAAAGCGATCCGCGAACGCGTCGTGCCGGCCTACGCCAAGCTGCTTAAATTTTTCCGCGACGAGTACCTGCCGCACGCGCGTACCACGCTCGCTGCCGAAGCGCTGCCCGACGGCAAGGCGTTTTATCGTCAGCAAATCCGCGAATACACCACGCTTGATCTCGATCCCGAAACGATCCATGAAATTGGTTTGAAAGAGGTCGCACGCATCGAAGCACAGATGCGCGAGGTGATGCAGCAGATCGGATTCAAGGGCGACTTCCCCGCTTTCCAGAAATTCCTGCGCAGCGATCCGCAGTTCTACGCGAAGACGCCGGAGGAATTGCTGATGCGCGCGTCGTGGATCGCCAAGCGCGTTGACGCCAAATTGAAGGACTATTTCGGCCTCCTGCCGCGTGGCCGTTTCGGGATTGAGCCTGTGCCGCCTTCGCTCGCGCCTTTCTGGACAGCAGGCCGCGGCGGTCGGCAAACGTATTGGCTGAACACCTACGATTTGCCTTCGCGCCCCCTGTTCAATCTTACCGCTTTGACCTTGCACGAATCGGCACCCGGCCATGCGTTGCAGGGGGCGCTTACGTACGAGTCCAAGGCGCAGCCCGAATTCCGCACGAAAAACTACATCTCTGCCTACGGCGAGGGCTGGGCGCTGTACTGCGAAAAACTCGGCAAGGAAATGGGCATTTATCAGACGCCGTATGACGACTTCGGCCGCCTGAGCTACGAGATGTGGCGTGCGGCGCGCCTCGTGATCGACACCGGGGTGCACCACGAGGGCTGGACGCGCGCAAAGGCGATCGACTATCTAGCGAGCCACACCGCATTAAGCCAACACGAGGTCGAAACCGAAGTCGACCGCTACATCTCCTGGCCCGGTCAGGCGCTGAGTTACAAACTCGGCGAGATCAAGATCGTCGAACTGCGCGCGCGCGCCGAGAAAGAACTTGGCACGAGGTTCGATATCCGCGCGTTCCACGACGCGGTCCTCGAACTCGGCTCGGTACCGCTGCCGCTGCTGGAGCAGCGCATCGATGCGTTTATCGCTGAGCAGAAGGCTAAAGCAGAGAAAAGCTAGACGTCGCCGTCCTTCGCCCATCCCTCGCCCGTACCGCGTGTGTATACAAAATCGTTTTGCAATACGGTGCCGGCGGGGATCGATTCCTGCGCCGCGAGTTTGGCGTAGTAGGGCGTGAAGTCGGGCTCGGTCGCACGCATCAGCTGCTCGAAGCTGTCGATCACGAAATAGGTCTTCTGATACGTGTCGATGCGGTAGCGCGTGCGCATGATGCGTTGCAAATCGAAGCCGATGCGGTTCGGTGCGGGCGATTCGAGACAATAGATCGATTCGCCCTTGGACGAGACGATGCCGGAACCGTAGATGCGCAGGCCGTCGTCCTGCTTGATCAGGCCGAACTCGACCGTGTACCAGTACAGG